>CACAEM010000072.1 GCA_902531455.1 uncultured Pelagibacteraceae bacterium | reverse complement strand
TGCGAACGAAAGCGACTTTATTTTTATTGAAAATCTTCCTAACTTTAATGAAAGTAATTCTAACCAGCAACAAAGGTTTATTACTTTTATCGATATAATTTATGAAAAAAAAATACCGTTGATGATCAAATCAGAAGTTGAATTAAATTCTCTCGTATCCACTAATAGTATGAAAAAGCCTTTTAAAAGAACAGTTAGTCGATTGCATGAATTAACATCACAAAACTTTAATTAATGTATGAAACAAGAATTTTACAATCTAGAAATTAATACAAATGGTCAAAAACTTTATGAGTTTACTGATGAAACAATAGAATGGATTAATAATAGTAACTTTAAAAGTGGAATAATTAATCTCAGCATACAACACACTAGTGCATCACTAATTGTTCAAGAAAATGCTGACCCAGATGTACAAAAAGATTTAATTAATTATTTTGATAAATTGGTACCCATGGACAACAAGTTGTATGTCCATACAACTGAGGGAAAAGATGATATGCCAGCCCATATCAAGTCTGCATTAACCAATAATCAAATCTCATTGAGTATAAAAGATAGTGAATTACTGCTAGGAACTTGGCAAGGTATATATTTGTTTGAACACAGGTTAGAGGCAACAACAAGAACTGTAATTCATCATTTTATTGGAGACTAATTTTTTTTCTTAATTGATTGAAAAGCACTCAAAGCATCTGCCCTAGCTTTCTCATGAATAACAATCGGCATTGGATAGTTCGAGCCAATGATAGTATTAATTGCTTCTTGATATTTTTTTTCCATTTCCCATGGTTTGTGAATAAATTTTGGTGGAACTTTTGATAATTCAGGAACCCATTTTTTTACATAATCTCCCTGTTTGTCAAATTTTTCACCCTGTAAAATAGGGTTGAAAATTCTAAAATATGGTGCTGCGTCTGCACCACATCCAGCTACCCATTGCCATTGTGCAACATTGTTTGCTTCATTGAAATCAAGAAGACAATTTCTGAAATATTTTTCTCCTTCTTTCCAATTAATTCTTAAATGCTTCACTAGAAAAGATCCAACGACCATTCTAATTCTATTATGCATCCATCCTGTTTCGTACAATTCTCTCATTCCAGCATCAACAATTGGATAACCTGTCATTCCTTTTTTCCATGCATTTAAGAATTTAGAATTATTTACCCATGGAAACTTATCAAATTCTTTTCTTAAGTTTCCTTTAAGCATTTGTGGAAAGTAATTTATAAGACTATGTGAAAACTCTCTCCAACCAATTTCATTGGTATATTTTTTTATACTCACATTATTTGATTTTAGTTTTTTGCATTTTTGCCAAATATCTCCAACATTTATTTGTCCATTTCTAATATATGGAGAAAGTAATGACGTACCTTTAATTGATGGAAAGTCACGATCAACACCGTAATTAAGTATGCTTTTGTTGACAAAATTATCTAAATTTTCATGGGCTTTTTGCTCAGAAGGTTCCCAATATTTTTCAAATTTCTTATACCAATCAGATTTAGGTAAAATATCCTCAGATTTTATTTGATTTTTGAACAATGTGTTTATCTTTTTACACCTCTTAACTTTGTTTATGTTATCAGGCAGTCTTTCTAAATAAAATTGCTCTGCATTTCTCCAAAAAGGACTGTAGACTTTAAAAGGTGTGCCATCATTTTTCGTAATTTTATTATATTCATTAAGCACATTTCCTTTAAAAAATTTAAAATCAATATTCTTCTTAGAAAAATCAGCACAAATTTTTTTATCTTTTTCTAATTCATTAGGTTCATAAACTTTATTCCAATAAACAGATATTTTACTATTAGATTTTATTTTAGAAAAAAAATTTATTTCATCATCTTTAATTATTTCCAATCCAATATTTAATTTTTTTAAATCAGATTTAAAATTTTCTAGGGATTTACTTACCCACCATTTTTGAGCCTCTCTTTTATGATCGAAAATATTACTATTAAAAATAAATACTGCGGTAACAGAATCATGTTGATTTGTAGCATAAGTCAGCGCGTCATTATTTTGTAAT
>CACAEM010000071.1 GCA_902531455.1 uncultured Pelagibacteraceae bacterium | reverse complement strand
CACAAGTTGGATTTGAATTTATCTCAGTTCCAGTAACAATAATTTTTGCTTTTTTTGCTGCATCTAGATCTATTGCTTTATTTCTCATTCCACTTGTTGAAATATATTTAAGTTTTTTTAAATTTTTAATGAGATTTGAACTTATTAAAGTTCTTTCTCTCATAATAAGTAAGGCTTCGAATTGTTCTAATTTTTCAATAGCGTCATCTTCATTTTCAAAAGGTTCACTATAAATCTCAATATCAAACTTTGATGAGAGATTTTTTAAATCTATAAATTCTTGAGCAACGTTTTGATAATCGTCTAAAATGGCTACCTTAAGCATTTTGAGTTTTTTTGTTCGAGATTGTAATACCAGCAATTATGAAAATTGCACCTAAGAAATGATAAAATAAAATATTTTCATTGAAAATTATCATAGCCATAATTGCACCTAGAATTGGCATCAAATGAAGAAAAACACCAGATCTATTTGCTCCAATGAGTTTCACACCTTTTATCCAAAACAAAAATGAGATCAGGCCAGGAAAAAAAACAACATAAAATAAAACTAAATAAAAAGAGGATTGTAATTTAATTACACTACCCAAACTATAATCTATAAAATACATGGGAATAAGAAAAATTACTCCAAAAGTTATAACGACATGCAATAGAGAAATTGGAGACAGATTAAAATCCTTTTTTTTCAAAAGCGCTGAATAAAGTGACCATGCAAACATTGCAATTAATGCAAAAATGTCTCCTTTGTTAAACGATAAATTTAATAAATTATTTAAATTTGCTTTAGTTATAATAAACAAGACACCTGTAAGAGAAAGAACTACACCTATAATTTGAAATGAATTTGTTTTCTCTATTCTAAGTAAAGATGAAAATAATATAATCATAACTGGAACCGTTGAGATCATAAGCAATCCAGTAATAACTTGTGTGTGTCTGAGTGAGTAAAAAAGAGCTGAATTAAAAACTGTTACAGCTAAAATTCCCAACAATGAAAATAAAAAAATATTATCTATTATAATTTTTTTGTTATTTAATAATTCTTTATAAGTGAACGGAAGTAAAACTAACCAAGCCAAAAACCATCTATAAAAATTTAAAGATATCGGGGGGATATCAATAATGCTTGCAGCTTTTCCTACTATAAAGTTGCCTGCCCAAAATAAACATGCTAAAACCAAATAAAGAGAGGCTAAATATAGTGGACTAAGTGTTTTCATGAAAAGAATTTAGTAAATCAGTTCTGTAGGTTATAGCTTCTTTTATATTCTTTTCCTTAACATGTCCAAAACCTCTAATTTGATCAGGTATCGATGCTATTTTAACTGCAGTTTCATAGTTTGATTTGTTTATTTTTGCTCCTATATTATTAATAATTTGCTTGTAGTCTCTTATTAATTCTCTCTCTTTTTTTCTCTCTTTTAAATAACCAAATGGATCAAGCTTTGTACCTCTCAAAAATTTAAATTTTGAAAGTAATTTGAATACAGTAAATAACCAACTACCAAATTTTATTTTGAGTAATTTACCATCTACTTTGCTTTTTTTGCTGAATATTGGTGGAGCTAAATAAAAGTTGTAATTAAAGTCACCTTCAAAGTTTTTGTTTATATCATCTACGAATTTTTTATTTGTCATTAATCTTGATACTTCATACTCATCTTTGTATGCCATCAATTTGAAATAATTTTTTAGGACTGCTGTTGAGAATTGACTTCCATTTCCTATGTTTTTATCTATCTTTCTTGCATAGCTTACAAGATTTTCAAATTTTATTGCATATTTTATATTTTGATAATTTTCTAAAAATTTAAATCTATTTTGATATTTGGCCTCAAAACTTTCTAATAGTTCAGGCTCATCTTTGATTATATGTGTAACTTCATCTTTTAAATTTTCATAGTGTCTACCAAATCTAAATGCATCTATATTATCTTTTACACTGGCACCGTTTAATTCAATTGCTTTTTCAATTGATGAAGCTGAAATTGGTATTAAGCCTGCCTGGTAAGCAACTCCAACATTAAACATATTTGATA
>CACAEM010000070.1 GCA_902531455.1 uncultured Pelagibacteraceae bacterium | reverse complement strand
CTGGATCTAAAGTTGGAAATTTTGTTGAAGTAAAAAAAAGTGTAATAGGAAAATATTCAAAATTAAATCATCTTTCATATATCGGAGACTCAAATTTAGGAAAAAAAGTAAACATTGGTGCAGGAACAATAACATGTAATTATGATGGAATAAAAAAAAGTAAGACAATAATTAATGATGATGTATTTGTTGGATCTAATTCATCCTTAGTTGCTCCAGTTAAGCTAGAAAAAAAAAGTGTAATTGGTGCTGGTTCAGTTATAACTAAAAAAGTTTCAGAAAAGGCACTAGCTTTAACACGAGTTGAACAGATAGAGATTAAAAATTACAAAAGAAAAAAATAAATGTGTGGAATAGTAGGTATAATTAGTTCAAAAGAGGTCACTGGAAGAATAATAAACTCATTAAAAAAACTGGAATATCGAGGGTACGACTCAGCTGGGATAGCCACACTAGTTAATGGAGATATTGCTGAAGTTAAATGTGAAGGTAGGGTTGAAGTATTAGAAAAAGATATATCTAGATTTAATCTTAAAGGTGATATTGGCATAGGTCATGTTAGGTGGGCAACGCACGGTAAACCAAGTAAAATTAATGCTCATCCACATTCATCAGAGCAGGTCTCTGTAGTACATAATGGAATTATCGAGAATTCAACAATATTGAAAAAGTTTTTAGAAAAAAAAGGTTACATGTTTAAATCTCAAACTGACACTGAAGTAATAGCTCACTTAGTTACTGAATATCTAAAAAAGAATTCATTAAAAGATACAATAATAAAAGTTCTCAACAAACTTCATGGAAGTTTTGCGCTAGGTATAATATTTAAAGATCAAAGTAATCTTATGGTAGGAGCAAAAAGAGGGTCTCCATTGGCTGTAGGTTATGGTCCAAATGAAAATTACCTAGGTTCAGACTCATATGCATTAAAATCAATGACAAATAAAATTTCTTATTTAGATGATGGAGAATTTTGTATTGTAAAAAAAGACCAAATTGAATTTTTTGATACTGAAGGCACTAAAGTAAATAAAAAAGTGATGAATTTGTCTAAAGTTGAAATCGACTACGATAAAGGTGATTACAAATACTTTATGGAGAAAGAAATTGATGAACAACCATCAACGATTACTTCTTGTATAAATGAGTACGTTGATAAACATAATAAGCAAATCAATATTTATAATTTTCCATGGAAAATAAGCTCTATTGAATCGATAATGCTAATAGGTTGTGGAACAGCTTTCCACTCGTGTTTAATGGCTAAATATTGGATGGAACAAAATACTAATTTAGATGTCAGCGTTGATATAGCTTCTGAATTTAGATATCGAAAAGTTAGATTTAAGAAAAACTGTCTTTATATTGTTGTTTCACAATCTGGGGAAACAGCTGATACTCACGCAGCATTAGGTTTATGTAAAAAAAATAAAATGAAATCTTGTGCCGTTGTAAATGTTATTGAAAGTTCAATAGCTAGAGATGCTGATTTAGTATTACCAATTTATTGTGGGCAAGAAGTTGGTGTTGCTTCAACCAAAGCATTTATTGGTCAAATGTTAGTTTTATATATTCTATCAACTAAAATTTCTTTTGATCAAAAATGTATTTCAAAAAAAGAGTATCAATTTAAAATTAAAAATTTATTAACATTATCCAATTCTACAAAAAAAACTTTAAAAATTGATCAAAAAATTTTAAATATTAGCAAAACTTTTGCAGAAGCAAAAGGTTCAATGTTTTTAGGAAGGGGATATTCTTTCCCTATTGCTCTAGAGGGAGCTTTAAAACTTAAGGAATTAGCTTATGTACATGCAGAAGGTTACCCGGCTGGTGAAATGAAACATGGGCCATTAGCCCTTATAGAAGAAGGTATGCCTGTTGTAGTTCTAGCCCCAAGAGATGAGCATTACAAAAAAACAATTTCAAACATGCAGGAAGTAATAGCCAGAGGGGCCAAGGTTTTACTTATAACAAATAAAAATAAAGATGAAATTATATCTGAGAATATTTGGGAAAAGATTGAAGTCGAACAGCTTGATGAAGAATTAATTCCTTTTT
>CACAEM010000069.1 GCA_902531455.1 uncultured Pelagibacteraceae bacterium | reverse complement strand
CAGGAAATACTTTAGGTAAAGCTGAAGTGATCAAATGGGCTATGAGTGGAGATATTAACCAAAGAGATACACGAGTTGTATATGAAAATGATGAAGTTGGTGTACACCATGCATTCGTAACATTTGATGATGGAAACACTGAAGCAGTAATGGCAGTCTACAAATATGATAATGGAAAAATTATGAGTTTAGAGACTGGCGCAACACCAATGCCTAAATAAATTTATTTTATGTCAATAACAATTCAATCTTTACTAACTACATGGAGTAATGCTTTTAAGTCTGGAGATCCAACAGAAATTTCAAAATTACTTGACGATAACTTTAAGCATATAAATCTTCACCAGCCTGAAAAAGGTTTTGATACATTACAAGAAAGTTTGGATTGGATTAAAACAAAACCAGGTATAGTCTCTGACATTGTGTCTATTTACGAAGATGGCAAAAGACTTATTGGTACTTTTAAATGGAAAGATACTGATAAAAATCCAGATACAATCATGTTTCATGGTATAATTTCAAATAATAAGCTTTTAAGATTTGAAATAGTAAGAGCGCCTGATCTGTAATGAAAAAACTTATACTTTTAATTATTATTGTCGCCTTTAATTCTAATGCAGCTTCAATGAAGATGATTGGGTCTAAGGGCGATCCAAATGATGTTACACGAGTAATAGAAGTAAAGATGTATGACAATTATTATGAACCAAGTTCAATTCAAGTTAAAAAAGGTGAAACAGTAAAAATAATTGTTAAAAATTTAGGTGAACTGGTGCATGAATACAATATTGGCACTAAAAAGATGCATATTGATCACCAACCCGAAATGGCAAGATTAATTGAACACGATATTCTTTTAGGTGACCGAATTGATCATAAAAAAATGAAAGAAATGTCTAAAAAAGATCATTCATTGGGCCACAAACACGCAAATAGTGTAATGCTAGAGCCAAATAAAACAGGAGAAATTATTTGGAAGTTTTCAAAAGATATCTCTTTAGAAATGGCATGTAACATTCCTGGTCACTATGAAAGTGGAATGGTCGGTCCTATAACATTTAAATAAATTAGAAAAGTTTGTAGATAATAATTAAGGATATATTATTATTTAATTATGAGTAATTTAACTGCTTATATAATTTTAATTGTTGCAGTAGCTCTTGGAACTGCATCAAATGGTTTTGCAAAGGCTGCAAATGGATTCACAATATTTTTACCAAGTGTCTTTACAGCAATAACAATAGTTGCTTGCATGTATACTCTGTCTTTAGTTATGAAAACTATTCCTGTTGGCGTAACTTATGCTTCATTTGCAGGCTTATGTATAATAGCTACTTCAATTGTTGGTATTTATAAATTTAATCAAATTCCAGACTTTTTTACAATTATAGGTCTAATATTAATTATATCTGGAGTTTTAATCGTTAATTTAGTTGGAAAATCAAATTAAATATTAAAGTTCATCTGGCAGATCATGCTTACCGTCATCTTTTAAATCGATTATATATTCTTTAACTACAAAATCTAAATCTAGATCTGAGTATAAATGTGGAAACATGTTGCCATCAGTTGATTGTTCCCAAACCAGATTTTTTAATTTTAGAGCATCCACTTTAAGAATTATTAAATTAGTTTGATTAAGATAAAACTTATTTAGTGTTTGATTGATCTGATCTTTATCTGAAAAATGGATATAACCATCTTTTAAATCTAATGCAGTGCCTTTAAAAATATTATTTTGTTTTGCCTCACTCCACTCAGATTTTGTACATATTTTGTAAACAAAATCAAAATTCATTTTATTTTAAAAAGTCGTCTACTTCTACCTGATAGCCTTCAACCAAACGATTTGTTTCATTTGCCATTCCTACAATTGCGATCATTTCGTTTATCATTCCATCTGTCGCACCTTTTTTTCTGGCAGCTAGAGAATGAGATTTAATACAATATTCGCAATTGTTAGTAATTGAAACTGCAACATAAATAAGTTCCTTAACAGCAGGATCTAATTCACCTTTTCCCATTACTTGCTGTAATGATCTCCAGGTTCTTTCTAATGTTTCTGGACTATTAGCCATAGTTTTCCAAAAATTT
>CACAEM010000068.1 GCA_902531455.1 uncultured Pelagibacteraceae bacterium | reverse complement strand
AAAAAGTACTTTCAGACTTAGAAAATCTAAAAAATGACGATTATGTTGGCTGGATAGGACATGCAACCTTCTTAATTAAGCTAGGAAATACAACAATAATAACTGATCCAGTATTTTCAAAAAATGCAGGACCTTTAATTTTTGGTCCAAAAAGATTTACCAAAACAGCCTTAAACTTAGATGAACTTCCAAAAACTGATTTATTTCTTCTGACACATAATCATTATGATCACCAAGATATGAGAACAATAAGAAAATTTCCTTTTAAAGATGCAAAGGTTCTACTTCCTTTAAGACTTGGAAAATATTTTACTAGAAACAAATATAAAGATGTCAACGAAATGGATTGGTATGACAAAATTAAGATTAATGAGGATCTAAAAGTAACATTAGTTCCCGCGGTGCATTGGTCAAAAAGAAGTTTGACAGATACTAATAAAACATTGTGGGGAAATTTTTTAATTGAGTATAAAAATAAAAAAATACTTTTTGCATGTGATACTGGTGTAGGAAATATTTATAAAGAATTAGGTGAGCAGTATGGGCCTATTGATTTAACTTTTATTAATATTGGTGCTTATAATTTTTATCCATTATCTCCAAATAAAGATAAATCTTCTTATCATACTAACCCCGAAGAGGCTCTAAGCATCGCCAGAGATCTAAAAAGCAAAAAAGTATTAGGAATGCATTGGGGAACTTTTGTTTTATCTTTAGAGCCAATTATGGAACCTCCAATTAGATTTAAAGATAATGCAGAAAAATATGGTTTTAAAAAAGAAAATGCAATTATTTTTAAAATTGGTGAATTTCAGTCTTTAAAAAGTTTAGGCATTTAACAACAGCCGCAAGTTTTTTTTGGTTTGCTTTTTTCTTCTTTTAATAATTCTGCATCAGCCTTTGCTATTTCCAACTCTTTTGCACTTTCTTCTAGGGTAATTTTTTCTTGTAAAAGTTTGTTTTCAAAATATGCATAAAGAGATTTAAACCCTAGTTTAGAGGCTTTTTTTTCTTCGTAATTTTTTCTACCTTTTAAATTATCGATTATTTCTAATATTTGTGGGTTTTGCATATCATTTTTATCTCATAAATTAAAAAAATTTCAATTACAATTTATACAAGGTTTTCAACTATTTTAGGAATATATTTTTTAAAGTTAAAAAAACCTTTGTTACAAAACTTCCATGAATTTTGATCTAATTTTCTATAAAGAAACTCAATATTTTTTAGTGAGTTTTGATTTATGTAATCTAAATTTTCTCCAACTGTTGGATAAAGGCAGTAACAACTTTCCAAATTTTTAATTTCGTTTATATCAATAATCTCAGAATTAATTAATTTTTCCTCTAACCTTTTTTTTTGTTCCTCAATTAAACTAGCCTTAAAATTCACTACATTGTCACCGAGTTTAATATTTCTATTTTCATTTTTATTTTCAATAAGAAGAATTTTTTTGAATTTTTGAATTGCAAAGTCAGTGATTTCAAATGCTAAGTTATTTTCAAAAACTAGTAAGTTTTTTTCTTCAATATTTATCGGATTTTCAAAAGTTTTATGAAGAATAGTATAATTTTTATCACTTATTATTGGAGGTGCATTTTCGTTAAGTTTTATATTTTCAAATCTATTATTTGTAAATTTTTTAATATTCCATTCACTTGCAAGATAATGTTTCCCTTGAGTTTGAATACCTGCTACCCAACGCCAACCCAAAGTATTTGATGCAGTATCACCATCATATAAGTGTTGCATAAAAAACTCTGCACCAAGTTGCCAAGGTAATTCTAGTGTAAATATCCAAATGCTTGCAAACCACATCCTTGTATGGTTATGCAAATAATTAAAGGTCTTTAGTTCATTTACCCATTCATTAAAGCATTCAATTTTAGTTTTACCTTTAATAGCATTTAAATAATTTTCATTATCTTTAAATTCCTCTTTTATTCTTTTTAAATCTAATAAATAGTCATCCCATACTCCAGATCGAAGTTCCATCCATCCTTTCCAATAGGTTCTCCATAGAACTTCTTGAATAAATTTTTCATTTTTTGAAAAAGAAAATTTATCTAGTGATTTTCTTATCACCTCCTTTTCATTAATAACCCCATGTGTTATGTATGCTGATAAGCAAGATGTATTCGATCGTTTATTGGGTCCAAAATCAAAATTTCTAAACCTCGAATATTCTCCAAGATTATTTTCAACAAAATTTTCTAAATTTCCAATAGCCGCAGCTCTTGTAGCTTTTAATTCCATTTTTTTATTATCTTAATTTTTTCTTATTAAAGTTAATAAATCTTTCAACGTTTGATTTATTGAAAGTTTTATTTTCCTCGAAAGAGACTTT
>CACAEM010000067.1 GCA_902531455.1 uncultured Pelagibacteraceae bacterium | reverse complement strand
TATATAGTCTTTATTTATTGATCTAAAAAAAAATAAACATATAAATTATATTAATCTTTATGACAAATAATAATATGTATTTCATTGCTAATTGGAAGATGTTTGGGTCAGTCAAATCTGTTAATTCATTAAATAAAGTAATAAGTTATTCAAAAACAAAGAAACTTAAAGCCAATATTATTTATTGTCCACCTTATACATTGATCAAATCTTTTGTAGATAAAACAAAAAAATCAAATATTAAAATTGGTGCTCAAGATTGTCATACACAAATAAACTATGGACCTTTCACAGGAGCTATAAGTTCAAAGATGATTAAAGATTTAGGAGGTAAGTTTGTTATAATTGGACATTCAGAAACAAGAGCAGAAAATGATAATAAAAAAATTAATTTAAAGATTAAGTCTGCACTTAATGAAAAGTTAATTGTCATTTTGTGCATAGGTGAAAAATTGATTGATAAAAGAAAAAATAAAACAAAATATGTTTTAAAAAAACAAATACTTGAAGGTTTAAAAAATTTAAAGAATTTAAATAAAGTTATAATTGCATATGAACCTGTTTGGTCGATTGGTACAGGCATTATCCCTAGTGAAAATGATTTAAAAAAAAATATTAGATTTATAAGAAACACCTTAAAGATTTCAAAAAAATTTACAAAATCAAAGATTTTATATGGAGGCTCTGTAAACCCAAAAAATATAAAAAATTTAATGAGAATCGAGAATATTGATGGTTTTTTGATTGGTGGAGCATCAACTAATGAAAAAATATTTATTGATATAATGAAAAAATCAATTAATTAGGCGTCGTGGAAAACATACTATTAATTTTAAATATAATACTAGCAGCAATTCTAGTATTGCTGGTTTTGTTCCAAAAATCTGAAGGTGGAGCCTTAGGTATTGGTGTATCTCAAGATAACTTTATGTTTTCAAGGTCAGCTGGGAATTTTATGACTAAAGCAACGGCTATTGTTGCAACATTATTCATAATTTGCAGTCTAGGATTAACTATTATTTCACGAGGAGATCTTCCTTCAAACACTTCTGTAATTGATAAAATAGAAGAAAATGCAGATGATGCTCCTAAATTACCAGAAAATAATAATTAATACTTTTATTTTTATAAATCATTGGCTATAACATAATTCCATGGCGCGATATATATTTGTCACTGGCGGCGTGGTTTCATCACTTGGTAAGGGTTTATCATCAGCATCTCTTGGATACTTGCTTAGATCACAAGGCTATAAGGTGAGAATAAGAAAAATGGATCCATATTTAAATGTAGATCCAGGAACAATGAGTCCTTTTCAACATGGTGAAGTTTTTGTAACTGACGATGGGGCTGAGACTGATTTAGATTTAGGACATTACGAAAGATTCACAAATATTTCAGCCAAACAATCTGACAATATTACTACAGGTAGAATTTATAGTGATATCATAAAAAAAGAGAGAAGAGGAGGTTATCTCGGAAAAACAGTTCAAGTAATTCCACATGTTACAGATAGAATTAAAGAGTTTATAAAAAAAGATATAACAAATGAAGATTTTGTAATTTGTGAAATTGGAGGAACAGTCGGTGATATTGAGAGTTTACCATTTTTAGAAGCTATAAGACAGTTTTCAAATGATAATGGAAGATCAAAATCATTATTTATTCATTTAACATTTGTTCCTTTTTTAAAATCTTCAGATGAAATTAAAACAAAACCAACACAACATTCTGTTAAAGAATTAAGAAGTATAGGAATTCAACCTGATATAGTGATCTGTAGATCTCAACAGTCTATTCCTTTAGATCAAAGAAGAAAAATATCCTTATTTTGTAATGTGGAAATTGCTAATGTTATTGAAACAGTTGATGTAAAAACTATTTATGAAGCCCCAATAAGTTTCTTTAATCAAAAATTAGATAAGCAAGTTTTGAAATTCTTTAAAATAAAATCTAGAAAAAGACCAAACTTGCTACCATGGAAAAAAATTACAAATATAGTTTTAAAAACAAAAAGAACAGTAAATATTGCTGTGATAGGCAAATATGTAAACTTAAAAGATGCTTATAAATCACTTGATGAAGCTCTTACGCATGGTGGAATTTCAAATAAAGTTAAAGTTAACTTGGTAAGAATTGAATCAGATAAACTTAGATCAAAAGAAATTAAATCAAAATTAAAGAATGTATCAGGAATATTGATACCTGGAGGGTTTGGTAAAAGAGGAACGGAGGGAAAAATTGAAGCAATCAGATATGCCAGAGAGAGAAAAATACCTTTTCTTGGTATTTGTTTTGGAATGCAAATGGCAATGATTGAATTTGCAAGAAATATTCTTAAAATTAAAAAAGCTGGCTCTAGTGAACTAGATA
>CACAEM010000066.1 GCA_902531455.1 uncultured Pelagibacteraceae bacterium | reverse complement strand
TGCATTTATGAAGCTAATAGAGACAGAAAAAACTCAAGATAGAATTAAACATACATTGAAAACTGGCAAACCTCTGATAAACTAAAATTATGACAAATAAACCAACAAAAAAACAAATTGATAATGCTACTAAGATTTTAATATCTTGGAAAAAAAAAATGCCTTTTTATTATGCTACAGCGATCATAATAGTGTTATTAATAATTATTTTTTCATCAAAAGTATAAAGATAAAATAGCTTAAATCATGTTAGAAAAAAGAAATTTTTATATTAATGGAAAATGGGTTGAACCAAAATTTTCAAATGATATCGAAGTTATAAATCCTGCAACTGAAAAAAGCTGTGCAATAATTTCACAAGGCGGAAAAGAAGATATTCATGATGCTGTTATAGCCGCAAAGTTAGCATTCAAAAATTGGGGATATACAACAAAGCATGAAAGACTAGCACTATTAGAAGAATTTTATGTTTTATATAAAAAGAGATGGAATGACATAACTGATGCAATCACTCAAGAGATGGGAGCACCGAAGGATTTTGCGTCTAAATTACAGACTGGAACAGGTGCTAGCCATATTAAATCATTTATTAGATATTTAAAAGAATTTGAATTTGAAAAACCTTTAGGAGATCACGCAAAAAACCAGAGAATTTTATACGAGCCAAAAGGAGTTTGCGCTTTGATAACACCTTGGAATTGGCCGATGAATCAGGTTTGTTTAAAAGTCATTCCAGCCTTGGCATCAGGTTGTACAATGGTATTAAAACCATCAGAGTTGGCACCACTTTCCTCAATAATACTTGCGGAATTAATTGATGAGGCAAAATTTCCAAAAGGTGTCTTTAATTTAGTTAATGGTGATGGTGCAACTACAGGAGACTCATTAACCAGTCACCCAGATGTTGATATGATTTCATTCACTGGCTCTACTAGAGCTGGAGCATTAATTTCTCAAAATGCTGCAAAAGATTTTAAAAGAGTTAGTTTAGAGTTAGGAGGAAAGGGAGCAAATATTATATTTAAAGATGCAGATTCTGAAGCAATTGAAAGAGGAGCTTTCAGATGTTTTAGAAATTCTGGCCAATCATGCAATGCTCCAACACGAATGCTTGTTGAAAAGTCGATTTATGATGAAGCTATTGAGAAACTAAGAAAATATGCGAACGAATTTAAAGTTGGTGATCCAAATAAAGAGGGAGATCATATAGGTCCTGTAATTTCTGAAATACAATTTAATAAAATTCAAACATTAATTCAAAAGGGAATAGATGAAGGTGCTAAATTAGTAGCTGGAGGACCTGGTAAACCAGAGGGACTTGAAAATGGTTATTATGTAAAACCAACAGTCTTTGCAGATGTCAATAATACAATGGAAATAGCTAGGACTGAAATATTTGGACCAGTTCTATCTGTAATACCATTCGATAATGAGAATGAAGCAATTGAAATTGCAAATGATACTAATTATGGTTTAACAAACTACATTCAAACACAAGATACTGAAAAAGTCCAAAGAGTTGCAAGAAAATTAAGATCTGGAATGGTAGATGTTAATGGAGCTGGTATTGCAGTGGATGCTCCATTTGGAGGTTTTAAACATTCTGGAATTGGAAGAGAAGCCGGAAAAGAGGGCCTGCTTGAATTTCTGGAAGTTAAATCTGTTGGTGGTTGGAACTAATTCAAAGATTTATTTTTTATACCATCTAAAAAGTTAATACACTTTTTAATTTCAGTTAGTTCTATAAATTCATCAATCTTGTGAGCTTGTTTAATTGATCCTGGCCCACAAACAACAGTGCTTATTCCTATTTCCTGAAAAAGACCTGCTTCTGTTCCAAAAGAAACTACATCTCTTGAATTATCTCCAGTTATACTCGAAACAAATTCGCATGCTTCTGAGTTTGAGACTCTATCGAAACCAGTAATCTCACCAATTATACTTTTTTTAATGGAGGATTTTGGATAGATTTTTTGCATTTCTGGTAAAAGTATTTCTTTAGCAAATTTATCTATTTCTTTATTTAAAAAAATTCCATCTTCTTTAACCACGGGTCTTGTCTCCCAGTTTACATGGCACTTATCTGCAATTACATTATGCGCTATGCCACCAAAAATTCCACCAATTTGTAAAGTTGAGTAAGGTGGATCAAAAATAGAGTCTTTTAACTGTCTAGATTTAAGTTTTTCTTTTAACTCTAATAGTTTATTTACATATTTTGCTGCAAATTCAACTGCACTCACACCTTTTTCTGGTTGTGAACTATGTCCTGCAAGACCTTCAAAATATGTTGTATATTCATAACATCCTTTGTGTGCATCTATTATTTTCATATTGGTTGGTTCACCCACTATGCAAATACAATCATGAATTTCTCTTTTTTTTAATTCTTTAATTAATATAGGGGCACCTATGCAAGCAGTTTC
>CACAEM010000065.1 GCA_902531455.1 uncultured Pelagibacteraceae bacterium | reverse complement strand
ATCTTGGAGCAGATGTTGTCGGTTTAAATTGTTATAGAGGTCCTGAAATGACAATGAAACTTTTAAAAAAGATAAGAAAAAAAGTTTCATGTCATGTTGCGGGTTTACCCGTGCCATATAGAACAACAGAGGAAGAGCCAGGATTTTTAAATCAGACTGATCACGGTTGTGATTGTATTCCTGGACGAAATGCATTTCCAGTGGCTTTAGATAATTTATATTGTAACAGATTTGAAATGGCAGAATTTGCAAAAGAATGTCTTAGAGAAAAAATTAATTTGATTGGTATATGTTGTGGTGCTGAGGCTCATCATGTAAGAGAAATGGCAGTAGCAGTTGGAAAAAAACCAATAGCTATGAAATATATGCCAGATATGAGTAAACATTTTCACCATGGGACAGACAAGACATTGAAAGACGTAAATAAAGAAATAAAATACTAGTATGCAAAATCATGCAAAAGTAGTAATCATAGGTGGTGGTGTTGTAGGCTGTTCTATACTTTATCATTTAGCAAAGTTTGGCTTAAAAGATTGTATTCTTCTTGAAAGAAACGAACTTACATCTGGATCGTCATGGCATGCAGCAGGAAATGTTCATGTAATTTCATCAGATCCAAATATTTCAAGAATGATGGCATATACAATTGGCTTGTATAAAGAGATTGAAAAAGAATCAGGACATTCTGTTGGATTTAAACCAAGCGGAGGCTTTTATTTGGCATCCAACGATGTTTGGGCTGAATATCTTAAAAGAGAAAGATCAAAAGCTAGATATATGGGTCTTGACCAAGAATTTATATCTTTAGAGGAGGTTAAAAGGAAAAATCCTTTAATCGATCCGTCAAGATATCTTTTAGCTTTATGGGATCCAATAGATGGAGAAGTTGATCCGTCTGGGGTAACATATGCTTTTGCAAAAGCTGCTAAAGTTCATGGTGGCAAATATTATACTCATACGATTGTAAAAGATACAAAACAAAAAAAAGATGGTTCATGGGAAGTATTCACAGACAAGGGTAATATTAATGCAGAAATAGTCATCAATGCTGGAGGTTTATGGGCAAGGGAAGTTGGCCATTTAGCAGGAGTTGATCTCCCAGTTCAACCGATGGAGCATCATTATTTAATTACTGAAACAATTCCTGAAATCGAAGCAATGGGAGATAAAAGGATACCTATTGGTACAGATTTTGAGGGCAATATTTATTTTAGACAAGAGGGCAAAGGAATGTTGCTAGGAACTTATGAACCAAAATCTACACCTTGGAAAGTTGAGGGCACACCCATGGATTTTGGCCATGAATTATTAGAGCCTAAATTAGAAAATATACAAGATAGGTTAGCGATTGGTTTTGAAAGAATGCCATCTTTACAAAAAGCTGGAATAAAAAATATCGTAAATGGTCCATTTACATTTGGACCTGATGGTAGTCCTTTAATTGGCCCTGTGCCTGGTATGAAAAATTACTGGGTAGCAGTTGGAGTAATGGCAGGATTTTGCCAAGGTGGAGGTGTAGGAAAATGTATTGCAGAATGGATAATTGATGGAGAACCATCAATTGATGTTTGGGCTATGGATGTTGCAAGATTTGGAGAGTATGCAACTCCACAATATGGAACAATAAAATCTTCTGAAAATTATGAAAGGAGATTTATTATGACTTTTCCAAATGAAACTTTACCAAAAGGCAGAAGACAAAAGACTACTGCTTTATACGATAGATTTATAAATCAAGGAGCTGTGATGGGAGATAGTTTTGGTTTAGAAAGTGTATTATGGTTTGCTAATAATAAAGATGATGCTTACGAGGAACCAACTATAAAAAGATCAAGATCTCATAATTATGTATCAAAGGAAGTAATTAATGTAAGAGAAAATGTAGGTCTAATGGAACTGGCAAATTTTTCGAAACATGAATTTAAAGGACCTGATGCAAAGAAATTTTTAGATTTTGTGATGGCTGGTAAAATTCCTAGACCAGGCAGAATTTCGTTAAGTCCTATGTTGACAAATAATGGTAAACTTTACGGAGATCTTACAATCTCTTGTATTGATGAAAATGAATTTATGATTTTTGGATCTGGAGCGGCTCAAGAAATGCACAGAAGATGGTTTGAAAGTCATATTAATAAATTCGATTTGTTTTATAAAAATCGCTCTGATGATTTTCATGGGTTATCAATATCAGGGCCAAAATCGAGAGAAGTGCTTCAAAAAGTAGTAAGAGACGATTTGTCTAATGACAAATTTAAATTTAGAGACTCAAGAAGAATATTTGTGGCTGGAGTACCAGCAATAGTTAATAGAATATCTTTCACCGGTGAATTGGGTTTTGAAATTTATGTTGCACCTCATTATCAGATAAAATTGTATGAAGAACTTAGTGAAGCTGGGAAAGAATTTAATATTAAACCATTTGGATTAAGAGCTCTGATGTCTATGAGACTTGAAAAAAATTGGGGCGCCTGGACACTAGATTATCGTCCAGATTTCACAGCTAAGGAAACTGGTTTAGATGCGTTTATTAATTGGGATAAAGATTTTATTGGTAAAAAATTTGCTATGAATGATAAAAGTAATAACAAATTAACTCCAATGATAGTCGAAA
>CACAEM010000064.1 GCA_902531455.1 uncultured Pelagibacteraceae bacterium | reverse complement strand
TAGGAAAAATCTTAAACGCAAAAATAAGAAATAGTTATTATTTACCCTATCATCACAAATATGAAGATTATTCCAAAGGTTACGCTGCAAATAAAAAACTAGGTGGTGGAGTAATATTGTGTTTTATTCACGAAATAGATTATGCAAATTATTTATTTCATAAACCATTAAATGTATCATGCAAAGGTGGAAAAAAAAGCAAACTAAAAATTGATGTAGAGGATCATGCTAATATTATAATTCATTATAAAATACATGATTATAATTTTAAAGTTAATATGAACCTAGATTTTATTGAAAAATTTGAGAAAAGATTTTGTAAAATAAATTTTGAAAAAGGTATAATAAAATGGGATTTAAAGAAGGATATTTTAACTATTAAGTCTAAAGACAAAAAAATTAATATTGTGCATACAACCCCATTCAAACATAGAAATGATCTATTTCTTAAAGAAATAAAAGATGTAATGAAAGATTTCAGGGATAAAAATATACCAAAAAGTAATTTAGAAAATGGTATATCAAGTTTACAAGTTGCCTTGGCTGCTAAAGAGTCCTTAAAAAAAAAAAAATCAATTATTATAAAAAATTTTTTATAATCCGAAGATTTGAGCTTGCAGTTTTTATTGGATTAATACCTCGATTCGTTTCAAAAGTAATAGTACCATTATATTTTTTATGTTTATTTAAATTTCTAAAAAATAAATCAAAATTAATTTTTCCTTGACCTAGAACAATATTATTACCTAAATTATCTCTATCTTTTAAATGAATGTGATCAACAAATTTTCTTAATATTAAAATTTCTTTGTAAAAATTTTTACTAATTACATAAGCATTACCAGTATCATATGTTATAAAAAAATTTTTATTGTTAGAAAATTTATCACAAAACTTTTTGATAACTTTTATATTTGTATCAAATTCGAAAGAGACCTTTACTTTATTTTTTTTTGAATAATTGATTATTTCTTTGATTGCACTTAAATATTTATAAAAAGTATTTTTTTTTATTTTTTTTTTTAAAAGTATAGGTATTATTAATTTAGAGTCTTTAAATAGACGTAATCTTTCAATTAAATTAAATAGATATTTTTTGGTTTCTTTTTTTATAATGAGATTATCAACTGAAAAATTATCACATAAAATAAGTCTTTTGTACTTTACTCTAGGTAATTTTTTTTTTATTTCTTTAACACCTTGATTGTTCCAAATAGGATTTTTTATATTTTTTTTATTCTCTGTAAAAAATTCAATATATTCCAGATTAGTTTGATCTAAATATTTAAACTCTTTTTTCCAATATTTTGGGAATTTTTGAAGAACATTATTTCTTGTTTTGGTTAGTCTACCTTGCATTATTCCAAATTTAATTGTCATATTTATCTGATTTTGAAATCTGCTGTAGTATCAATATCTAAAGTTTCAGGAGTAATATATCCTAATATTTTTTTACCCATTAAAGATGAATTATTCATGAAATAACTTGGTTTAAGAATGTCTATATATCCATTGGGCAAATAACATTTTGGGTAAAATTGTCTTGGAAGATTATAATATTCACCTTTTAAAATTTTATCAAAATATCCAATCAAAAAATTTTTTCTTAACATAAACATTTTTTGAGGGGGTTGGTTCATTGCACTAATCGACCTCATTGCATTTGCTTTATTGGAATTTTTTAGAAAAAAACGGATTCCTTTATCAAATACTTGAATTTTCCTATTTGGCGTTGTGGGTCTCACATGAATAATTAAGTCAGGTGTATAACTTTCATATCTTTTTAAATAATTTACTATGTGTCTTGCCCATTCCAAATCTGTTGAAGAATTTTTTGATATTTTTTTTGGTCTTAAAAAAGGTGCTTCTGCACCTAATTTAATTGACAAATTTCTATATTTTTCTGAGTCTGTAGAAACGAAAACTCTATCAATATATTTAGATTTTTTTGAAGTATTTATTGAATGAAATATGAGAGGTTTTTTTTTATATTTATGTATATTTTTATCTTTAACAGACTTTGAACCAGATCTAGCAGGTATTACTGCAATTATTTTCATATTCGTGATTTGACGTTAACAAACAATTTTTTATATATTAAATAATCTAAAATAATTCTTTAAGCAAATTTTACAGCATCACACCTTGTTCTTTTTGCTATCAAAATTAATTTTTTGCAATCTCAATATCTCCATTATGATTTATTCCTATTTCTACTATTTAAAAATATGAACGATTTTTTATTATTAATATCAATCATCTTTTATCATTCCAATATTAATTTTGTTCCATAATCTTTTTTGATTTTTTTGTTGCCAGGAAGTATAGTGTATATTTGACCATGGAATCTCTACTGGTGTTCCCATGGCAAGTATTTCATATGGTATTTTTGAAAATTGTGCGATGATATTCATGCCTCCTGCTTTATATTGAAAATAAAAGTTTGCATTCAATATAATTTGAATATCTTCAAAAAAACTAGATGTATAATTTTTTGAAAAATAAAGCTTTTTTTTTAACTTCTTTGCATATTGCTTAGCTTTCATACATCCAATCAAATCTGAAACTATAAGTAATTTATAATTTTTGAATTTATTGGATAAATAGTTATGAATCTTAGTAAACTCATCAAAATTATTA
>CACAEM010000063.1 GCA_902531455.1 uncultured Pelagibacteraceae bacterium | reverse complement strand
GGCTGTTACCATCCATATAAAGGAAACAATACAAGAAAACTTTATGACAAAGGTTGGTCAGGTATTAATATAGATTTAGATTTTCATACTATCGATTTATTCAATTTTATAAGAAAACGAGATGAAAACATTAATATAGCAATTTCTAATATTGAGGGAGAACAAGAATTATACTTTTTTCATAATCGATCAGCATTTAATTCTTTAGATAAAATGAGAAAAAATAAAGCTAAAGAGATAAGAAAAATTCAAACAAAGACACTAAACTCAGTAATTGAATCTTCGAAGTTCAAAAATAAAAAAATCAACCTTATAAGTATTGATGTGGAAGGACATGAGTTAGAAGTTATCAAAAGTATAGATTTGGCAAAATATACTCCTGATATGATAATGGTTGAATATATGGAGACTATAAGTGACTGGGAATTTCACAAACAGAATGTAAATAATATATTAGAGTCAGACATATATAAATATTTGATAAATAATGATTACTACTTTGTTAATTGGATGCATTGTGATTTGGTTTTTGTGCATAAATCTGTTCGTAAATAAATTTTTCTATAGACTTGGTTGGAATAAATAAAGTTATTTACCATTAAATATACTTCATTCTAGAGTGTGTGGAGTAATTTATATTTGAAAATGCTCAATCTTAAATATGGCTTAAATGATGGTAGCGGGAAGTGGGATCGAACCACTGACCTCGGGCTTATGAGTCCCGCGCTCTAACCAACTGAGCTACCCCGCCATTAACTAGTTTACATTTTATATTACTTTTAAAATTTATTGCAAACAAGATTAAATGAGATCTAATTTAATATTTACAAACCATTGGTGCTGTATTTAATTTTAAACTATCTAATAATTTTATTCTATAATGTATTTAAATTCTTTCCTTTTATCGTTTTTATAACCTACAAATCCTGCATCTGTATTTTTGACATAATCACATTCAAACTTTCTTACCTCAGCTTGTGCATTTATATTTATTATGAAAAAAATAATTATAAGCCCAATGATTTTTCTCATTTAACTCTTGATGCTATAAAATCTAATATTTGTGGGTAATAAGAGTCGAAACACTCTCTATATAACATATTGTGACCTTTAGCTTTTTTCATCATTGCTTTTTTTTCTTTTTTATCTACGGCAATAAATTTTTTCGCGCTTCTGAGTTTCTTTTTTCCCTTTGGCCAAACTTCTTCCCATCCACCATGCATTCGTGGCAAATTTTCACAAAGATTACCATTGACTGATATTTCCTTACCATCTTTTGCATTATGACCCGGTAATTTAATCATTTTTGCACCAGGTATGTCGCTTATCCATTTTAAATCTTGGTAACTTGCTTTCCAATCTTCACCACCATCGACTGGGCTTGAATAAATTATTGCATCAAGCTTTTTAAAAGTTTTCATTTCATCAATTAATGTTTTTCTTACAAGTCCATTTGGTCTTCTATCCCAACAATTAGGCATATAAGAAATTGCAGCATTAAATGCATCAGGATATTTCCCTTCTATTCTTAATGCATTCCATCCTCCGCAAGAATGACCTGATAAAAATATTTGATTTCGAGGCGTTCCTTTATCTGCAAAATAATTAATAATGTCTATGGTTCTTTTTTCACGTAAATAAGTTGGAAAATCATTTAAAATACACTCATGCCATTCTTTATGCCACGCACCGTTTAATTTCCAACCACAAGCACTTCCAATTTCTTTTCCTTTGTAAGGGTCATTTTTTTTATCTATCAAACTTCCATTCATCCATAATATAATTTCCTTACCATTTATTTTTTTTCCTGAAAGTTGTGGAGCCATAAGTTTTGTAAGATAAAGATCCCAACCTGGACCCCAACCTTTTTGCCATCCCCAACCCCCATGATTAAAAATTATAATTATTTTATCCTCTGGATTATCTATATCTCTACCTTTGATTATTTTTAATTTTTTGCCCTCCTTCCAAACAAAAGCATCAAAAGGTTTAGGTTTACTGTAACTATTTTCGTTTAAAGAAATAAATTTAAATTCTTGAGCAATTGATTTTTGAAACATTAAGAAGTTCAAAGAAAAATTATTTTCACAAAATATATTATGTTTTTTTAACTCCAGTTGGATGAGGGATGCCATCTATTACTAATTTTGGTTCGACGCTGACATCAATCAATTTTGGTCTCTTTTCTAAATAATTTCGTATACTTTCAATTGACATCATGTTCTCAAGAAATTTTTCTAATCTAGGAAATTTTTTTATTAATGATGGATCTAACAATTTAGATAAATCTAAATGATGAAAAGTGACAAAATCGCATGCCTTTGGCTCATTATAAATAAAGAATTTTTTATCATTTTCTTTTATTACTTTTTCAAGGTCCTCAAATCTAGATATTAAA
Source organism: uncultured Pelagibacteraceae bacterium (assembly GCA_902531455.1). The sequence continues at coordinate 246 of CACAEM010000063.1, read as the reverse complement.
AAAGGCATCATATCATCTCTTTTTTTTATAAACTTTTCTCCGGTTGCAAAATTGACTGTTGGATTCAGTGGCATAAATAACTCTTGGGCACTTTGCATGATTGCGTTTGCTTTTGCATTTAATATTGGATCGGTAATATTAATGCCTGCCAAATTTTCTGTGAAAGTCATTATTGCCATACTTTGACAAATTTCATGTTTTTTATCGATCACTAACATAGGTAATTGCTTAAAAGGAATTTTTGGT
>CACAEM010000062.1 GCA_902531455.1 uncultured Pelagibacteraceae bacterium | reverse complement strand
CCAATTCCATTTTGAAAAGACATAAAAACTGTTTTATCGTTAATAATGTTTTTAATACTTTTTAAAGCAGGTTCTAAAGCCGTTGCTTTACACATGACTATCACAGCATCAACTTTTCCAATTGTAGAGGGATCTGATGTTGCTGGTACTTTTATAAATCTATCACCACCATGACCATCCATTTTTAGACCATTTTTATTTATTTCATCAACATGCTCTTTCCAAACGTCAATGAGCGTTACATTTAGACCTTTTTCTGCTAGTAGGCCTCCGAATAGACAACCCATTGCTCCTGCACCAAGAACTGCAACTTTTAAATCTTTATTATTCATTTTTAAAATCGAAATATATTTATGTAAAAAAATTATGCAATATATTATGTAACTAATTTATATATGGAATTAAAAATAGAAAAAGGAATTTTCAAAAAATTTAAGTTAGAAGAAATATCAAACGCACTAGAAAAAGGTCTGTCAAAGAATTATGACATTGTAAAAGCAAAAGTAATTGATTGTCCAAATTTAAGAAAATGGGATTGTCCATCTGAAGGAATGAGTGGCAACCAAAGGATAATCGATGTTGGAGGAGAGCCTTACATGCATGATCCTAAATATCTTGGAACTGAATTTGATTATTCAGAAATATCAAAAATGATTGGATCAGAAAGATCGTACGCACTTGGTGCAGGATCTGGAGCAATGTCTTGCCTCGATGGACACTGTGGAGAATTGGTTATAAATGAAAACTTTATAACAAAAGAAAATAAATCTTTAATTGCCAGGGTAGGAAAAGATAAAGAATGTATAGTAGAGGACTATACCGCAAGCAAACATGGCGGGCTAGGTAATGTTTATTATTCTGATGGAGTTAAAGGAAAAGTTATATATTTAAAAATAAAAAAAAGAATTGGAAAACAAGGTTCATTACCTCAATCAATAAGAACAGTACTTTCAGAAAATCTTAAAATTGGGAATAAAGATCATATTGCTCTTGCTGGTGTATTTAGAGTTTTGAATGGAAAAATAAGATCACACGTACAACCAGATTATAAGGATATAAAACATGAATACTATGATCCAAAATTGATGAAATGCACAAAAGATTTTCTACAATTTTACGAGCCTGTTGGACCAAAATTACAATGCTATACTGTTTTATGGACTGGTGATCCAACGGGGGGAGAATTAAATTTAAGAGAGTCCGGTGAGCATACTCACTTTCACTCATATGAGCAAAAAAATGATGCTGGACATTATCATTTTGATGTAACTCCAGATGAAATTGAATATGAAGGATATTTTAATATTGCACAAGATGTACATAGAGTGAATAATATCTATAAAGAATTAAAAAACATTAAATGAAAAAGATTTATACTTGGGCCGCTCAACCTGCTAACAGAACTCTTACAGTTGATGATCTTAAAAAAGCAAAAGGAAAAAAAAAATTTACTCAAGTCACAGCTAATACAATAGATGAAGCTGAGGCCGCAGAGAAGGCTGGATTTGACATGATAATCTGCAATGCTTTTAATGTAAAACAGGTGAGAGAGGGATCAAAGAATCTATTTTTAACTGCTGCACTTGTATTAAATAAGTTTGTCACTTCAGAAGATATAATGAGAGGAGCGTTTGAAGCCCTAGAAAATGGAGCTGATGCAGTAATGACACCTAGAAGCATGAAGATCATAGAGATGTTGGCTAATGAGGATGTTCCAGTTATGGGACATCTTGGTTTAGTTCCAAGAAAATCTACATGGATTGGTGGTTTAAGAGCAGTAGGAAAAAATTGCGAAGAAGCACACGACCTTTTTTTAAAATTTAAAAAATTAGAAGATGCGGGGGCTTTTTCTGCTGAATGTGAAGTTATTCCAGAAAATGTAATGGGAGAAATCTCTAAAAGAACGAATATAGTTACAGTTTCATTAGGTTCAGGAAAAAAAGCAGATGTAATGTATTTGTTCATGGAAGATATATGTGGAGATACTTTAAATCCTCCAAGACATTCAAAAGCTTATGGAAATTTATTAAAATTAAAAAATGAAATAAAAATTGAGAGAGTTCGAGCTCTTAAGGCATTCAAAAAAGATTCAATGGCAGGAAAATTTCCAGGAAAAAAACAATCTTCAAATTTAAATAAAAAAGAGTTCGAGTCTTTTCTTGATAAGCTTGATTAATAAGTTTCAGATTCTTTTTTACTTATTGAGCCTTTCATTTTTTCAACAATTGCCTTAGCACCAGCGCTCATTGCCCTTTGATCTGCACCAATAGTTACAAAGTTAAATCCTTTGTCGATCATTTTTTGTGCGTACTCTGGTGTTCCATTATGAATTCCTGCAAAAATATTATTTTTTTTGGTATGCTCTAAAATTCTAAGAATTTCAGAATATGCCTTTGTATCCTCTGGTCTATCGAATCCAGGTTTTTCTCCAATTGCTAAACTTAAGTCAGCTGGGCCAATATATATTCCATCTACACCATCTGTAGACATAATCTCATCTAACTTATCTAATGATTCTTTAGTTTCAATCATGGCTAATTTTAAAATTTCATCATTTGCATGGTCGGCATAATCAGCTCCACCATAAATCAATCCTCTTACAGGACCAAAACTTCTATATCCTCTTGGAGGATACATGCATGCTTGTACAAATCTTTCTGCCTCTTCTTTATTACTAACCATAGGACATATAATTCCATAACAACCAGCGTCTAAAATTTTCATG
>CACAEM010000061.1 GCA_902531455.1 uncultured Pelagibacteraceae bacterium | reverse complement strand
GATCAATTAAATTTTTAAATCATAAACATGGTGCAAAAATTCAAATCATAATTCCATATAATAAATAATGTCAGCTGAAATTTTGATTATAGATGATAATGCAGATATAAGATTAATTCTTGATGAATTAATTAAAGATGCAGGATATAAGACAAGACTTGCTGCTAATTATAATCAAGCTTTAACCGAAATTGACAAAAAACTACCAGATGTTGCAATTATTGATGTTAAACTAGATAAAGGTGATAACGATGGTATTTTGTTGTTAGATCACATTAAAAAGAAAAATCCTGATTTGCCTGTAATAATGATATCAGGTCATGCTAATATTGAGATGGCTGTAAATTCATTAAAATCTGGTGCATTTGAATTTATTCAAAAGCCATTTGATAAAGAAAGACTTTTAAATTTTGTAAATAGAGCTGTTGAAAATTATAATTTAAAAAATGAAAATAAAACCTTAAATACAAAACTTTTTCACACATTTGAATTAGTTGGAAAAAGTTCCAATATTCTCTCAATCAAGGATCAAATTAATAAACTATCAAAATCTGAAAGTAGAATATTTATTAGCGGACCAACAGGATCAGGTAAAGAATTAATTTCAAGAAAAATACATAAAAATTCTAAACGAAAAGATGGTCCATTTATAGTAATTAATGGAGCACTTTTAGATGCAAAAAAGTATGAACTTGAGTTGTTTGGAGAAGAAAAGAAAGATGGCTCTATATTTTACGGAGCTCTTGAGAAAGCATCAGGAGGTATATTGTTGATTGATGAAGTTACAGAAATTCCACTTGAGACACAGTCAAAAATTTTAAGAGTTGTGATAGATCAAAAATTCAAAAGAATAAATAGTAATCATGATATAAATGTTGATGTAAGAATTATTTGTACAAACAGTAAAGATGTTCAGCAAGAAATAAAGTTTGGAAACTTCAGGGAAGATCTTTTTCATCGACTTAATGTATTTAATATAAAAATAGATCCATTAAATAATAGAATTGATGATATCCCAATACTAATAGATTATTTTATTGAAAATATCTGCAAAGCCAACAATTTTAAAAAATTTAAGATTATTGATAATAATTATTTACTCAATTACGATTGGCCAGGAAATGTAAGAGAATTAAGAAATTTAATAGAAAGAATAGCTATACTATCACCTGGTGATGACAATGAGAGATTAATGAACATAATTAAAGAGTCATTATCTAAGTCTATTGAAGACGAGTTTTCAGTAACAGAAACCCTCACAGTTCCATTAAAAGAAGCTAGGGAAAGCTTTGAAAAACAATATTTAACTTCGCAATTAAAAAAATTTAGTGGAAATATTTCAAAGACAGCAAAATTTATAGGCATGGAAAGATCAGCTTTACACAGAAAGCTAAAATTACTTGGAGTTAAAGACTTAAACTAATGAATATAATTATTTGTGGCGCAGGTAGGGTGGGTTCAACAATTGCAAAAATGTTGATTGAGCAAAATCATTCTATTACAATGATTGATCAATCAAGTGAGGATATCCAAAAAATTAATGAAACTTTGGATGTTAAAGCTATTGTTGGAAAAGCAACATCACCATCAATATTAGAAAAAGCAAATACAAAGGATGCAGATATGATTATTGCAGTAACCAGAAATGATGAAATAAACATGTTGATATGCCAGATAGCTTTTTCTTTATTTCAGGTTCCAAAAAAAATTGCTCGTATAAGATTTCAAGAATATCTTGATCCAAAATATTCAGGATTATTTAATAGAGAAAATTTACCAATTGATAATATTATTTCCCCAGAAATTGAAATTGCAAAATCTATTCAGCGAAAATTAGAGGCGCCTGGGGCTTTAGATAATGTGCCTTTTGCAGAAAATAAAATTAGGTTATTAGAAATTTTAATTGATGAAAAATGTTCAATTCAAGGAATAAACTTAAATGAACTTACAAAAAAATTCCCAAAATTAAATGCTTATATTCTTGGAGTTATTAGGAGTGAAAAATTTGTTGTAATGAAAAAAATAGATCAACTCAAACTTAATGATAAAGCTTATGTGCTAGTTAACAGTAGTCAAATGCAAGAAACATTAACAGTATTTGGACATAACGAAAAAATTTCAAATAAAATGCTAATTATTGGAGGTGGAAATATTGGTTTTAATCTTGCTAAAAACATCGAGCAATCTTTCGACTCTGCAAGGGTTAAGATAATTGAAAAGGACAAATCTAGAGCAGAATATATAGCCAATGAGCTAAATGATACTATTGTTATTAATGGTAATGGTTTGGACGAAGATGTTTTGAGTGAGGCTAATATAGATGAAGTTGAAACAGTTTTGGCTTTAACAAATGACGATGAGGACAATTTAATGGTAAGTGTGATTGTAGAAAAATTTTCTAAGGATAAAAGAACTATGGCTTTAATAAATAAGCCTAACTATTCATTACTACAATCCTCTTTAAAAATTGATGATTTAATCGATCCAAGAATGAATACAGTTTCAAGTATTTTAAAACATGTTCATAAAGGAACAATTGAAAACGCCTATACAATTTTAAATGGTGAATATGAAGTTATAGAGGCAGATATCATTGAAACTTCTGAGTTAATTAATAAACAATTGAAAGACTCAAATTTACCTGATGAGATTAGAATTGGAGCAATATTAAGAGATGAAAATGTTATTATTCCAAGCTCAAGTTACGTTTTCCAAAAAGATGATACTGTTGTTCTTTTATCCAAAAGAGATCAACTACCTGTTGTAGAAAACATGTTTAGAATTAGTTCAGTCTAATTTTAATATGACAAAATTTAGTACACTT
>CACAEM010000060.1 GCA_902531455.1 uncultured Pelagibacteraceae bacterium | reverse complement strand
TGAATGATTAACTGTACATGTTGAAAATATAGAAACCATATCATTTGTACTTGTATCACCATCACATGAAATTGCATTGAATGTTGTCTTTATATTATTTTTTAATACATCATTTAAAACTGATGAGGATAAAGTTGCATCAGTAAATATATAACCCAATGTAGTTGCCATATTTGGATAAATCATACCTGAACCTTTTGCAATTCCATAAATTTTTATTGTTGATGAACCAATTTTTGTTTCGGCCATCGATACTTTGGGTTTTAAATCTGTTGTGATTATACCCATTGAAGCTTTCATCCATATTAATTTATTTTGTGTATATTTTATTTTATCAACTAATTCTGGTAATGAAGTTTTAATTTTTTCTAATGGAAATTTCTCTCCTATAGTACCTGTGCAACCAAAAAGTATTGCTTTTGAAGAAATTTGTTTCGGAGCGTCTTCATCTCTTTTCTGTATCTCAGTTAATTTTGAGGATAAGTCTAAAGAAATTTTCCTCAATGCATCATAGCCATCTGGACCTGTTAATGCATTAGCATTTCTAGTGTTAACTAATAATGCAAATATTTTTTTTGCTTTAATTTTTTTATTCCATTTTAGATTTTCTGATATTAACTTTGATTGAGTATATACAGAGGCATAATTTGCACCATTTCTAAAATAAAATAAAACCAAATCATCTCTCTTAAATTTATATAAGCCAGCACTGACTGCAGAAATTGAAACTCCATCGATATGATCTAAATCCTGAAAATCAACAATTTTAGAGCTTTGACTACTTGTTTTAATAAAATTGTTTATGTTAAATTTCATGATATTTAAAATAATTAATTAATTACTATATATTTCTAATATTTAATTTTATATCAAAATGTTCAACCCACTTAATATATTTTCAAAGCTTATTAAAAGCGGAAATGAAAAGGAACTAGGCCGAATTCAACAAATAGTCAATAAAGTTAATCTTTTAGAAAAAGATTTAGAAAATTTATCTGATGAAATGTTCCCAAAAAAAACCGAGAAACTAATTAAAGATATTAAAAATGGTAAAAGTTTAAACGACGTTTTGCCTGAGGCTTTCTCAATGATTAGGGAAGCCTCTAAAAGAATTAGAAATGAAAGACACTTTGATGTTCAGCTAATTGGTGGTGTTGTAATCCATGAGAATAAAATTGCAGAAATGAAAACTGGAGAAGGCAAAACATTAACTATAGCTCTTGCTGCTTTCCTAAATGCTCTAGAAAAAAAAGGTGTACATATAGTAACAGTAAATGATTATTTAGCTAAGAGAGATAGCGAAAATATGGGAAAGATATACGAGTTTTTAGGTTTAACTTGTGGATATATTAATACTGGGCAAGATGATTTGGAGAGAAAAGAAAATTATTCAAAAGATATAACTTATTCTACAAATAGTGAATTAGGCTTCGATTATTTAAGAGATAATATGAAATTTTCCAAAGAGACAATGGTTCAAAGAGAACATAATTATGCGATTGTTGATGAAATCGATTCCTGCTTAATTGATGAAGCTAGAACACCTCTAATAATTTCAGGAGCAACTGAAGATAAAACTAATCAATATATAGCTATTGATAAACTTGTAAAAAATTTAAAAAAAGAAGATTTTGAAATAGATGAAAAAGATAGAAATATTTTATTAACAAATAAAGGTGTGGATAATGTTGAAAGTATATTTTCAAATGCTGGAATACTTAAAAATAAAAATTTTTACGATCCAGAAAACCTTCATATTGTTCACTTAGTAAATCAGTCATTACGTGCCATTCATCTTTTTCAGAGCGGTAGAGATTACATTGTTAAAGATGGGCAAATAATAATAATTGATGAACAAACAGGCAGACAATTGCCAGGAAGAAGGTTTGGTGATGGCCTTCATCAAAGTCTTGAGGCAAAAGAAAATTTAACAATTAATGCTGAAAATCAAACTTTAGCATCAATTACCTACCAAAATTTCTTTAAACTTTACAAGAAAATAGCCGGATGCACTGGTACAGCATTAACAGAGTCAGAGGAGTTTTTTGAAATTTATAATCTACCAGTATTGTCGATTCCTACTAATAAACAAATGATAAGAAAAGACTCGAACGATCAAATATTTAGAACATGTAATGAAAAAGATGAAGCAATAATTAGTAAGATTGTTGAATGTAATGCTAAAGGACAACCATTATTAGTTTTTACTTCAAGTATAAATAAATCTGAACACTTCTCAAATCTATTAGATAAAAAAAATATTAAACACACAGTTTTAAATGCAAAAAATCATGAAAGAGAAGCTGAAATTATTGCAGATGCTGGAAAAAAAAATTCAATAATTATAACTACAAGTATTTCAGGAAGAGGAGTAGATATCAAATTAGGAGGCCAGGATGAAAGTGATAAAGCTGAAATAAAAAAATTGGGAGGGTTGTTTGTTATTGGTACAGAAAGAATGGAAAGTAGGAGAGTAGATAATCAAGCGAGAGGAAGGTCAGGTAGACAAGGTGATGAAGGTAGTTCTATATTCTATGTAAGTTTAGAGGACGATTTGATGAGAATATTTGGGTCTGAGTCTATGAATAATATACTTGAAAAACTTGGACTTAAAGATGGAGAAAGTATAGATCATCCCTGGATAAATAAAGCATTAGAAAGAGCACAACAAAAAGTTGAGGCAAGAAATTTTGATATTAGAAAAACTCTTTTGAAGTTTGACAATGTTTTAAACGATCAAAGGCAAGTAATATTTTCACAAAGAAATGAAGTAATAGAAAATAAAGACTCTAAGCAATATTCTGAAAATTTTCTAGATGAAATTATTGATGATTTGAAACTTAAAAAAACAAAAAAGTTAGCCATTGCAGGATCAAATGAAATCCATATGCAATTAAAATCTTTAGT
>CACAEM010000059.1 GCA_902531455.1 uncultured Pelagibacteraceae bacterium | reverse complement strand
AGAATTGTATTAATCAATTCGCCCTGCCGAATGTAATTTAAGAGAAAGTTTTACTTTATCCATTATATGATCAATTTTTTTTACATCCGCATCTCTAACACACATATTTTCACTTAAGTATCTTTTCCAATGACTTGAGCCTGATTGTCCATGGAATAAACCAAGCGTATGTCTCATAACTTGATTTACTCTTGTACCCATTTGTACTTGTGCCTTAACATAGTCAATTAACTCTTCAACAATTTCTTCTCGATTTTTAATATCATGATTATTGAATATCTCCTTTTCAATATCAGCCAAAATGTAGGGCGAATGATAAACAGATCTTCCAATCATTGCTCCATCTACTTTATCTAAATGATTTTTTACTTCCTCCACAGAGGTGACACCACCATTAATAATTATTTCTAAATCTTCAAAATCTTGTTTTAATTTATATACATAATCATATTTCAATGGAGGTATATTGAGGTTTTGTTTAGGTGTAAATTTACCAAGCATAGCTTTTCTAGCATGTATGACAAATGTTTTAACTCCTGTTTCCTTTAAAGTTTTTACAAAATTAAAAAAATGTTCATAATCTTCTACATTATCATAACCAATTCTAGTCTTAACTGTTACTGGCAAAGATGTTGAATTAATCATTTCTGATAAACAATCAGCCACTAAATTCGGTTCCTTGATTAAACACGCACCAAATCTATTTTTTTGAACTTTTTTGCTTGGACATCCCAGGTTTAAATTGATTTCGTCATAACCAAATTCCTCGCCATTTTTTGCTGCATTTGCTAATAATTTTGGGCTGGAACCACCTAATTGAAGTGCCACTGGTTTTTCTCTGAGATCAAAAGATAATAGTTTTTCTTTATCTCCTCTGTCTATTGCTTCAGAAACCACCATTTCTGTGTAAAGAAGCACATGTTTACTTATCAATCTTAAAAAGTATCTTTCATGCCTATCGGTACAATCCATCATAGGTGCAACCGATACCAACCTGTTAATCTTAGACATGTTTTTTTACTTTACTTGAAATATTAACTTTCTTTTCGTTTACATATTCTTGGTGATTTTTCTCAATTTTCGCTAATTCATATCTGTAATTGACCATAACACCAAAAGACCTTTTAAAACCAACTTCAGAAACATTTGCATTTATTGCAACATCATCAATATCAGCTCCATTTTTTAAATGAAATCTACAAACATCATTTATTGGAAAACCAAAATCATTTTTCTGTTTTACTAAATAATTTACCGCTAGCCTACTAATCAAGGCCTTATTATCGGCAATTCTTTTATCTCCTATTTTTAAATCGGATGACTTTAAAAAATCTAAACTATTTTTGTTTGCCTCACCAAGTATTTCTGCTGCTTGAGCACTTTCCATATTTTTGAACCAATCAGCGAACCCAACCATTGGAGATAAAGTACCAAAATATTTTACATCTGAAAGTTCTTCTTGAAGCTCATAAACAACTCTTTTTATTAAAAAATTCCCCAAGGTTACTCTTGACAAACCTTCTTGACAGTTACTAATTGAATAAAAAGTTGCAGTATCATAATTTTTTATTTTTTCTTCTGAGGGTCTAGTTAATTCTTGTATTGACTGGCTTAGACCCTTTGTCAAAGCTATTTCGACAAAGATAATTGGTTCGTCATCTAATGCTGGATGAAAATAAGCAAAAAATCTTCTATCTTTTCCAAGTCTCCTTTTAAGTTCATTCATATCTTTCATAGAATGTACTTTTTCGTACTTTAATAATTTTTCTAAAATATTTGCTTTTGTATCCCATGTAATTTTTCTTAATTTTAAAAAGCCTGGATTAAACCAATTTTTAAATATATCTATTAAGTCATAATCTAAACTTTTAAGTTCTGGGTTGTCTTTTATTATCTTTAATAAATCCTCTCTTAAAGAAACTATCTCTGAGGTGCCGTTTGGAGCCATATTTAATCTTATAAATAGCTCTTTTCTTATTCCCGATGTAACTCTAGATAAATTTAATATAGATGAGGTATCCTTTGATTTACTGTAACTTTTAATGGCTTCATCTATATTTGCTAAGTCAGGTTTATACTTATTGTTTACTTCTATTAAAAATTTGTTTTTATCCTCTTCAGATAAGTTTTGATATCTAAACAAGATGTCCCTAGCTAGTGTTATTCCAAAGGCTGCACCTTTAGTTGATAATAAATCATCACAAAGATCTAAGAGATCTCTTTTTTTTGTAATACTTTTGATAGATTTTTTTTCTAAAATCTTTTGCCCAGCATCAGCTATAGTCTCAAAAATTCTTTTTATATTTAACATGGTGTTTTATATATATTAAAAACCTAAACTTTTGCCCATTATTTTATCAGGTAGCCAAGTAACAATTTCAGGGAAAATACACAGTATCAATATGGCTAAAGCCATAATTATCATAAAAGGAATAGATCCTTTTAATATTTCTGACAAACTCACATCAGGAGTAATACCCTTTATTATATAAAGATTTAATCCAACAGGTGGAGTTATAAGTCCAATTTCCATATTTATTGTAAATACTATTGCAAACCAATATGGATCAAATCCTAAAGTTGTTATAACAGGTAACAATATTGCTGAAGTCATAACAATAACGGCAACTGGTGGTAAAAAGAAACCAGCTATTAACAAGAAAATATTTATTAATATAAATACTACCCATTTGTTAGAGCTTAATTCAACCATGCTCTGAGCTAATGATTGTGTTACATAAAGTTGAGATAACGTAAACGCAAAAAGGTAAGAGGCAGCAATGATAAACATAATCATCACACTTTCTTTCATCGAAACTTTAACAATATTCCAAATCTTTTTTGGTTGATAAATTTTGTAAACTACAGCAATCAATACAAAAACTAAAAATGCTCCAACTCCCGAAGCCTCAGATGGTGTCGCAACTCCTCCGTATAAAACATACAAGACACCAGCTATGATTGCTAAAAAAGGTAGAATTCTTGGTAATACTTCAATTTTTTCTTTTAATGTCGGTGGTGTTCTATTTTTTAAAGCTTTAGCCGAGTCCTTATCAATAAAATAACTATGTATAAGTGCCCATATCGCAAACATACCTGCCAACATAAAACCAGGCACTAAACCACA
>CACAEM010000058.1 GCA_902531455.1 uncultured Pelagibacteraceae bacterium | reverse complement strand
CAGAAATTATTAGCTGTTTCTTTCTTTGTTATATTTTCAATGAATGAGGAAAAAGCTGAAATAGTCAAATTTTTTTCATCTTGAATTGAAAATTTTTTAATTCTTTCAAAGATCTGATCAATTTCATTAATCTTATACAATGCTATAAGAGCTCTAGATCTAGTCTCTTTAGTATTACACAAATCAAAATAATATATAGCTTTCTTATAATTTCTATTATTAAATTCAATTTGACCAAGTGAAAGTAGCGCTGGTTCAAAATTTGGTTTAAGTTCAATAATTTTTTTAAAATAAGTTTCCGCCTCTTTTAAGTTTTTCATTTTATATAATGTATTACCAAGGCTATTTAGAGCCTCAAAATAATTTGGTTTTAAATTTATAGCAATTTTAAATAATTTTTTTGCCTCTAGTAGATCTCCTTCTTTAAAAAAAATTGATCCAAGATTATTAAATACCAATGGATTGTTTGAATTTATTGATATAATTTTAAGATATTTTAACTTTGCTTCTTTTAATTTGTTATTTTTATGATCATTGACTGCTTCACGCAACATATCCTGTATAATGCTATTCATTATCTACTTTCTTAATAAATTTTATAATAATTTTGAAGTAATTTTTTTCTTAGGATCAAAAAAAGGTTTTTCAATAATTTCACATTTAAAATTTTTACCATCTATTAAAATATCTAGTACATTTCCAATTTTTGAATAATCGATATTAATCATAGCTAAAGCAATATTTTTTTTTAATCGTGGAGAATAAATAGCTGAAGTAACTTTTCCTATGTTTTTTTTATCAAAAGTTAAAGGCCAAAATATTGTATTTGGTCCACTTAATTTTTCACATTTAATTTCTAAGCCAACCTGTAATCTTTTTATACCATTAGCTTTAATTTTTTTTAGTGCTTTTTTACCAATAAAATCTATATTTCCATCTAAGTTAACTAAACGATCTAAGCCTAATTCAAATGGATTAGTGTGTATGTCAGCATCAGCATGATAAGAAAGCATTCCACCTTCTATTCTTCTGATAGAAGAGGTGTGACCTGCTTTAAGTCCAAATTCTTTACCAGCTAACATAATTTTTTCATAAAGCTCATTTCCTTTTGAAGCATCTCTTAAAAATAATTCATAACCAAATTCACTAGACCAACCCGTTCTTGATATGACTAATGGAATTCCTTCTAGATCTAATTCTTTAAACCAATAATATTTTAAATCTTTAATATTCTCTCCAAATAATTTCACCATTATTTCAGCAGAACTCGGTCCTTGTAATTGTAGTGGGGAAACATCTGGTTCTGTTATTTTAACATTTAATCCCGAGTTAACAGCAACCCCTTGAGCCCATAAAAGAATATCGCTATCTCCTAATGATAACCAAAAATGATTTTCCCCTAATCTTAAAAGGACAGGATCATTTAGAACACCTCCTTCAGCGTTTGTTATTAAAACATATTTGCACTGCCCTACAGATAGTTTTGATAAATCTCTTGGAGTTAACAATTGAATAAACTTAAAAGCATCTGCTCCAGTTATTTCAACTTGTCTTTCCACTGCTACATCACATAAAATTGCAGTTTGGATCAAGTTCCAAAAATTTTGCTCTGGGTCCCCAAAATCACGAGGAATATACATATGGTTATATACAGAAAAACCAGTTGCACCCCATTTAACAGTTGAGTCAAAATATGGTGATTTTCTAATTTGAGTACCAAACCCAAAATTTTTGTTAATCATTAATTTATTTCTTTTCTGATTTGTTCTATTTTAATTTTTTTTTGAAGACTTCTGTTTGAGTCATAAAGAAGATTAAACCTAATTTTGTTGTTTATTTTAATAGAAATTATTTTTGCATTTCTTACTTCATAATTATCAGCAACTGCACTGATTGGTCTTTTTTGTATATCAAGATTTTTAATTACGATTTTAGATTTGTCACTCACTATTCTGCCCTTCCATCTTCTTGGTCTAAAAGCACTTATTGGCCTAATTGATAGTTTCTTAGAGTCTAAATTTAATATTGGTCCATAGACTGACATATTATATGCAGTACTACCTGCGGGTGTTGAAACTAATATTCCATCTGAAACTAATCTTTTTATAATTTTAAGTGAACCACTCGAAATTTCCAATGAAGCGGTTTGTCTACTTTGTCTTAAAATTGAAACCTCATTTATAGCAATAGATTTTTTAATTTTATTAAATTTGTTTTTTACAGTCATTTCTAATGGTGAGATTATAACTTGTTTTGCTTTCGATAAGTTTTTAATAGTATTTGTTGAAGAAAATTTATTCATTAAAAAACCATAACTACCTGCATTAATCCCATAGAAAGGTTTTTTATACTTATTATACTTTTTAAGCGCAGAAAGCATAAAACCATCCCCTCCAATTACAATTATTAGATTACATTTATGTAAAGATATATTTTTGATTTTATTATCTAAGAAATTTTTAATTTTTTTTGATGTTTTTGTATGATCAAAAAGAATGTGTGGTTTTAACATTTAGTGGTGCCCTCGGCCAGACTCGAACTGGCACTCCATAAATGGCAAGGATTTTAAGTCCTTTGTGTCTACCAATTTCACCACGAGGGCATTAATGAATTTCATGAGTGTTTATGCCAATATTTATAATTGAACAAGAGGAATAAGTAAAATTTTTTTATTTTATCTCTCTGTGTACTGGTCATGTACTGGTTATCCTATAAAATCCTATTAAAAATTTATACGTCCAGTAAATAGTTCAATTACTATAATTATTTTCTACTTTTTTCATTTTTTTTAAAGCCACCAATAATCCACTTAATAAAATAATATAGAGGTATTGGCGCTAAAACAATAAGCAAACCTGGGATGAATGGCATTTCTCCATCGCTAATTAAGAAAATCAAAAGTACACTCATCCAAATTGCACTCAAAAGAAAATAAATTCTTTTAAATCCTTTGGTCCAAGCTATGTTTGTGAGGTCCTTTTTACCAGTATAACTCTTTGTAGCTTTTGGAAGCAAAATCATTACAAAAAGAGCAACGAAAACTACAGCTATTAGAATTATCCATGGCATATTCAATATTCTTATCAAAAAAAAATTTAAATGATAAGCACTAATTAAGAGTACTATAAATTCATCTTTCTGTGTACTGGTCTTGTACTGGTTTTGAGATATTCAGTAAACTTAATTTCCTTATATTGATTTAAAGCTAAATCAAAGTTATATGATTTTATAGGATGTTTAG
>CACAEM010000057.1 GCA_902531455.1 uncultured Pelagibacteraceae bacterium | reverse complement strand
GTTGGATTTGCATCATTAGGATTATATGAATGAGAAATATTTGATAAATCTATTTTAGCCATTGTTTATTCTATATGGTGAAGATACTAACTCTCCACTCTGATTAAATGCATAAAATTTATTTGAATTAAAAATTATTTTTACTTTTTGATGAATCTTATAATTCATTACTTCTTCAATTAATGCTATCAATTTTGAATTACCTTTTTTTAAATGAAGTAAAGTTTCTGATCCACTAATTTCTGCAAGTTCAATTTCAAATTCTTCACCATTATCATCTAATTTTATTTCTGACGCTCTAATTCCAAAATTATAGTTTTGATTTTCAAGATTTTTGAAATGTTTAGGAGATTTAATAGAAATATTTTCAAAATTTAAATTGTCTGAATTTTTTAGTCCTTTTAAAATGTTCATTGGAGGGTCATTTGAAATCTCTGCAACTTTCAAATTTAATGGGTTTTCAAAAATTTCTTTTGCAGGTCCTTTTTGTAAAACTTTTCCTTCATCAAGAACAATTACTTCTCCATTTAACTCCATCACTTCTTGTGGATCTGTTGTTGAATAAATCAAAATCGTTTCTTGTGACATACCTTCAGAGAAAATTTTTTTAAATTCTTCTCTTAATTGTTCTCTAAGCTTGTAATCAAGATTTACTAATGGTTCGTCCAGAAGTAATATCTTAGCTTTCTTAGCTAAAGATCTAGCAAGAGCTACTCTTTGTTGCTGACCTCCTGATAATTCTTGAATTTTTCTATTTTCAAAACCAATTAACCCTACAGTCTTAAGGGCTACTTCAACATCGGTCTTAATTTTATCTTGGCTTAGTTTTCTTTGTTTAAGCGGGAAAATAATGTTCTCATAAACGTTAAGGTGAGGATAATTAATAAATTGTTGATAAACCATGGCCACATTTCTTTCCCAGACTGGAATTTTGCTAAAATCTTTTTCCTCAAAAGATAAATTTCCACTATCAGGATTTAGCAAACCAGCAATTGTTTTTAGAAAAGTGGTTTTTCCAGACAAAGTTCTTCCTAAAATCGTATACAGGTTTCCTTTTTTGAAATTAAAAGATACATCATTCAAATGAAATTGGTCATCTGGTTTGTAAGTTATGTTTTCTCCAATTAAATTCATTATTTCAACGCTCCAGATAAATTTCCTTTGGATAAATATCGTTCAACTACAAACGCTACAATAATTAAAGGTGCAACTGAAATTAATGCAGAGGCTGACAAACTCCACCATGGGGTAATCGAAGAATTAAGTGCTACAACTTTTACTGGCAGCAACTGTACTTCGGTAAAAGTTAAAATAAAAGCAAAGAAAAAATCAATCCAACCAAATATTATACAAAACATTCCAGCTACAATTAATCCTGGTATAGAATTTGGTAGCACAACTTTGTAAAATGCTTGATAAGGATTACATCCATCGATCAATGCAGTTTCATCTAATTCTTTTGGCACTCTATTAAAAAAGTCGACCATTATCCAAACTGCAATTGGCATTAATAATACAATATAAACTACAACTAAGCCAAGTAGGCTGTCTAATAATCCAATCGTACTTAAAAATATAAAGAAAGGTATTGATAAAACAATCGGTGGCATAATTCTTTGAGATATAAAAAAGAAAGTAATATCATTATTTCTTATAAAGCCTGCTTTAAAGGTAAACCTTGATAAAGCATAAGCAGCCAAAGTCCCCAAAACAATACTAACTAAACTTGCAGTGCAAGTTACAAAAATACTATTGAAGTATGGTTCGACAATATCGACCCCACCTCTTGCAGGTGATTTAACTAATACTCGCCATCCTTCTAAAGTTGGTTCAAAATCTAACCAAGGAATATAAGTAACTTTACTATTTACTGATTGAAAATCTTTAAATGATGTAGAAACAGCCCAGAGAAAAGGGGCAACAATAAAAACTGTCCAAAGAGTAATAAAAGTATATTTTAAAAATGTATAGAGCTTTTCCATTATTCCTTAATCATTAATTTTGTTAAAACTTTTGCTATGATGGTTAAACTTATGATCATTATAACCAGATAGGTAAATGAAAGTGTTGCAGCATAACCCATTTGGAATTCTCTTAATCCTTTAATATAAATATAAAAACTTGAGGTTTCAGTTGCAGTTCCAGGTCCTCCAGATGTCAAAACAAAAACAGTATCCATTATTTTTGAGGCCTCAATTAATCTTATGATAATTGCACCAATTGAAATAGGAGCCATTAATGGAAATGTAACATAAACAAACTTTCTAAAAGGACTTGCTCCATCAATTGCAGCGGCTAAGAAAGGTTCCTTAGGAAGAGATAAAAGACCAGCAAGTAGTAATAAAAACATAAATGGCGTCCATTGCCATACTTCAACAATAATTACAGTAAACTTAGCTATAACTGGATCGCTGAGCCATAAAATAGGTTTAACCCCTATATTTCCTAAAAGGTCATTTACTGGCCCAAGAGACTCATGGAAAAAAGTTCTCCAAATTACTGTCATAATAACTGGCGTAGTCATCATTGGAATTAAGAAAATTACTCTAAAAAACCTTTTAAATTTTATTTCTCTCCAAACCATAAGTGCTAATGCAAAACCTATTACATATTGAAGTATAACTGTTGTTACTGATAAAAAACTTAACCTGAAAAAAGACTCCCAAAATCTTGGATCATCTGTAAACAGTCTTATATAGTTTGTAATTCCGATAAAATTCATCTCAGGCGTATAACTGTTCCATCCTGATAAACTTAATCTTATTGTAAAAATGATAGGAAATATAAGTATTCCTATTAGCACAAATAAACCTGGAAATAAAAAAACAAACTTGTGCTTAAAATTCATAAATATAATTTTTTGGATTTATTAAATTTGTGGCCGTCGAGCTGACGGCCACAATAAGTATTTTTAAAGCTTATTATCTTCCATAGCTACACCAACAGAGTAAGCTTTTCTTACATTGTCTTTTCCTACTCTATTAAGTATATCATTCCACTGTTTAGCAGCTTCATCTAAAGCAGCTTGTGGTGATAATTGTCCGGCTAAAGCTTTTGCTGCAGCAGTTGCTAGTGCAGCGTTAAACTCAAAAGTACCTGGAACTCTTAATGGAAAAACTCTATTTTTGCTTTCTTCCATTTTTGCAAGAGTATCTACATAAGACTCTGCAATATCTTTGTCCCAACCGATTTGTGTCCAAACTTCAGCTTTAAAGTCATCATTTCTAAATGGATTTACTCCAAATCTACCAATTCCTATATCAGCTTGGTGATTTGCTTCGTTAGCAAAGAAACACAAATAGTCAAATGCCATTTCTTTCTCT
>CACAEM010000056.1 GCA_902531455.1 uncultured Pelagibacteraceae bacterium | reverse complement strand
CATCAAATATATTAAACGCAAATTTTGAGGGTGCTAATTTAATAGGTGCCACATGGACTAATGGTGAAATATGTGGTCCAGACTCAATAGGTGTTTGCAACAAGTAATTTTATGATAGATCTTTTAAAACTAAATGGATTTGAAATTTCGTATCACGAAAAATCTAATAGAATAATAAATATTGAAATTGAAGATGAAATTATAGATAGATTAGCATTTCCATTTAAAAAATTTAATATTACAGCTCTAGAGTATAAACCATTTACAAGATTCACTATTGCTAAAAGATTAGATGAGACAGCATCTAATAAATTAAGTAATTTCATAAATGAAATTATAAAAGATAGAGATACAGGTTGTTTTATTATTGGCCCAAAAAAAATTTCATCTAAAATTGATCAAACCTTTCTGGTAAAACTTTCAACAGCAGTTACTCATTTAATTGGTAATCCAAACCATGACTCCATGGCAGGTAAATATTATGCAAGATTTCATGTCAAACACGAGGATAATACTGATTCATATCTGAGAAAAGCTTACACAAATATGGATTTGCATACTGATGGAACTTATGTTCGAGAAACAACAGATTGGATTTTAATGTCTAAACTCGAAGAAGAAAATGTACTTGGTGGAGAAACTGCTTTACTGCATTTGGATGATTGGGAACACTTACCTGAACTTTCAGAAGATAAAATTGGTTTAAAAAATTTTACTTGGGGATCACCTAAAAGTAAAAATATTGACTATAAAGTTGAACACCCTGTATTTTCAAAGGATGAAAATGGTAAACCAATTATTTCGTATATAGATCAATTTCCAGAACCTAAAAATATGGAGCAAGGACTATTTTTGCAGAAATTATCTGATGCACTAGAGGGTAGCAAAAATAAAATCGTAACTTCCTTACCAGTTGGCAGTGCTGTTGTGGCAAATAATTATTTTTGGCTTCATGGAAGAAAGCCATTTATTGAAAATAAAAATTTATCAAGAGAATTACTAAGAATTAGAGGTTCCTTTTTTAATAATTAAGTATAGTAATTAAACTATGAAACTCGGTTTTATAGGTACAGGCAAAATTACTCATTCTGTTGTCACAGGAATTTGTTCATCTAAGATCAAGTTTAATGAAATATTAGTTTCCCCAAGAAACCTGGCAACTGCTAGAAAGTTGGCTAAATATAACAAAAAGGTTAAAATAGCTAAGTCAAATGATGAAATTGTAAACTCTTGCAATTGGATATTTTTAGCAGTTACTCCAACAGTAGGTCAAAATCTAATAAAAAAACTTAAATTTAAATCTAATCAAACGGTAATAAGTTTCATATCTACTATCACATTACCACAGTTAAAAAAAATGATTAAAGCTAAGGTAACAATAGTGAGAGCAATACCTCTACCTCCAATATCTATAAAAAAAGGCCCTGTTCCAATTTTTCCACCAAATAAAAAAATAAAAAATTTTTTTAATAAATTAGGTACTACAGTTGAAATTAGAAATGAGAAGCTTTCAAAAAATTTCTGGTCCACATCGGGTATGATGGCCCCATTCTATGAACTTTTAAATACTATGGCTAATTGGTTAGTTAAAAAAGGTGTGAAAAAAGAGAGTGCTCAAAAATATATTACCTCTTTATTCGTAGCTTTATCTGAGGATGCAGTTGTGAATTCAAAAAGAGATCTAAAATATTTAGTAAAAGAATCCCAAACTTCCAAAGGACTTAATGAACAAGGAGTTAACGAACTTAGAAAATTAGGTTTTTATAAATCAACTGAAAAAACTTTAAACAGTATTCTTAAAAGACTTAATAAAGTATAATTCTACAGTAGCTTATGTCTAACATTCTACAAATTGAAAATTTATCAAAATATTTTGGTGGGTTAGCTGCAGTTTCAAATTGCTCATTAAAAATAAAAGAGGGTTCTATTACAGGAATTATTGGTCCAAATGGTTCAGGTAAGACAACATTGTTTAATCTAATCGCTGGTAATTTAAAATCTTCTGAAGGAAGCGTTTTATTCAATGATGAAAATATAACCGACGTACCTTCCCATGAACTATTCTCAAAAGGTTTATTAAGAACTTTTCAAATAGCCCATGAGTTTTCAAATATGACAGTGCTAGAAAATTTAATGATGGTACCTGGCAATCAGTCTGGGGAAATTCTTCTAAATGCACTTTTAAAACCTAGTTTAATAAAGCAGGAAGAAGATAAAATTAGAAAAAAAGCTTATGAAGTAACTGAATTTTTAAATTTAAAACATTTAGCTAATGAACGAGCTGGAAATTTGTCGGGTGGTCAAAAAAAACTACTTGAACTTGGACGAACAATGATGGTTGATGCTAAACTTGTATTGTTAGATGAAGTAGGAGCAGGGGTCAATAGAACCTTATTAAAGGATTTAGGCACAGCCATACTTAGATTAAACAAGGAAAAAAACTACACTTTTTGCATGATTGAGCACGATATGGATTTTATTAGTAGAATGTGTGACCCAGTTATTGTTATGTCAGAGGGATCTGTTTTGTTTGAGGGAACATCAGATGAGGTAAAAAAAAACGATAAAGTGATTGATAGTTATTTGGGAAGGAAAAAATAGAAAAAATGGCCTTTTTTGAGGGAAATAACATGACTGGTGGCTATGGAGATGGTCCTGACATCATAAGTTCTTGCAGTATAAATGTGGATAAAGGTGAGATAGTTGCAATATTAGGCCCTAATGGCGCTGGTAAATCTACTGCTATGAGAGCAATGCTTGGACTATTAAAACTAAAGTCTGGAAATATTATAATTGATGGTGAGGATATCTCAAATTTATCTCCTCAGGAAAGAGTAAAAAAAGGAATTTCGTTTGTCCCCCAAACTAGAAACGTATTTGCAGAACTTACTGTTAAAGAAAATTTGGAAGTAGGCGCATTTTTAAGAACAGATGAAATTGATAAGGTTATTGATGAAATTTATGCTCTTTTTCCAATACTAAAAGAAAAGAAAGATCAAATCGTTGGAGAATTATCAGGTGGTCAAAGACAACAGGTAGCTTTAGGAAGAGCCTTAATGATAAAACCATCAGTATTAATGCTAGATGAACCAACGGCAGGAGTTTCACCTATTGTTATGGATGAATTATTTGAGCATATACTTAGAGTTAAAAAAACAAATGTAGGTATAATAATGGTTGAACAAAATGCAAAACAAGCACTTAGTATTTCTGATAGAGGATATGTATTAGTGACTGGTGAAAATAAATTTGAAGGTACTGGAAATGAATTATTAAATGATCCAGAGGTCAGAAGATCTTTTTTAGGAGCATAATATGGATTTATTAAATGCAGTAATTGTACTACTTAATTATA
>CACAEM010000055.1 GCA_902531455.1 uncultured Pelagibacteraceae bacterium | reverse complement strand
TCTGAATTAGTCCCTAGACGTCTCAATAATTCATTAAAATAACTTTCTCTCCAAAAATGTCTTTGTAATCTAAGTTTCCACCTTTTTGGAATATCTAATTTGTTTATCAATAAGTGAAAAATTTCTACATTTCCAATTGTTATATTCCCAGACTTATATCTAAATTTATTTAAAACTTTAATACCAGTATTTATTATTTGCTTGTCATCTCTCTTTTCATCTTTGGATCCTATGATCTCGAAACCTATTTGATCTCTGATAATTTTTTCATTTTTTTTCTGAACTTTTCTGAATGCTTGACCATTATAAAATACTTTTGAAGATCTCTTTTTTTTTTGATTGAGATATTTGATGCATGAAGCAATGGTTAAATCAGGTCTTAAACAAATTTCCTTTCCATTCTGATCCATAAATGAAAAAATTAAACTTCTAAATGACTCCCCAGATCTCTCGAGAATTAGATTGGTTGGAATTACTGTATCTAAATCTATATAATAAAATCCACTCGATTTTAAAGATTTAAGTATATTTTCAGATAAGTTTTTTGACTTCATCGATTAAATCTTTCTTGGGTATTGTTTTGTTGTTCTCGCCCTTTACACCTTTTAAATTTTTAATGGTAACTGTATTATCTTTAAATTCGTTTTCTCCACAGATTACTGCGACTGGTAATTGGCGTTTGTTTGCAAAAGTAAGCTGCTTACCCAGATTTTTTTTGGTATCTAAAAATATTTCTGAATTAATATTGTTTTGTCTTAAAAGATCTAAAATTTCATAGTAGTTTTTTAAATATTTTTGATCCATTACACATACTAAAACTGGTTTTTGTTCATCTAATTGAATCTGCTCTAATTGCATTAGTGCAAACAAAAGCCTGTCAACACCAAAACTTATGCCTGTACCTGGAATATCAACTCCTTTAAATCTTGATATAAGTTTTGCATAGGCTCCACCCGAACAAATACTTCCAATATCTACCTCTTTACCTTTATTATTTGTAACTTTAAAATTTAAATTAGTTTCAATAATGAAATCAGAATAATATGCTAAACCTCTGACAATTGTAAAGTTAGTTTTGATTTGATCTAAGTTTGATCCATATCCAAGAACTTCAAACAAGTCTTCTAACTCCTTAATTCCCTCTTGCGATAATGAGTTTTTTAAACTTTGTTTTAGTTCATTTAAATCTTTAATTTTTAAATAATCTAATATTTGAGAAACCTGCTCATCATTTAAATCTGCACCTTTTGTAATAGCTCCACTAGTATCTTTTCTTTCCTTTCTCAAAAGATCCTCTACACCTTTTATTCCAAATCCAGGCTTATCAAGTTTATCAATTGCCCTAATAACTTTTATTTGTTTTTCCTTAGTTATTTTCAATTCATCTAGTAAGCCTTGAACTATTTTTCTGTTACTTACATTGATTGTAAATTGATCTTTCTTTAATCCGCATTCTAAAAGTATTGCAGAAATTAAATTACAAAGTTCAGCGTTAGCTTGTGATAAACTAACATTTCCAACAATATCAAAATCTGCCTGCAAAAATTCTCTATATCTTCCATTACCTGCCTTTTCGTTACGGAATACGTTTTGAATAGCATATCTTTTATAAATTGAAGGCAACTCTTGATTATTTTGAGCAACAAATCTTGCTAAAGGGCTAGATAAATCATATCGAAGAGTAATATTTTTGTCTCCATCTTTAAATGAGAATACATCAGACATAGGATTAGCTTCATCTTCTGCTAGAAAAGATCCTATATTTTCACTTATTTCGAACGATGGTGTTTCGAGTGGTTCAGCACCAAACTTAATAAAATTATTCTCAATTACTGATAACAGCCTTTTTTTGAGAAGAAGTTTCTTGTCCCAACGATCTTCAAATCCTGAGGGTAACCCAGGTATTAATTTATTTTCTTTATTCATTTTTTGGTACCCTGGCTTGGAATTGAACCAAAAACTAAAGTTCCACAAACTTTCGTGATAACCATTTCACCACCAGGGCCTGTTGTTGTTTTATACTAATTAGAGTTAAATTTAAATTTTAAAATACTTAAATAGCTAGCTGTAAGCCAGCATGAAAATGATGTCTTTTGTGAGATACAAAAATTTTACTACTTTTAATCATGATGGTTAAATAGCATTTTAGACTTAAAATGCAAGTATGTATTGTATAGGAATATTCATAGGGTTTACCTACAATAATTCCTATACAAAATTTTAAATGAAATAAATTTTAAGATGTTTTCTTTAAATTCACTGCGCTTGGACCTTTGTCTCCATCCTGAATTTCAAATTCTACAGCGTCGTTCTCATTCAAAAAACGAAGTCCTGCTTCACGAACTGCGCTTGCATGAACGAAACAATCTTTTTCTCCGTCTTCTCTTTCTATAAATCCGTAGCCCTTCTTACCGTTGAACCACTTCACTTTTCCTTTTAATGTACTCATACTTTTTTTTTACTCTTTCTTTATTATATTAAACTTAGCTAAACTTTAGCTAGCGGGATAGTTATTAGATTTTAAAATTGAATGCAAGCATTTTTGCTGCAAGGTTTTATTTCGAAAATGGTGGCTTCGGCGGGACTCGAACCAGCGACACAAGCCTTTTCAGGGCTCTGCTCTACCAACTGAGCTACGAAGCCATTGTTTAAAACCTAAAAATAATTCTTCCTTTTGTCAAATCATAGGGTGTTACTTCCACTGTCACATTATCACCTTGAAGAACTCTAATCCTATTCTTCCTCAACTTCCCAGCTGTATGAGCTGTAACAATATGATTATTTTCAAGCTTTACTCGGAACATGGCGTTAGGTAGTAAATCAATGACCTTACCTTTAAATTCCAATAAATCTTGTTTCGACAAATTTTGTTACTCCTTATTTATTCTAGATTTTATACTCAAAGCATGACCTTTTAATTCTTCATACTCAGCGAGATGTGTAGCGTATTCTCCTATTTTCTCAACACCTTTTTTTGAGAGAGTTATAAGGCTAATTTTTTTATAAAATTCGCTTAAACTTAACCCTGATGAAAATTTAGCTGACGAATTAGTTGGTAATACATGATTTGTCCCTACAGCATAGTCGCTTAATGCCATAGGGGAATATTTTCCTATACAAATACTTCCCGCATTAAAAATTTTGTCTTTATACTTTTTATAATTGCTAACATTTATTTCTAAGTGTTCAGGAGCTATCTCATTAATTGCATCAATAATTTGTCTATCCCTATATACTTTTAAAATTAGTCCATTATTTTTAATGCTTTTAGATGCAATACTTTTTCTTGGAATATCTTTTAATTTTAATTCTAGATCTTTTTTAAATTTTTTGATCAAATTAGAATTTTTTGTGATTAATATACATTGAGAATTTGAGTCGTGTTCTGCTTGCCCAATCATAGATGTAGTAACTTGATTTAAATTAGTCTTACTATCTGCTAAGACTGTAATTTCAGATGGACCTGCAATCATTCCTTCAATG
>CACAEM010000054.1 GCA_902531455.1 uncultured Pelagibacteraceae bacterium | reverse complement strand
ACTTGCTAAATTATCGTTTTTAGGCTCAACTTTTAAAATTTCTGCAGCAGAGTTTATTATTTTTTTAAAATGATCTGTTTCATAGTTGTCGTGAGTTCCTTGAAGCAATGCAGCAATTCTCTCTAAACCCATTCCAGTATCAACTGATGGTTTTGGCAGATTAATTCTCTTATCTTTTGAGATTTGCTCATACTGCATAAAGACTAAATTCCAAATTTCTATAAATCTATCCCCATCCTCATTTTTTGATCCTGGTAATCCACCTTCTAAGTGTTCTCCATGATCATAAAATATTTCTGAACAAGGACCGCAAGGTCCTGTTTCACCCATAGACCAAAAATTATCAGATGTAGCTATCCTTATAATTTTATCTTCACTTAACCCAGCAATTTTTTTCCAGTAATTAAAAGCTTCGTCATCGTCATGGTAGACAGTTACATAAAGCCTATTTTTGTCTAAACCAAATTCTTTAGTTATTAAATTCCACGCAAGTTCAATAGCTCTTTCTTTAAAATAATCGCCAAAAGAAAAGTTTCCCAACATTTCAAAAAACGTATGGTGTCTTGGTGTATAGCCAACGTTTTCAAGATCGTTGTGCTTGCCACCTGCTCTGACACATTTTTGAGATGTTGTAGCTCTTTGATAGTCTCTCTTTTCCAGTCCAGTAAACACATTTTTAAATTGGACCATTCCAGAATTGGCAAACATCAATGTTGGGTCATTATTGGGGACTAAATTGCTAGACTCAACTATTTTATGATCATTTTTTTCAAAATAATCTAAGAATGCTGACCTAATTTCATTTAATGTTTTAGCCATATTTAAACAAAATACAGCATTTTTATATGATGTCTACACTTCTGAAGGGAAAAAAGGCGCCCAATAGAGCGCCTTTTTTTAAATAACTAAAAGTAATCTGCTAATTTTTTTTAGGAGGAACTTCTTCCTCTTTCTTCTGCGCTTCAAGCTTTTCTTCGCTTAAAGGATTGCCCTCAATCTTTTTTGAAATAACACCAGCTTTTTCTCTGATAGCCATTTCAATTTCAGCGGCAGCTTTTGGATTTTGTTCAAGGTAAAGTTTAGCATTCTCTCTACCTTGACCAATTTTTTCACCTTTGTAAGCGTACCAAGCTCCAGATTTTTCAACAATCTCAGCTTTGGCACCAAGGTCGATTAGTTCCCCTACTTTACTAATTCCTTTTCCATACATTAAGTCGAACTCAACAACTTTAAATGGTGGTGCAACTTTATTCTTAACAACTTTTACTCTTGTTGTGTTTCCAACAATTTGCTCTTTATCTTTTATTGCTCCAATTCTTCTAATATCCATTCTTACAGAAGAATAAAATTTTAAAGAATTACCTCCAGATGTTGTCTCAGGACTTCCGAACATTACACCAATTTTCATTCTAATTTGGTTAATAAATATAACCATTGTATTAGTTCTTGAAATTGATCCTGTTAATTTTCTAAGAGCTTGAGACATTAGTCTTGCTTGAAGACCAACATGGTGATCTCCCATATCTCCTTCAATTTCTGCTCTTGGAGTTAATGCTGCAACTGAGTCGACTACTAGAACTGACATTGAGCCAGATTTGATTAAAGTATCTGTTATTTCTAAAGCCTGTTCACCAGTATCTGGTTGTGAAATAAGCAACTCCTCAGTATTAACACCTAATTTCTTAGCATATACTGGGTCTAGTGCATGTTCTGCATCAACAAATCCACAAATTCCCCCTGCTTTTTGTGCTTCAGCAACAACTTGTAAAGCTAATGTAGTTTTACCAGATGACTCTGGTCCATAAATTTCAACAATTCTACCTTTTGGTAATCCGCCTATTCCAAGTGCTAAGTCTAAACTCAGAGATCCAGTAGAAATGGACTCAATATCCATTGCTTTTTGTTCTCCAAGCTTCATCACAGAGCCTTTTCCAAAGCTATCTGTTATCTGGCTAATTGCTGCATCTAGTGCTTTATTTTTTTCTTTATCTTCCAATTCTTTATCTTTTGTGGATTTCACCACTTTTAAGTTATTTTTAGTCATTTTTTGCCTCGTTTTTTTTATTTATTAACATTCGAATCGTGAAAATAAATGTACACATTTTGTTCTCATTGGCAATATTTTTTTAAAATTAGGTCTCAAAGTCCCTATTTATCTGAGTTTTAAGTACTCGCTATTAAGTAAGCCAACTGACTTTATTAATCTATATTGAGCTAAAAGATAGTTTCTCTCAGCCTCAGCAAGCTTTATTTTAGCATTTATTAGATTTGACCTTGATTGCAGAACATCAAACGTAGATCTGTTCAATCCACTCTCATATTCAAAGCTAATTCCTTCGTTTGCTATTTCTGCAGCTTTAACTTGTGACTGTACAGCTCTTAAAAAGCTCTTAGATGACTCTAATGTCGACCAAGCTGCCGTTACTGACTGCGTATTATTTCTATATGCATTTTCAAGTAACAATTTTTTCATTCCTTTTACTTGAAGATTTTTATTAACATTAGATCTATTTTTTCCACCAAACTGAAAAGGCCAACTTACAGTTGCTTGAAGAACATCTTTTTCTCTTTCGTCATAAGTTGCACTCAAATCGTCAACATAAGTTCTCTCTAATGAAAGTTTTGCAGTTGGAGAAAGATCTGAACGAGCAATTTTTACATCTAACTCTGATTGTCCATACTCAATATCTGCAATAATAAGTTCTGGGCTTTTTTGTTCAGAGGTTTTTTTTGCTTCAACTAGACTTGATGGAATTGAAACATCGGCATTATATATTTTTTTTAATTTTTCATTATTATTAATTGGTCCAATAATATTTTCATACGCTAGCTTGCTAGTTACTATACTATTTTGTGCTCCAATGTATCCAGCTTGTGCTCCAGCTAAAGATGATTGTGATTGAGCTAAATCAGTTGCTGTTATTTGAGCTCTTGAAAGTCTTGCGTTATCGATTTCAAATTGTCTTTGTAGTAGATTTACATTTTCTTCGTTTATACTTAGCTTCTCATAAGCCAGGATTAAACTCGTATAAGCCTCAATAGCTTTTAAAAATATCTCTTGTTCTTTTTTAATTAGTTTTGCTTCAGAAAGGTTAAGTCCTAATTTACTTTTTTCATATGCAGAGTCTCTACCCTTGCCATCTAAAAGTGTTTGCTCTAATTTAACAGATGACGTCATGGTATCTGTATCCGTTATAGAAGCATCAGTACCATTTTGATTTGTTAATTTATTAGTATCTTCGAAACTTTTTGTACCTGAAAGAGTTAAGGTTGGAAAAAAATCACTTTTAGAAATATTTAAGACTTCCTTTTGAACTTCTAAATTTTTTCTCTCAGCTTTAAGCTCTAAATTGTTCTGGTAGGCCTGTTTTAATGCATCGCTCAAAGTTGCTGCATTTACTGATGGTATAAAAGCTATTAAGCAAAAAGTGATTAAAGTGATTTTTTTCATCGATTATATTTTATTGATTTAATTTGATGATTTCTATTTAAATTTAATACAATTGAAGAATATTTTGGAGCAAATTTAAACATGTTTTGTGTGACCCTTTGGTAAGTCTTCATAAATGTTAATACCTCTTTTTTGCTCATAACCTTACTA
>CACAEM010000053.1 GCA_902531455.1 uncultured Pelagibacteraceae bacterium | reverse complement strand
AAATTATCTTGAAAGAAATAGATAATTATTTTTTAAAATTTAAAAATAAAGATAATTCATTTATAAACAATTGGCCTTTGAAAAAAAATCTAGAGGCTTGGCATGTTGTATACAAAAAAAAAGGTTATCAAAATCCACACAATCATAGTACAGCGTGGCTAAGTGGTGTAATCTATTTAAAGGTAGTCCCTTCTTTAGACGTAAACGAAGGTTCAATTGAATTTAGTTTGAATTCAACAGTTTACTATGATGAAAATTCTCCAAAAATTACATATAACCCAAAAGTTGGAGATATGATTTTATTTCCATCGTCATTATATCATAGGACTATTCCCTTTTCATCAAACCAAGAGAGAATTATTATTTCATTTAATTTGTTACCTGATGGATTTTTACCAAATTATAGTTAATTAACAGAAGAAAAGAAAATAAATCTTAACAATTCAGTAGAAAAAGTTAGATGGAATGCTGAACTTTTGAAGTGGTGCCCCCGCACGGACTCGAACCGCGGACCTATTGATTACAAATCAATTGCTAAAGTTTAAATAAACATTTGTTTGCAACAATATTTGCAAAATAATTTCGATATGGTCACTCTATGGGCATAGTGATAAGGTTTTTTTAATGAAAAAACTTTTAGGGATCGTATTTCTGGTTTTGTTGTGTTTTAATACAACGTTTGCAGCAGATAACATTAAACCAAAAAAAACACCTTTAAAAAAGCTTTCAAAACAACTTGGTAATGGTGAGTTAGTTAAAATTCAATCATATCAAGCAGCTAATTATAAAGCTATTAAAGAAGGATGGTACAAAGAAACGCCAATTAAGGTAGAGGCATTATTAACCTTTCCTGATGGCAGAGGACCATTTCCAGTTTTACTTTTAGTTCATAGCAGTGGTGGAGCAAAAGAATTTACAGAAGATTATTTAGAATTTATGAGAGATCAACAAAAACCATTATTGGATATGGGAATAGCTACTATGTATTTAGATAATTTTTCTGCAAGAGGTACAAAACATACATATAGAGATCAATCTAAAGCAAGTATCTGGTCCACTTATGTTGATGCATTTATGACATTAGAATACTTATCAAAAAATCCAAAAGTTAATAAAAGTAAAATTGGAATCTCAGGTATGTCTAGAGGAGGAAATATTTCAATGATGGCAGGAGAAAAAAGAATTAGGGATGCATTAGTCAGTAAAGATTTATATTTTGCTGCTGCACAACCTAGGTCTCCGGAATGCGGTGTTACAGGCATGTTTAGAAACCCCCAGCCTATAAAAGAAACCAAAATCTGGTATGTGCATGGTATGGCTGACGATTTTACTTCATATGAACAGTGTGTAGAATTAGCAAAAAAAATGAACGTTAATGGAGGTAATGTTAAAATAGATCTAAGAGCAGGTTGGCATCATATGTTTACAGGTAACTTTGATGCAAAATTTTTTAAATATTTTCAAACTTTTAACAAATGTCCATCATGGTATACAGAGGACGATAGTAGTGCAAATAAGGAATTGCTAGACATGCTATTAAAGCACGGTGCTTTTAAATCTGAGGAAGAATTTGATAAAATTTCAAGAGAAAATCCTAAAAAGGCATTTAAAAAAATAATTAAAGGATTTAAAAGTGAAAAATGTATTGGGAAAGGCGCGCATATAGGGGGTGATAATGGAAAAATATTTATGCGTGATTATTTAAGTTTTTGGAAAAATAATTTACTTAAATGAAAAAACTTTCAAACGACCACTTGATCTTGACATAATCCTGGTCCAATCCTGGCACAATTAACTTTAAGATTTAAATAAATTTTAACTTTGCAAAAATAATAAATGTTGATTTAGTTGGGTGATGGTGCCCCCGCACGGACTCGAACCGCGGACCTATTGATTACAAATCAATTGCTCTACCAGCTGAGCTACAAGGGCATGAGAGGTTTTTTAATAGTATTTAATATATTATCAAGAAATTATTTTTGTTGATTTATATGATGAAAAACTATTGCTGCACTATTAGATATATTTAAACTTTCAACATTTTTGTTAATATTAATCTTTACTAAAAAATCCGTATACTTTTCTGTATGTTTATTTAAACCATGTCCTTCTGAACCAAAAAGTAAAACATTATTACCAATCCACTGAACATCAGTAAAACTTTTGTCACTATTAACTGTAAATCCATAAATCCAAAAGTTTTTATCTCTCAAATATTTTAAAGTAGTGTTTATATTTGATACCTGAAAAATATTTAAGTACTCAACACAGCCGCTTGCAGATTTATATAATAATTTACTTTCACTTGGAAAATGTCTTTCTTTCACAATAAGCCCGTCAATATTAAATGAAGCTGCGCTCCTAATTAACGAACCAATATTTCTGGGATCTGTAACCTCATCCAAACAAACAAATGTTAAATTATTTTTGCCTTTAATAAATTCTTTTAGTTCAGGATTTTCTAAATGTTCTATTTCAGCAACATAACCCTGATGCAATATATCTTCACTCCTGCAGTATTTATCTAATTCTTTTTTAGTTTTGAAAAAAACTTTTATATCTTTTAATAAATTTTTATGAGGGTTTTGTTTGTGAATATTTTTTTTACTTTCCTCAGTTAGGAATATCTTAAGCACTCTTCTTTTTGCGTTCTTTAATGCTCCAATTACAGCATGACGTCCAGCAATAAAAAAGGATGATTTTTGTGTCATATTTTATGAATTTAACGGGTTTTTATACTATTTTTTCTGAAATTCACGTATTGCATTTGTACAATAAAAATATATAAAACGCATGTTGTTTAAAGCTTTATTAAATAAGGGGACGCTTCCTCTGCTATTAGGGAGGGGTACCAAAGCGGTCAAATGGGGCGGGCTGTAAACCCGTTGACTTCGGTCTTCGAAGGTTCGAATCCTTCCCCCTCCACCATTCATAAATCTTTATTTAACTTTGGAGTGCGCACTTGGGTATGCGGGTGTAGTTCAGTGGTAGAACACTAGCCTTCCAAGCTGGTTGCGTGAGTTCGATTCTCATCACCCGCTCCAAAAAATATAATATTAATTATAAAGTGAGGAAAAAAAGTAATGTCGAAGGAAAAATTTGTAAGAAATAAACCGCATTGTAATATTGGAACAATCGGACACGTTGATCACGGTAAAACAACTCTGACTGCCGCAATAACTAAAGTATTAGCGGAAGGAGGTGGTGCAAACTTTGTTGCATATGATCAGATTGATAAAGCTCCTGAGGAAAAAGAGAGAGGTATAACAATATCAACAGCTCACGTAGAATATGAGACAGCAAACAGACATTACGCTCATGTAGATTGTCCAGGTCACGCAGACTATGTAAAAAATATGATTACTGGTGCAGCACAAATGGATGGTGCTATTTTGGTTGTAAATGCAGCAGATGGTCCAATGCCACAAACAAGAGAACACATTCTTTTAGCACGTCAGGTCGGAGTTCCAGCAATTGTTGTTTACTTAAATAAAGTAGATCAAGTTGATGATAAAGAGATGATAGATTTAGTTGAGGAAGAAATTAAAGATTTATTAACTTCATACAAATTCCCAGGAGACAAAACTCCAATCGTTAAAGGTTCAGCGTTAGCTGCAGTAGAAGGAAGAGACGATGAA
>CACAEM010000052.1 GCA_902531455.1 uncultured Pelagibacteraceae bacterium | reverse complement strand
CTTGTGGTTTCTCTTGTGCAGAATCAGGGATGATAATTCCACCAGCAGTTTTTTCGCTGCTGTCTAAAACTTCAATTAATACTCTATCGTGTAGCGGTTTAAACTTCATATTTACTCCTTTAAATTAATGTTCATATAGATGCATGTGACTATTATTTCAAGATCTGGCCCCAAATATATAAATGAGAAAAATCAGGAATTTATTGGATTTTTAAGCTATATCTGAAATATGAGTAAAAATTTAGATGAATCAGGCTTAAAATCAATATTTGGTAGATATGACTTTTTTTTCATTGATATCTGGGGAGTAGTCCATAATGGAATTAAGCTGTATGAGAATGCTGTCAAAGTTTTAGAAGAATTATCTAATAATGAAAAAAAATTTATATTATTGACAAATGCTCCAAGACCCAACCAAACAGTAATTAATACTCTAAAAAAAATGGGGTTAAATAATTTTTCAGATACAGTTTTTACATCTGGAGAAGCGTCAAAAAGATATCTTTTAGAAAATTTCAATAATAAAAAATTTTTTCACTTAGGACCACCAAGAGATTTTGATTTATTTAAAACCTTTGAAGATAATAAAGTACTTAATATAGATGACTCGGATTATTTATTATGTTCAGGTCTTTTTGAAGAACATGAAGACGACTTAGGATATTACAAAAATCTTTTATCAAAACATATTACAAAGAAAATGATATGCACTAACCCTGATTTAATAGTTGATCGAGGAGATAAAAGAGAATATTGCGCAGGATCTATTGCAAAATCATTTGAAGAAATTAATGGTGAGGTTATCTACTTTGGCAAACCCTATCCGCCTGTTTATGAAATTGCTACAGATGTAAATAACAAAAAAATATTATGTATTGGTGATAATCTAAATACAGATATAAAAGGTGCCAACATACAAAATTTTGATTCATTACTTATTACAGGTGGTATACATAGACAAGAAATTTCAAAACTATCAATTGAAAATGTACTTAAAAATTATGAAGCAAAAATTAACTATTTTCAGAAAGAATTAAAATGGTGAAAAAATTTAAGATTTTTAATAGTTTTAATATTCCAAATAAATTTAAAAAATCAATTATCTTGATCGGTAATTTTGATGGCTTGCATTCAGGACATCAAAAATTATTTGAGTTAGCTAAAAAATATAAAACAAAATATAAATCTAAAGTAGGTGTAGTTACGTTTGATCCTATACCTAAAATGTTTTTCAATACAAAGATTAAAAATTATAGAATATCAAATTTTAGTCAAAAAATTATTTATTTAAAAAAATTTGATGTTGATTTTGTAATTAATAAAAAATTCGACAAAAATTTTTCAAAAATTACTTACTATAAATTCATAAAAGATATTTTATCAGAAAAACTTAGATCAAAATTTATATTTGTTAGTAACAACTTTAGGTTTGGTCATAAAAGAGAGGGAGATGTAGCACTGCTCAAAAAATATGAGAATGATTTTAGTTATAATTTAATAAATCCAACGCCTTTGATGAAAAATAAAAAAATAATTTCATCAACAATAATTAGAAAGCTGCTTGAAGAGGGAAAGTTATCTAAAGCAAATACTTTTTTAGAAAGAAACTGGGAAATTGAGGGAAAAGTTCAAAGAGGTAGAATGATGGGTCAAAAAATTGGATTTCCAACCTGCAATATTGATATTGGAAATTATGTTATAGCAAAACCCGGTGTTTATGCTGTAAAAATAAGAATTAATGATAGAAGAAAATTCTATAAAGGAATTGCTAATTTAGGTTATAGACCAACATTTAATCAGAAAAAAATACTTTTAGAGGTAAATATTTTTAATTTTTCAGGAAATCTTTATAATAAAAAATT
This sequence comes from uncultured Pelagibacteraceae bacterium, assembly GCA_902531455.1. The sequence continues at coordinate 1,816 of CACAEM010000052.1, read as the reverse complement.
ATCTGTAGAATTTTTAAAATTTTTAAGAGGAGAAAAAAAATTCAAAGGTATCAGTGAATTAAAAAATCAAATAAAAAAAGACATTTTAAAAGCTAAAAAAACATAATGAGCAAGGAACACTTAAATTTACCTAAAACCGCTTTTTCCATGAAAGCAAATCTACCAAATAAAGAGCCAGAATATTTAAATTTTTGGGATAAGATTAATCTATATGAAAAACTAAGATCTCAAAGTAAAGGAAAAGAAAAATTTGTCTTACACGATGGACCTCCATATGCAAATGGAAATATTCATATGGGTACTGCCTTAAATAAAATTCTAAAAGATATAATAATTAAATTTCATCAAATGGATGGCAAAGACTCAGTTTATGTACCTGGATGGGACTGTCATGGATTACCAATTGAGTGGAAAATTGAGGAACAATACAAAAAAAATAAAAAAAATAAAAATGATGTGCCTATTATAGAGTTTAGAAAAGAATGCAGAGATTTTGCAAGTAAATGGATAAATATTCATAAAGATCAATTTAAAAGGTTAGGAGTGATTGGAGATTGGGAAAACTATTATTCAACTATGAGTTTTGATGCAGAAGCTCAAATTGTAAGAGAACTTGGAAAATTTTTAAAAGAGGGAAGTTTGTACAAGGGTTACAAACCTGTTTTATGGTCAACAGTAGAAAAAACAGCTCTGGCAGATGCAGAAGTTGAATATCAAGATCATATATCTGATACAATCTATGCAGCCTTCCCAGTTAAAAAATCCAATATTAATGAATTAATTGGTTCGAATGTTGTTATTTGGACAACAACTCCATGGACAATACCAGCTAACAAAGCATTAGCCTATAATCAAAGTTTGGATTATGTTTTATGTGAGATAGATAACAAAGATATTTTAGAAAATGAAAAAATAGTGATTGCAAAAGAACTTTTGAGTTCTGTTGCAAAAGATACTGATTATAAAATTGAGATATTAAAAGAATTTAAAGGAAAAGAATTTGATGGAACTATTTGTAGCCATCCGTTTCATAAAATTGGATATGACTATGATGTTCCAATGCTTGAGGCAAGATTTGTAACAACTGAACAAGGAACAGGAATTGTTCATTGTGCACCAAGTCATGGACCTGATGATTTTAATTTGTGTATCAATAATGGAATAAAAGCAATTGAAACAGTTGATGACGATGGAAGGTATACGAAACATATACCGATATTTGAAGGAACTCACATTTTCAAAGCAAACGATATTGTTATTGAAAAGCTTAAAGAATTAAAAGGTCTTTTAAACAATGGCAAACTAACACATTCATACCCACATTCTTGGAGATCAAAGGCTCCTTTAGTTCATAGAGCAACACCTCAATGGTTTATTTCAATGGAAAGTCACAAACTAAGAGAAAAAGCACTTAAAGCAATAAATGAAACCACTTTTTATCCTAGTAAAGGAAAAGAAAGAATTAAAGCAATGATCGAGACTAGACCAGATTGGTGTGTCTCTAGACAGAGGGTATGGGGAGTTCCACTTCCAATATTTATTTCAAAAAAAAACGGAGAAATTCTTATAGACGATGTAGTTTTTGAGAATATTGCAAAAATTTATGAAAAAGAAGGCTCAGACTGCTGGTTTGAAGACAATTTTCAGAGACTGCTTGGAGATAAATATAAAGCAGAAGATTTTGATAAGACTAGTGATATTGTAGAAGTATGGTTTGATAGCGGATCAACTCATTCTTTTGTTTTAGAAAAGAGAGAAGATTTAAAATGGCCTGCATCAATGTATCTAGAGGGTTCGGATCAACACAGAGGATGGT
>CACAEM010000051.1 GCA_902531455.1 uncultured Pelagibacteraceae bacterium | reverse complement strand
TTTAATTATAAATATATTTTTCTTTTTTAAACTCTTTTTTAAAAGTTTTGTACATTGAATTAAATATTTTTCTTTTTCTTCTCCTCCAATTGCTATCTACAATATAACTTGTAGAAACAACACCTTTACCAGAACCAACTAATAAAATTTCATCAAATTGATTTAATTCTTTTAGATAAATATCTTTTTTAATTATATTAAATTTTTTTTCATAAAATTTAAAATTAGTGCCTCTATAATATTTGTTTTTTGGTGAATAAATTTTGTTGTTTTTTACAAACAATAAATTTGAAGTTCCAGTTTCAAATATTTTATCATTTACGCATAAAGCAATGTCTTCTTTAGATGTATTAATTTTAGTTAGATATCCTAGTATTTTTTTGTATTTTAAATTTTTATATTCAGGTTTCACTCTTCGATAGTTTACTAATTTAATTCCAAATTTATTGTTAAGTTTAACTCTGTCTCTAAGAGATATTGAAATAGTTTTTTTATTTAAAGCAACTCTAAGTAAATGATTATAAGATTTTTTTTTATCTATATTTTCATTTATTAATTTTAATATTTTACTTTTTATTCCTTTTTCATAGATCTCATAAGCCTTTAATGATTTTATTAAATTGTCAATGTGCGTTTTAAAAAAAAGAATTTTTGGTGGCTTATTATAGATCCACATTGTTGTAAAAACTCCATCTTTGTTCCATAGATCATCAAACTCAATTTCTTGAAAGTTTTTACGCTGATAAGATTTTTTTAATAAGTATTTTACCATTATTTGTCAAAAAAGATTCTGGGTGAAACTGAAATCCATATACATCATCTTGAGTATTTTCAAAACCCATTGCTATATCAGATTTAGTACATCTCATAGTGATATTAAAGTTTTCATTCATAAAAGGTTCTTTTAACTTAAGTGAATGGTACCTTCCAACTTTAAAAATTGAATTTTTTTTAAAAATGGAATGATTGCTTGTAACTTTTACAGTCGATTGAAAACCATGATAAATATTTTTTTGTTGAATAATTTTTCCATTTTCACTGTGTAAGATCAATTGATAACCAAGACAAATACCAATAATTTTTTTTATTCCTTTGAATTTATTATAAATCTTTATAGATGTTGGATAATCTTTTGGTGATCCTGGTCCAGGAGAAAATACTATTGTTTGAGATTTATCTAATAACTTTTTATTTATATCATAGTAATTTGAGCAATATACTTTATCAAATTCAGAAAATTGATGAACTACATTCCAAGTAAATGAATCCTGATGATCAATAATATAAATCATTTAAATAATTCCAAAAGTGATTTTGCTTTGATGAAGTTTTCATTGAATTCTTTCTTCGAATTGCTATCCAACACAACTCCAGAGGCCGCAGATATTTCTGATCTATTTTTAAAGTTTAAAATTGATCTAATAATTATGTTAAACCTCATATCCTGATTAAATTTTATATACCCAAAACTTCCAGTGAAAATATTTCTATCTTCTTTTTCTTGCGAATTAAGTAATTCCAATGTTCTTATTTTAGGACAACCAATCACAGATCCACCTGGCATCATTGACTTAATTATTTCTTTTACAGAGGTTTTTTGATTTAATCTTCCAATGATACTAGTTACGTAGTGATATAGGTGTTTATATTCTTCTACATATTTTTGTTTTTTGATTTTTACTGTACCTGGTTTGCATATTCTAGATAAATCGTTTCTCTCAAGATCAACAATCATATTATGTTCTTTAGTTTCTTTGACGTTATTTCTAAAGAATTTGAGGGCTTTAGATTTTGTTGTATATTTATTTTTTTTTAATGTTCCTGCAATAGGTTTAGTTGTAATAAGACTGCCTACTCTGTGAATTAAAGTTTCAGGTGAACAGCTAACTATAGAGTAATCTTTATCTCTGATCATAAATGACTCAGGCGATGAGTTAATCTTCATTAATTTCCAAAAGAAATTTACTGAATTAATTGTCGATTTGTTCTTATATTTTGTACATATTTTTATTTGATAAGTTTCTCCTTCTCTAATTTTTCTAGAAAATGCATCAAATATTTTTTGATATTTATTAAATTCTATATTTAGTTTGAAAGGGCTTAGAATTTTAGTTTTTTGAAAAACTTCTTTAAATTCAGTTTTTTTTAAATTTGAATTAATAGTGATTTTGTTTCTTATTTTGATTAAAGTTTCAGGCTTATAAAAAATACCTTTATAGAAGTTCATTTTTTTTTGATTTTTTATAGATAAATTTAAAAGACTACATAAAATCTCATAACCAAAAAATCCCACATATAAGTCAGTTTCTTTTGTATATATTTTCGAAGAAAAGCTATGTAAAAATTTTGCAATATTATTTTTGTTAAGCGTTATCCTCTTTGAAAAATCAGTATAAATATTATACCCCCCGTCAACTTTATAGATAATAAGGGGTTTATTAGACTGATAAAGTTTTTCTAAATATTTATTAAATTTAAGTTTATGCTGGTTGAACTCTTTCAATTGTTTTCTCTATAATAGGTAAGTGTATCACACCAGCAAAAATAGAAAGTGCGATAGATGCGTACCAAGCATAATCAAAGTTACCATGCATTTCATAAAAAACTCCACCTAGATATGCTCCGAGAAAGGAGCCTACCTGATGACTGACAAATACAATACCATATAAAAGACCTAAATGTTTTGTTCCAAATATATGCCCCACAATTCCATTAGTTGGGGGTACAGTTGAAAGCCACAGTAGTCCGAATGTTACTCCAAATACTATACAATTAAATACGCTTGGTGGTAAAAATATAAAATAAATTAATGATACGCCTCTTAAAAAATAAATTGCACTTAAAACTTTCTTTTTACTAAATCTAGTTGCTAAATAACCTGCACCAATTGTACCAATCATATTAAAAACACCAACTAAAGCTAATATCATAGCTGCTGTCCAATCGGGTAGCCCTCTATCCATCATATAAGTTGGGATATGCGTAGCCACTAAAGCAATGTGCCAACCACAAACAAAAAAACCAAGAGTTAAAAATATAAAACTTTTATTTCCGAAAGCTTCTTTTAAAGCTTCTGATGCAGTTTGATTGTTATCTAAATTACTACTACCAACTGGAATTTTTGGTGTATTTACAAATAAAGCAACAATTAATCCAATTCCTAATAGAAAACAAAAATATAAAATTGTAATCTCCCATCCCATCTCGATTAGTGAGTATCTAACCAATAAAGGTGAAACAAAAAAACCAAATGATCCTGCACATGTAACAATACCTGTTGCTATTGTTCTATTAGAAGCAGGAAAATGTTTAGCGACAACTGATACTGGTATACTTATAGCAGTACCACCTAATCCTATACCAATTAATAATCCAATCGTAAGAGTAAAGTAGTGTCCAGTATTAAGTCCTGAGTAGAAAAGTAATAGTCCAGACAAAAAAAATAAAAAACCCACAAAGATAGCTGTTGCGCCTCCATATTTATCAGTTATGAAACCAAAAACTGGACTGAAGATTCCCCACATTAAAAGTTGCAAACCTATTACAAAACCAAAATGTGAAATAGAAATATTTAGATCTGTATTAAAGTCAAAAAAAAATAATCCAAACGTTTGTCTAATACCCATTGCAAAAATAACTGTTAATGAAGCTGCAATAAGGGTAACCAGTGCCTTTTTACT
>CACAEM010000050.1 GCA_902531455.1 uncultured Pelagibacteraceae bacterium | reverse complement strand
AAACCACCACCCAATGCCAATCCTGATGGAGCTGCTACTACTGGAAATTGAGAATATTTTAAGTGTTTGCAAGTCTCTTGAAAATATTTAACAAACTTTTCAATAGATTTAAAATCTCCTTTGTCAGCAAAATTCATTGTGTAAGACAAGTTCACACCTGCTGAAAATTGCATAGCCTCGTTTATAATAATAAGAGGTTTATCTGTTGCATTTTTGAGACTGTCCATTGAGTCATAATCTAAAGCATTAGCTTTAGTTGTGAATTCAACAATATTAAAATCATCAAATCTATAGATTTCAGCAGAGTTATTTTTATCTGTTTTAGTTGCTCTAGGTTTTATTTTTCCTAAAGTTTCTAAATCAGTGTATTGCTGTCTTTCACCATAAAAATTTTCGTCTTTACTTTGTGATAAGTTTTCAAGAAACTTGTTATTTTCAAATGTATCTATTCTTTCAAAAAAATCCTTAACACCGATTTCTTTTAACAATTCAAAAGGTCCCTTTGACCAGTTAAACCCTAATCTCATTGCTTCATCGATATCATTAAATTTATCCGTAATACCTGGGACTAAAGATGATGCATATTTGATAATTTTTGAAATTACCGACCAAGCGTATTCACCATATTTATCTTTTCTGTTTATAAGACCGACAATATCCATTTTTTCTGATCCTAAATTGAACTTTTTAGATAGTGAATATTCACCTGTTTCTAAGTTTATACCCTCTAGAATTTTTTTATTATCAGACTTATTCATTCTATAGAAACCACCTTTTCCTTTTCTTCCTGTGTATCCAGTTTCTATAAGTTTTTTAACTAATGGTATTTCTTTCGCCACAACTTGAAAGTCATCAGTTTCTGGAAGTTCTTTTATAAAACTTTTCAAAACATCGGCCATCAAATCAATCCCAATTAAATCATAGAGACCAAAAACTCCTGTTTTTGGTATTCCCATTGGCCTTCCAAAAACGGCATCAGCTTCTTCAATTGTTAATTTCATTTTAAAAGCTTCTGTCATAGCCACTTGCATGGCATAGACACCAATTCTATTTCCTAAAAATCCTGGAGTATCATTGCAAATTAATGCTCCTTTTCCTAAATCTTTTTCACAAAAATTTTTAAGTGAGTTTATTTGATCTAAATCATTGTTTTCATTTTTTACAATTTCTAACAAATCCATATATCTGACTGGATTAAAGAAGTGAGTTATACAAAAATCTTTTTTTTCTTCATCTGAGAGTTTTTCTGAAAGAACTTTAATTGGAATAGAAGATGTATTTGAAGATACTATTGATCCTTTCTTTCTTGCTTTAAAAATTTTTTCATAAATATTATGTTTAATATCAATTCTCTCAACGACAGCTTCAACTATCCAGTCTGCTTCACCGACTTCATTAAAATTATCATTTATATTTCCAATATTAATATTATTTATTTTTGACTTATCTATTAATAAAGGAGGTCTAGACTTTAAAATTCTCTCTCTAGCTTTTTCAGAAATTTCAGTGGTTAAGTCTAACAATGTTACCGGAACATTTGCGTTACATAATTGAGCAGCTATTCCGCTACCCATTGTTCCAGAGCCAATTACAACGACTTTACTAATTTTCATAATTATACTGAAACCTTATATAAAATTTGATTAATTAGGGCAACTTTAAGAAAAATAATTTTGTATTATTGCAACTCTGTAAGAATTTGATCAGATACTTTTTTAATTTCTTCTGCTGCATTTCCTTTTTTTTGTTTTTCAATAGCAGTTCTACCCTCTCCCATTGATGCCGCGTAAATTTGTCTATGACCAATAATAGTATTTATTGCAGGCACATTTATACCAGCAATATACTCATTTGTTTTAGAAATAAGTTTTGACCTTTGATTGCCTCTATTAATTTGAATCATGATTTTTTTGTTAGCTTTTTTTGCAATATCTATGATCGGTTCAGTCGCCCAAAAATCAACATGAGAGGGTGTCATTGGTATTAAAACCAAATCTGAAGCCTCAATAGATGGTCTTGCATCTGACTCAATTTTTGGTGGTGTATCAATTATAATTATATCATGATCTTTTTTTAAATTTTTTGACTCATACTGAGCTCCCCAGAGACTAGCTGTTTTAAAGGTTAAATTTTCATCAGAAATATTATTTTCTGAACGAACCATATACCATTTTCCTAAACTTCCTTGAGGATCGGTATCAATGATGCCTACTTTAAAGTTATGGTTCTTGATAAATGAAAGAGCTAAATGAACTGCTAGCGTAGTCTTTCCGGTTCCGCCTTTTTGTTGAGAGATTGTAATTACTTTTGATAGCATAGAATCGATATATTCATACTACATTTTTTTTTGTGAACTACATTTCGAAAAGTTTGAGAATAAAAAGTTTTTTCTACTACTGATTGTATAATTTCTAATTTTATCAAAAAATAAACCATTAAATTTTATTTATAAAAAAAATAAGAATTAATTTATTGATTTAAAAGAAAGTGTTGATTTAAATAGTATTTTTAAAAAAGAATGTGTTTAGATATAAATGAATAAGCTATTATTACCGCAGGATGTAGTCGGAGGTTCATTCTGGTTAATTTCTGTAGCAATGATAGGTGCTGCAATTTTTTTCTTTTTAGAGAGACGAAGATTATCAAATCGTTGGGGAACAGTAATGACGCTAGTAGGTGTTATTGCGCTTATGTCATCAATTCATTATTTCTATGCAAAAAATTTGTGGGTTTTGAATGGCCAGGCTCCAACACAATTAAGATACATTGATTGGTTGTTAACCTTTCCATTAACAATTTTAACATTTTACGTAATGTTAAATTCAGTATCTGAAGTAAAAAGGGGAATGTTCTGGAGGCTATTAGTAGGAACCCTAGTATGGGTTATAGCACAGCTTTTGGGTGCATATGGTTATATGAGTGTAACACTTGGTTTCTTAGTTGGAATAGTAGGCTGGCTCTATATAATTGGCGAACTTTACATGGGTGATGCTGGTAGAGGAAACGCTTCTTGCAATAATGAAAGTGTTCAAATGGCTTTCTTTGCAAATAGACTTATAATTACAATTGGATTTTCTATTTATCATATAGGTTATTTTATTGAACATCTTGCAGGGGGAGCAAACATTAATAGTCTTAACGTAATTTATAATCTAGCTGATTTTTTAAATAAAATAATTTTTGGATTGATTATTTATAGTGCAGCAATTCAAGATTCAAAAAATAAAGGAGTTCAATAGGGAGGTTTAACTTATGACAAAAGGAGCAGATATAATCGCAGCAATAATTTTATTAGCCTTAGCAATAGCAATAATTGTATATTTATTGCACTGGCTATATAGAAGATCGTCAAAAGAAGTTTCGTTTGTAAGGACAGGAATGCTTGGTGAAAAAGTTGTAATATCTGGAGGAGCTTTTGTCTTGCCTATTATTCACAATATTACCCAAGTAGGAATGCGTACATTGAGTATTACGATAAAAAGAGGTGGAGACAAATCTTTAATAACAAAAGATAGAATGAGAGCTGAGCTTGTGACTGAATTTTTTACTAAAGTTCCGCCAGACCCAAAAGCTGTATCAACAGCAGCCCAAACTCTAGGTAACAGAACATTAGATCCTGAGCACCTAAGAGAGGTAGTGCAAGGAAGATTTGCTGATGCCTTAGGAGAAGTTGCAGCAAAAATGACTTTGGACGAAATACAAGAAAATCGTGGATCTTTCGTAAAAGAAGTAAGAAAAATAGCAGATGAGTCTATCGGACATACTGGATTAGCATTAGAAACTGTATCGATAATTTCTTTAGACCAAACACCAATAGAACAATTTAACCCTGCTAATACCTTTGACTCCCAAGGTTTAACTCAATTAACTGAACAAATTGAAAATCGAAAGAAAAAGAGGAATGATATTACACAGGATACAAAAATTTCAATTGAAAACAAAAATTTAGAAACCGTACAAAAAGAACTTGAGATTAAAAAAAATGAGGAATTTTCAAGATATCAACAAGAAAGAGAGATTTCTATTCAAAAAGCAAATGAAAGAACAGAAACAATAAGA
>CACAEM010000049.1 GCA_902531455.1 uncultured Pelagibacteraceae bacterium | reverse complement strand
TATTGAAATAGTATTAAATCTTTTTGAAATTTTTTTTGATAAATTTTTATTTAAATCAAAAACATATTTTAAATCAAATTCATTATTTTTTCTTAAATTATCAGCATGCATCTGGCCAATTCTACCAAGGCCAAACAGAGCAGTTTTTATTTTATTTTTACCCATCTTTTTTTTCTATTTGAAACTTTGCATGCCTCAATAAATTTTGCAGTTTCAAGCCCCTCATCCTCATTTGGATAAAAATACCTTTTTTTGGCATTATTTTTCAAAGAATCTGCAAATTCACGATAAATATTTGCAAATGCATCCAAATATCCTTCAGGATGTCCAAATTTTAATCTAGAAAATTTTTTAGACAATTCAGCATTAAAAAAACCTCTTTCAATAAATTTAACAACACCATTAGATGGATTAAGTTTTAAATAGTTTGGATCGTTTTGAACCCATTCCAAACTTCCTTTCGTTCCAAATATTCTTATTCGTAATCCATAAACTCCACCTCTAGCCATCACACTTGTCCAAAACATTCCTTTAGCTCCATTATTAAAATTGATCATTACTTGAGCATTGTTGTCCATTTTAACTTTATTTGAAACTTGTTTAATATCTGCAAAAATAGTTTCACCTTTTAAACCTGATATATAAGTTGCCATATGATATGCATGAGAACCAATTTCGTTTAATACTGCTGAAGCTCCGACAATATTTTTATCTATTTTCCATTTAAATTTTTTCTTTGCATTTTTTTGTGAGATATTTTCTCCATCCGACCAATCCTGAACATATTCAACATTTACATATTCAACTTTTCCAATTTTACCTTTTTCAACCAATACTTTTGCCTCTCTAACCATAGGATAAGCAGAATAATTATGTGTCAAAGCATACTTAATTTTTTTATTTGATTTTATTTTTTTAAATAATTTCTTAGCTTGTGCAAGATTTCCAGCAAATGGTTTATCAGAAATCACATGAATATTTTTATCAATAAATTTTTCAGCAATAATTTGGTGACTTGAAGGAGGTGTCATTATTGCTACAACATTAATACCATCTTTTCTTGCCGCTTCTCTTTCAGCCATTTCTCTAAAATTTGAATAACATCTCTCTTTTAAAATACCTAGGCTTTGACCAAAGCTTTTAGATAGTTTTGAATTTCTAGAAAAAACACCAGCAACTATCTCATATTTATTATCAAATCTTGATGAAATTCTATGAACATGACCAATCCAAGATTTTGGACCACCTCCAACAACACCAAGCTGAATTTTTTTTCCTTTAATTAATCTCATGATTAAATATATCTTAACAAATAAAAAATTTATGTCAGTAAAATTAGGTATAGCACCAATTGCTTGGAGTAATGATGACATGCCTGAGCTAGGCGGAGATACTCCTCTAGAACAATGTTTGTCAGAAGCAAGTCAGGCTGGATTTTTTGGGATTGAGTCAGGTGGTAAATTCCCAAAAACATCTGAGGAATTATTACCAAAATTAGAAAAGTATAACTTAAAATTATGTTCTGGTTGGTATAGCGGAAATCTTAGAAAAAATTCTGTTGAACAAGAAAAAAATTTAATTCAAGACCAACTTAAATTATTTAAAGATTGTGAAGCTCCATGTATCGTTTTTGCTGAAGTTTTTGGTTCAATACAGGGTGATCCAAGAAAAAAACTTTCCAGTAGACCTAAGATGACCGATCAAGAATGGAAAGATTATTGTGTAAAAATATCTGAACTTGCAAAATATCTTGAAGATGAGGGTATGCCTTTAGCTTACCACCATCATATGGGAACAGTTATTGAAACAGAAGAAGAAACTATTAGATTGCTAGAAAATACAGATGATAGTGTAAAATTAACTTTAGATACAGGTCATATGCTATTTGCTCAGGGAAATTCAATTAATATAATAAATAAATTTAAGGAAAGAGTAATCCATATTCACTGCAAAGATATTAGGGAGGAAGTATTAAAAAAAGCTCTTTCTGAAGATTTAAGTTTTAGGGATGCCTTTTTAGAAGGTGCTTTTACCGTACCTGGCGATGGGTGTATCGACTATAAACCACTGTTTGATATTTTAAAAAAAAATAATTATCAAGGTTGGCTTGTTGTAGAAGCTGAACAAGACCCTAAAAAAGCTAATCCACTTGAATATGCTATTAAGGGTTACAAATATATTACAGATATTTTAAAGAAATCAAATTTAGAGATAAATAATCTATAATTTTACTTTTTTACTGTCTTCAAGTTTTCCATCAAAAAAATCAAAAATATTTTGAATAGTTTCTTTTGCCATTCTTGTCATACATTCCTCAGTGAATGCTGCAGCATGAGGACTCAGGAAAACTTTGTCATTTTTTAATAGAGGATTATCAGCCTCTGGAGGTTCTACCTCAAATACATCAATTCCTGCTCCAAAAATCAAATTCTCATTTAAGGCTTTATCTAAGTCTTTCTCATTTATAATACCGCCTCTTGCAGCATTTATAATGATGCAGTTTTTTTTCATCGTTTTAAGAAGATCGTAATTTATAATATTTTTAGTTTGATCAGTTAAAGGTATATGAAGTGAGACAGCATCCATATCTTTAATAGCCTTTGATAAATCTTCAACTTTTTTTCCACCCATTTTGCTTATTGTTTCTGCGTCAACAAACGGATCGTAAACGAAAACATTCATTTCAAATCCTAAACATCTTTTAATCAACGCTTTTCCTATTCTTCCAAATCCAGCTATAAGAATGTTTTTGTCCCAAATCTCAATAGTTTTTGGTAATTTATTTCTTTCAGTAAATTTTCCACTTTTGACTGAATTGTCATACATATTTTTTCTTTTTGAGATGCTTAAAAGCATGAAAAGAACATGTTCTGCAACTGCTACAGCATTTGCTGTTGCAGTTATTGCTACATCTATATTTCCCTTTTTACAGCTATTTAAATCAATATTATCGTAACCAACTCCATGTCTTGAAATTATTTTAAGTTTTTTTGCATTTTCAATTGCCTCAGCAGGTAATATTGAAGTTCTTAAAGAAACTGCATCTGCATCTACAATTTTTTGTTTCACATTTTCAACACTTAAATCTTCAACAACCTCGTAACTATAGTTGCTATTACTTTTTAATAATTCCATACCTTTTTCATGAATAGGTTGGACAATGAGAATTTTTTTCATAATTTTTAAAAAAAATTATATTAGTCTAGCAAGATCTCTTTTACTATTTTTAAATGTTGGAAGTGGATATTTAAATGCATACTTTCTTGGAATACATTTATTCTTTGCCTTTTCCCATAAAGCAATCCATTGTTTATAATTGTGGATGGTAATATTTTTTCTATTTTTACTTCTTACATAAAAATTGGGTAAAGGTTTCCTACCAGATGGGGTTCCAGCTCTATTGTATCTTAAATCAGCGCTAATTCTAAAATCATTAGATCTATTAGGCAATGAACAATGAATAGAATGTTTGTGTAAAATAATAATATCGCCAACATTAGCTTCTAGAAAAACTGGCTTGTAATTATCAAGTAATTTACTATCTTTTATTTCGACCTGACCTCTATATCCCGATATATGATTCAATAGTCCCAATTTATTAATTTCTTTTACTGTAATCATACATCCATTTTTTTTCGTAGTTTTAGTAAATGGAATCCAAACAGTAACCATATCTGTTAATCTTTGTCCCAAAGATGATAATACTGCTGCATCCTGATGCCATGGTGTTCTGCCTGAGAGACCATCGTGAACAGAATGTTTAGGTAATTTATTTTCAGGTTGTTTAATTCTTGTATTTTGAACTGGATTTGAAAGTATCTCTGGCCCTAATAATTTTTCAACCACATCCAAGATATTTCTGTGATTTATTAAATTCCATAAAGATTGAGATGCAAAATAATCACTATCTTTCTTCACATGATCTCTTGGAAGTCTGGTGTTAAAATATTGATCAAGATCATAAATATTTAGTTTTGAAATGTAAGTGTATTTTTTCCTAAAGTTATATTTAAATATTTTTTCTTTCATGTTCTCAGGAGCAAATTTATAAACTAAATTGTCCATTACATATTCCATGTC
>CACAEM010000048.1 GCA_902531455.1 uncultured Pelagibacteraceae bacterium | reverse complement strand
TAGAATTACAGATACTATATTGAAGTTGGTATCATTAGAGGAACAAGCTGACAGTTATGCTAGAGCTTTATCTGGTGGTATGAAGAGAAGATTACTTGTAGGAAAAGCGATGGTGCATCAACCTCCAATTATAATTTTAGATGAACCTACCGCAGGAGTAGACGTGGAACTTAGAAATACATTGTGGGAAAATGTGAAATCTTTAAACAAACAAGGAGTAACAACAATACTAACAACTCATTATCTTGAGGAGGCAGAAAAAATGTGTGATAGGATCGGTATTCTAAGTAAAGGAAAATTAGTAGCTTTGGATACGACAAAAAATCTCTTGGAAAGAATTCAAACAAAAATAGTATATGTCACCACAGATAAAAAAACTAATATACAAGACAACACTTTTGAGTCATTAAAAGTTGTATCAAATGATGGAAAGAGATTAGTTCTATCCTATGAGAAGAGTAAACTAAGCATCGACTCGATAATCGCAGAAATAAAAAAACAAGATATAAAAATACAAGATATTTCAACTGATGATGGAGATCTTGAAGATGTATTTTTAAGACTTACAAAAAATTAAGCTATCTAGGAGATCTTTTAGATAGTATTCTTTGAAGAGTTCTTCTATGCATTTTTAGTCTTCTTGCAGTTTCAGAGACATTTCTATTACATAACTCAAAAACCCTGTGGATATGCTCCCATTTTACTCTATCAGCAGACATTGGATTTTCTGGAGGTGCGGGTTTTTGATTTGGATCAGCTAAAAGTGCTTTTTCAACATCATCTGCGTCTGCTGGTTTAGCAATATAGTCAATTGCTCCCTCTTTAATTGCAGCAACTGCTGTTGGAATATTCCCATATCCAGTTAACATAATAATTCTACTTTTAAGGTTCTTCTTTTGAATTTCTTTTACTACCTCTAGTCCATTCCCATCATTTAATCTAAGATCAACAACAGCGAATGCTGGACTTTGTAATTTTACAGTCTCAATACCAATCTTTACACTCTCAGCTTGTGTTACCGCAAAACCTTTTTTTTCCATAGCTCTAGCCAATCTTTGTCTGAATGGATTGTCATCGTCTACTATTAAAAGCGATTTATCATCAAAATCACTTAGTTTTTGAAGTATTGGTTGATTGATCATAGCCAATATATGGAAGTAAATTTTAATATTTCAATAGCATTATTTACTTTACATTATTAAATATTTCCCATAAATGCTGCATTTATGAAATTTGCATAGGAGTTATGCAGGTTTTTTTTGTAAATTTTTTTTAGAGGTGCAGTTATGCAAAAATTTAAGTCAGTTGAAGAATTAGTTAACCAACTGAGACCAACAGGACCTGTTTATTGTATTAGAAAAAAGTCAATTAAATTGGCATCTAAATACTTTCAAAAGAATTTTCCAGGACACATACTATATGCATTAAAAACTAACCCTCATCCAGTAGTTCTTAAAACTATTGTTGAAAGTGGTATTAATAGTTTTGACGTAGCATCTATAAAAGAAATAGAGGCCATAAGAAAAATAAGTCCAAATGCGAACTGTTCCTATATGCATACAGTTAAAAGTAGAGAAAGCATTAAAGAGGCATATTTTAAATATAATGTTAAGGCGTTTTCTTTGGATACTAAAGATGAATTAATAAAAATTTTAGAAAGTACAAATTACGCTAAAGACTTAGAATTATTTGTTAGAGTTTCTGTTTCTAATGAACATGCAGAGATTGATTTATCAAAAAAATTTGGAGCTATTAATACTGAAGCAGCTGGATTACTTAGATTAACAAAACAATATTCTAAAAAAATTGGACTTAGTTTTCATGTTGGATCACAATGTATGCACCCAATATCTTATTCAAAAGGAATATTTGAAATCAGTAATATAATTAAAAAAACAAAAATTATTCCAGATGTAATTAATGTTGGAGGTGGCTTTCCAACTATTTACCCTGATCTTGTTCCTCAATCTTTAGCTGCTTACTTTAATGAAATTAAAAAAGGTTTAAATAATTTAAAATTGGATAAACCTCCAGAAATTATTTGTGAACCTGGGAGAGCGATTGTTGCAGAAAGTGGTTCAACAATTGTAAGAGTTGATTTAAGAAGAAAACAGAAGCTTTATATAAATGATGGAACATATGGAACTTTGTTTGACGCAGGTGTTCCTAATATTGTTTACCCATCAAAAATGATAACTGATGGAAGAGCAGTCTCCAAAAAATTAACATCTTTCGATTTCTATGGCCCAACTTGTGATAGCATGGATTATATGAAAGGTCCTTTTATTTTACCAAATAATATAAAAGAAAATGATTATATAGAGTTAGGACAGCTTGGGGCTTATGGATTAACTTTTAGAACAAATTTTAATGGATTTTACTCTGATGAAATTTACGAGGTTGAAGATAATCCAATCATGACGATGTATGATAAAGAAGCAAATAAAGAGTTTCTTGTTGCTTAATGTCAGATAATAAAAACCAATCAAGTAATAGAAAAAGTGATTTACTCAGTAAAGAAGTAGAGCATATTGATATAACTTCTTTTGACGCTCGAAAAATCGTTTCTTCAATGGAAAAAATGTCTTTCGTTTCAAGAGAGACTGCAAATGCTGCAAATATTTATAATGAAATGATAAAAGATAAAGATTGCACAATTTTTTTAACACTCGCGGGATCAACATCTGCTGCAGGATGTATGCATATTTATAGAGATTTAGTTAAATATAATATGGTAGATGCAATAGTAGCTACTGGTGCTTCAATTATTGATATGGATTTCTTTGAGGCACTTGGTTTTAAACATTATCAGGGATCACAGTATCAAGATGATACAGAATTAAGAAATAACTACGTTGATAGAATATATGATACTTACATTGATGAAGAAGAGCTTCAGATGTGCGATAAAACTATCGGGGAAATCGCGGATCAATTGGAGCCCAAAAGTTATACATCAAGAGAATTTATAAAAGAGATTGGTAAATATCTTAAAACTAATGCAAAAAAGAAAAATTCATTAATAGAAGTTGCCTATGACAATAATGTTCCAATTTTCTGTCCTGCGTTTACTGACTCAAGTGCTGGATTTGGCCTTGTGATGCACCAAGAAAGAAACCCAAAAAATCATATTACAATTGACTCTATTCGAGAGTTTAGAGAATTAACTGAAATTAAAATAAAATCTAAAGGGTCAGGGCTTTTTATGATTGGAGGAGGTGTGCCAAAAAATTTTATTCAAGACACTGTCATATGTGCTGAACTTTTAGGTAAAGATGTAGATATGCATAAATATGCTATTCAAATAACTGTTGCTGATTCTAGAGATGGAGCATGCAGTAGCTCAACATTAAAAGAAGCAAGCTCATGGGGCAAAGTAGATATTACCAAAGAGCAAATGGTTTTTGCAGAAGCAACAAGTGTATTACCCTTAATAGCAAGCGACGCCTATCATAAAGGTGAATGGAAAAATAGAGACAGAAAAAATTTTTCCAAGATATTTTGATTAATGGTCAAAAAAATCAAAATCGGTTTAATACAAAGTAAATCTTTAGGTACAATTCAATCTAATATTGATTTAGCTATTAAAAATATTAAAAAAGCTGCAAAAAAAAAGGCAAAAATAATATGTTTGCCAGAGCTCTTTTTGACTAATTACTTTTGCCAAACAGAAAGCCATTCAAACTTTAAATTGGCAGAAAAAATTCCAGGAAAAATCTCTAGAATATTTTGTGATCTAGCAAAGGAGCTTAGCGTTGTATTGAATATTACGATGTTCGAAAAAAAGACATCTGGGTTTTATCATAACACTAGTATCATTATTAATGAAAATGGTAATATTTTATCTAAATATAGAAAGATGCATATACCTGATGACCCAGGCTATTATGAAAAATTTTATTTCAGTCCTGGAGATCTTGGATTTAAAAGTGTTAATACAAAATTTGGAAAGATAGGTCCTCTTATATGTTGGGATCAATGGTTCCCCGAAGCAGCAAGATTAACGGCTTTAAAAGGGGCTCAAATTATTTTTTATCCTACTGCTATTGGATGGCATCCAAAAGAAAAAAGGAAATTTGGAAAATCTCAATTAGACTCTTGGATTATAATGCAAAAATCTCATGCTATTGCTAATGGAACTTATGTGGCTGCTATAAATAGAGTTGGAGTGGAAACAAAAGGTAAGAAAAAAATTGAATTTTGGGGGAACTCAATGGTGATAGATCCTAGTGGTAATGTAATTGCAAAAGCAGGAAATAAAAAAGAAGATATTTTAGTTTGTGAAGTAGATTATAAAAAAATAGATACTGCTAGACAACACTGGCCTTTTTTAAGAGATAGAAGAACTGAATTTTATAAAGATATTCTCAAAAATCCTGAAGATGAGTAAAAAAATAGATGAATTTAGAATGCCAGCAGAATGGGAGCCTCAAAAATCAGTTTGGATGTCGTGGCCTCATAATAAAAAAGACTGGCCTGGATTATTTGAAAAAATTCCAAATGTAGTTGGAAAAAT
>CACAEM010000047.1 GCA_902531455.1 uncultured Pelagibacteraceae bacterium | reverse complement strand
GACATTGCCTTTTTTCCAGCATTTAAATAATCCTGGGACTCCAATTAGAGAACTTTTGTTAAACACTTTTGGATCAAGAAATGTGTCGTCTAATCTTCGATATATACAATCAACTTTTAATTTACCTTTAACAGTTTTCATATAGACATAATCATTTTCAACAAACAGATCTTTACCCTCTACAAGTGCTATTCCCATTTGTTCAGCTAGGAACGAATGTTCAAAGTAGGCAGAGTTATAAATTCCTGGTGTCAATACAACCATATGAGGATTATCTGTTTTCTTTGGAATACACTCAACCATACTTTGGTAAAGTTTGTTGGAATATTGATGGACTGATGAAACTTTGTATCTTGTAAATAATTCAGGAAATACATCCCTCATAACCATTCTATTTTCTAGCATATATGAAACACCAGAAGGAACGCGTAGATTATCTTCAAGGACTAAATACTCTCCATTATAATTTCTTATTAAATCTATACCTGAAATGTTTGCCCAAGCTTTATACTTTGGTGAAAAACCTTCACATTCTTTCAAATAGTATGGTGAATTGAATATCAAATCCCTAGGTATAACTTTATCCTTAAAAATTTTTTTCTTGTTATAAACATCATCAATAAATAAGTTTAACGCTTTTACCCTTTGGCTTAATCCTCTTGATATTTTATTCCATTGAGACTTAGGTATAATCCTAGGTATAATGTCTAAAGGCCACTTTTTTTCCTCTGCTCTATTATTCGCAGCATAAACTCTAAAATTTATACCTCTGGCACTTATTGTGCTTTGACAATTTTTTTCAATTTCCTGTAATTTTTTTTTTCCGTGCCTTTCTAGGATACCTGACATTATTCTAGCATGCTTTCTAAGTTTGTTATCTTCTGTCAAATATCCATCATATGCGGACTTAGCATCATAGTTTTTCCAAAACGAAGTAACCATATTTAAGATTTTTTATTAAATAAATTTGCAAAACAAATGCTAAAATTAAATATCAGCTATGACATAAAAGGTTTGAAAAATATGGCTTTTTTAAATATGAATTGGTCATGACATATTGTATAGGAATTAAAACAAACGAAGGACTGGTATTTGCATCAGACTCCAGGACTAACGCAGGTTTGGATAACGTAAATATATATTCTAAAATGTTTACACATGATGTTGGAGATAGAACAATAGTAATTGTTACATCAGGAAATTTAGGAACATCACAGGCAGTCTATAAATCAATCGAAAAAGATTTAGGTAGTTCATCTGGAATAATGAATTTAAATACTTGCAAAGATTTTGAACAAATAGCTTCATATGTTGGATCGTTAAATATTGAGCACTCTTCTCCTCAGGGAATTAACACTGATAATGTACTTTTAGGTTCAACTTTTATTATTGGTGGGCAAATAAAAGGACAAAAAACAGAACTGTATCTTATTTATCCTCAAGGAAATTATATAAGACCAGCAGACAGTAAACCCTATCTTGTTATTGGTGAAGTTAAATATGGAAAACCAATACTAGATAGAGTTATTAAACCTAATGTATCAATTGGAGATGCATCTAGATGTGCTTTAATATCCATGGATTCAACTTTAAAAAGTGATTTAACTGTAGGACCACCAATAGACTTTGCAATATATAAAAAAGATGAAAATAAATTAGCTTCTTTAAAATGTTTAAGTTTAAATGATGAGGATTATTCGAAAGTTTGTAATACTTGGTCTGAGGGAATTTTTAAAGTTTTTGACACTTTTCCTAGATTCGACTGGGAAGATTAATCTTCTACCTTCCAATCAGTTTTAAAAGTAACATAATTTACTTGTAAGCATCTTCTCTCTTTAATTATTTCTTTTTTTTCCATTCCATGCCAAGTATCAGGCCCACTTGAAAAAAAATATCCATAATTATCTTTATAAGGCAGTGTTTTTATTGGTTTTAAATCATTATCATAAAAATCAGTTCCTAAATTTTCATTTTCATTATGTTTGTTAACAAATAACAAGCACGACATAAGTTTCTCTTTGATATCACAATGTGGTTTTAGCCAGAAACCCTCACGATCACAAATTACTTCAACTCTTACATAGGAATTTGATAAGTCTTTATTAATTAGTTCAGATATTTTTTGATATGTTTTTTTATTTTGAAGTTCTTTAATTAAATTAGTAAGTTCTGGGAATTCATTACTATTTTCCTTGGTGATAAAACATCTAAATTTTAAGGCCTTCCCACCATCTGAAATACCTTCCCTAAATTTTCCTTCTCCTCCATCTATAGCTCTAGTACCATCATAATTGAGATTATGTTTTGCAGGATCGGTGATATCAGCTGAAACTATTTCATTTATTTGTTCATCTGTAAGAGGCTTGTTTAATTCCCAATGTACGAAAGGATTGTCAAATTTTTTTGAGTCATTAAGAATTGAATTTAAATAGGACATTAGCTATTTAATCTCTCTTTTATGATTTTTGCTACTCTATTTGCTTCATCTAGTTTTTGATAGGTCCAAGTTTCCATATCTTCCCCAAGGTTTCTTATGATATTTAATTCTCTAAATAAATTTCTAAATCTTTGGAATCTTATATCATTTTTTCTAGGCAAAATATTTGCAATATAAACTGGTTTTCCAGTTAAAGCAGCTTCTGAAATCATTGAGCTAGAGTCACATGTAACAACAATATTTTCAGAAATAGCTAAAGCTGATAAGTAAGCTTTTTTGTCAACATTCATTACAACGGTATGATTTTCGCCAAAAAATTCTTTAGCATAGTGAATAGTATTAAGTGGAGTTCTCATTGATGGTATCACAACAAGTTGAAATTCATGTTTTTTCAAAAGTTTGTAAAATATTGAAAAAATATGTTTCATATTTTTTGTTGTATAATCATAGTATTTTGTGGGCCCACCCATTATTAAGCACCAGATTTTTCTTTCATCTTTTTTTATAAAAGAGTTTAAATAATTCTTATGCTCAACTATTTCACTTTCTGTAAGATAATGGAGTGCACCTTTAGTAGTAATGACATTTGACCCGTTAATTCCATCATGTTCAGGGGCTACTATAAAATCAAAGTAATTTAAGTTTATTTTTGGATCTTGAATATGGATATTTAAAACTTTTTTGTTTGAAATACTTTTTAAATGGATAGATGGAATTATACTTTTTCGGCCACAAGATATTATTAAATCATAATCTGAGTGATTTATTTTTTTATAAACACTTTGCGAAATTGGCGTAAATTTTGATGGAATTAACTTCCACAAATTATTTAGTTCAACCTTGTGGTGAGTAAATTCTATATCTAGAGCTTTAGCTAAGCCTTCAACCTGGCTCAGCATTCCGTGCATACCCTCGGTCAATAAAATACCTTTTAATTTGCTCATTATTAACTATATAGACCTCTATGAGTGAAAAACCAACTAAACATACAAAAGTGTTAATAATTGGATCAGGTCCAGCGGGCTACACTGCTGCAGTTTATGCTGCGAGAGCTATGCTGAAACCAATGCTAGTTGCAGGTATGCAACCAGGTGGTCAATTAACAATCACAACTGATGTTGAGAACTACCCAGGTTTTGCAGATGTAATACAAGGACCATGGTTAATGGAACAAATGAGAGACCAAGCAAAAGCAGTAGGAACGGATTTAGTTGAAGATCATATTCAATCTGTAAATCTAAAATCTAAACCTTTTGAAGCAATCGGCGATGGTGGACAAAAATATACTGCAGACTCAATTATAATTTCAACAGGTGCACAAGCAAGATGGCTAAATATTGAATCTGAAGAAAAATTTAAAGGATTTGGGGTTTCGGCATGTGCAACATGCGATGGTTTCTTTTTTAAAGATAAAACAGTAGCTGTAGTTGGAGGTGGAAATGCAGCAGTTGAAGAAGCAATGTTTCTTACAAAATTTGCATCAAAAGTACAGTTAATTCACAGAAGAAATGAACTAAGAGCAGAAAAACTTTTACAAAAAAAATTAATGGAAAACAAAAAAATTGAAATTATTTGGGACTCAGTTGTTGAAGAAGTAATTGGGGATGAAGAACCAAAAAACGTAAAAGGTTTGAAAATTAAAAATATTAAAACTAATGAAATATCAGAGTTAAAAATTGATGGTTTATTTATAGCTATTGGTCATGACCCTGCTACTTCACTATTTAAAGATCAATTAGAAATGGACAATACAGGTTATCTAATTACAAAAAGTGATTCTACAGAAACAAATGTTCCGGGTGTTTATGCTGCTGGAGATGTTAAAGACAAAATTTTTAGACAAGCAGTTACAGCAGCAGGAATGGGCTGTATGGCTGCCCTAGAAGCAGAAAAATATTTAGCTTCAAATTAATTTAAGATCATTTATAAGTTATCCATGGAAAATATAGTAAAACAAATCCAATTAATAGCTTTAATAATTATACTTGCTGCTACAATTATAGCATTTGGTATCGAAATATATCAAATGGTAGTTGTTCAAAAAGTTACTTTGGCTGATTTGCTTTTACTTTTTCTATACCTAGA
>CACAEM010000046.1 GCA_902531455.1 uncultured Pelagibacteraceae bacterium | reverse complement strand
TATTAAATAATAATTCAATTTCAAAAGTTAACCTAATAAGTAATGAAAAAGGTATTATAGGTGGATTAGAATTTGCCAAACAAACATTTAATATATTAGATAGAAATATTAAATTTCATATAAAAAAAAAAGAAGGATCAAAAATTAGCAAAGGATCTCTAATTGCTGTAATTGAAGGTAAAATTAAAAATATATTAATTGGAGAAAGAGTTGCTCTAAATTTTCTCTCTCATATCTCTGGTATTGCAACTAAAACCAATAAATTTGTTAAAAAAGTAGGCATTAAAACAAAAATTTGTTGCACTAGAAAAACAATTCCCAATCTAAGAGTTATTCAAAAATATGCCGTAAAACTAGGAGGTGGTACTAACCACAGGTTTAATTTAAGTGACGAATTTTTAATTAAGGATAATCATCTAGCCTCATCAAAGAAATTTGAGGAAATAGTGAAAAAGGCAATTAAAAATAAAAAAAAAAAAAAAATTACTGTCGAAGTTGATACTTTAAAGCAATTTAAAAAAATAAATGGACTTAATTTTAATGCAGTTCTGTTTGATAATATGAGTCCGAAAGCTTTAAGGGTGGCTATTAAATATGCAAAAGGCAAATATGAGACTGAAGCCTCTGGGGGAATAACTTTAAAAAATATAAAAAAACTAGCTGCAACAAACGTTGATAGAATATCGGTAGGTGAATTAACACATAGTATTCAAGCTTTGGATTTAAAATTAGAGATTTAATTTTTTCTTATTTGAGCCTGTGCAGCCGCTAATCTTGCAACTGGAACTCTGTAAGGAGAACAAGACACATAATCTAATCCAGTTTTTGCACAAAATTCTATACTTTTAGGATCTCCACCATGCTCACCACAAATTCCAAGTTTAATTTTTTTGTTTTGTTTTTTTCCTCTGTCAGTTGCAATTTTTATTAAGTCTCCAACTCCATCATCAATTGATATAAATGGATCAATGTCAAAAATTTTGTTATCAATATAATCGTTTAGAAATTTACCACTATCATCTCTACTAATTCCAAATGTAGTTTGAGTTAAATCATTAGTTCCAAAACTAAAAAATTCAGCGTGTCTAGCGATATCTTTTGCCTTTATCGCTGCTCTTGGTAATTCAATCATTGTTCCAACTAAAAAGTCGATTTTAATTTTATTCGCATCTTGAACTTTTTTTGCAACCCTAATGACTAAATCTTTCATGATTTTTATCTCTGCTTCTGTTGAAACTAAAGGTATCATGATTTCAGGCATTGTTGATTGAATTTTTTGTTTTTTACATTCCACCAAAGCCTCAAAAATTGCAGTGCACTGCATCTCATAAATTTCAGGGAATGAAATTGCTAATCTACAGCCTCTATGACCTAGCATGGGATTTTGTTCATGAAGTTCTGAAATTCTACTTTCAAGTTCTTTAACAGGAATATTTAGTGAAACTGCAACATCATTAATTTCATTGTTACTTTTTGGTAAAAATTCATGTAGTGGTGGGTCAAGTAACCTTACTGTTACTGGCAAGCCTTTCATTATCTTAAATATTTCAATAAAATCTTTTTTTTGATGTGGTAGTAACTTTTTGAGTGCATTAGATCGATCTTCAATTGTTTTTGATAATATCATTTCTCTTACTGATAAAATTCTTTCTTCGTCAAAAAACATATGTTCAGTTCTACACAAACCAATACCCTCTGCACCAAATTCTCTAGCAGTTTTGCTATCCAATGGTGTTTCTGAATTAGTTCTAATTTTTAATTTTCTAAAATCATCAGACCAACTCATTATTTTTGAAAAATCACCTGATATTTCTGGTTTAACTGTTTTTACCTCACCAATAATTATTCTGCCTGTTGAACCATCAATTGTAATTATTTCACCCTCTTTAATTACTTTATTTTTTGTTTTGAATAATTTATTTTCATAATCAATTTCTATTTCACTAGATCCAGAAACACATGGTCGTCCCATCCCTCTAGCAACTACTGCAGCATGACTTGTCATACCTCCTCTTGAGGTAAGTATTCCTTTTGCTGCGTGCATACCATGTATATCTTCTGGTGAAGTTTCTACACGAACTAATATTGTACTTTGCATCATACTATTTAATCTTTCAGCCTCTTCAGATGTGAAAACAACTTTTCCACTTGCAGCACCAGGTGATGCGGGTAAGCCTGACCCAATTACTTCCAATTTCGCTCTCTCATCTAAAGTTGGATGAAGTAAAGTGTCTAAAGAACTTGGTTCTATTCGCAATATTGCATCTTTTTTAGTAATCAATTTTTCTTTAACCATATCTACAGCAATTTTTACAGCAGACTTAGCTGTTCGTTTTCCAGAGCGTGTTTGAAGCATCCAAAGTTTTTTATTTTCAACAGTAAATTCCACATCCTGCATATCTTTGTAATGTTTTTCTAACTTTTTTAGAATATTTTTTAGTTGCTTGAATGTCGCTGGCATTGCTTCTTCCATTGACTTAAGAGTTTCTTTTGATTCAACTCTAGCTTTTTTTGTAATATGTTGTGGAGTTCTGGTTCCAGCAACAACATCCTCTCCTTGCGCATTTATTAAATATTCTCCGTAAATATTTTTGGTTCCATCTGATGGATTTCTAGTAAAAACTACACCAGTTGCGCAGTCATTACCCATATTTCCAAAAACCATTGATTGTACATTAACTGCAGTACCCCAATTAGATGGTATTTGATTTAATTTTCTATAGACTTTTGCTCTATGACTTTCCCAAGATAAAAAAACAGCACTTATGGCTCCTACCAGTTGTTCTTTGACATTTTGAGGAAAATCTTTTTTTGTTTTTTCTTTTACGATATTTTTAAAATCTTTTATTAAAGCTTCCCAATCATACTCATCTAATTCTGTGTCTAGCAACACCCCTTTTGTTAACTTATAGTTCTCAATTATATCCTCAAAGTGATAACCTTCAATTCCCAATACAACATTAGAATACATTTGAATAAAACGCCTATAACTATCATTTGCAAATCTTAAATTTGAAGTTTTTTTTGCAAGGGCTATTACTGTATTATCATTAAGACCTAGATTTAAAATTGTATCCATCATACCAGGCATAGAAACCCTAGCTCCAGATCTTACTGAAACTAGAAGAGGATTTTTTGTATCTCCAAATTTTTTTCCTGAGTCTTTTTCAATAAACTTTAATTCTTTACTTATTTCATTAAGTATTTTTTTATTTAATTTTTTTTTATTCTTATAAAACAAGTCACATACTTCTGTAGATATTGTAAAACCGGGGGGTACAGGTAGCCCCATTCTTCCCATCTCAGAAAGATTTGTACCTTTGCCACCAAGAATATTTTTTGGCAGGTTAATTTTTTTTATTTTATTTGATTTAAAATTAAATATAAATTTTTTCATACTAGACATTTATTTTTGAAAAATTAAAATAGTTATCAAAAGTTTTACACAACATATTTAATAATTCTAATCTATTTTTTTTAATTATTATATCTTCATCATTTACAATAACATTATCGAAAAAATCGTTAATCTCGTTTTTAATGCTTGATAAGATTTTTAGACTTTCCTCGTAATTTTCATCTTTTCCAATACTCAAAAAATATTTTCTAATATCATTTATTTTTTTATATAATTTTTTCTCGTAATCATTTTTAAATAAACCTGGATCTGCAAAACCAAGGGATTCAATAGTTATTTTTTCTTCAGTATTTAATATATTTGAAGATCTTTTGTATGCTGCAATAGTTTCAAGGCCGATTTCTTTTTTAATATTTTTATTTAAACATAAAGATTTTTTATAAGCTTTTAATAAATCATCCAATCCAAGTAAAAATGTTGAGCTTTCAATTATATCTTGTCTTATTTTTTTTTCTTTTAAATAATTTTTTAATCTTTCAATTATGAAATCACTTAACTCGTTTTGTATCTTTTTGGTATCAAATTCATAGCCCTGATCTCTATACACTGAACAGGTGTAAACAATTAAATCTTTTAGTTTTATTTTTGTTTCATTTTCAACAATTAATCTGACAAGACTTATAGCCATTCTTCTTATGGCATATGGGTCTTTTGAACTAGTGGGTTTCAGATTAATTCCAAAAAAACCTACTAATGAATCTAGTTTATCACTTAAAGATAAAGCAATACTATACATTTTTTTTGGTAATTTGCTTTCTATCCCGTTAGGCAAATATTGTTCAGATACAGCAAGACAAACTTCTTTATCAAACCCTTGAAACTTTG
The DNA here is from genome assembly GCA_902531455.1 of uncultured Pelagibacteraceae bacterium. Next base: position 572 of record CACAEM010000046.1, on the reverse strand, counting down.
CAAAATGACCTCCAACTATACCTTGGAGTTCCGGAAACTCTCCAACAAGATCAGACATTAAATCAACTTTACAAATTGATGAGGCTATTTCAATTTTATCTTTACTAATTAAAAGATCATCAGAAATTAAAGATGATAACTTTCTCATACGTTGAATTTTGTCAAAGTAGGATCCTAAACCTTTAAAATAATTTATATTTTTTAATTTATCTACTTGTTTAACTAAATTTTGGGTTTTATTTTTCTCCCAAAAAAACTCAGCATCACTTAATCTTGCTTCAATCACTCTTTCATTTCCTAATTTAACAAACCCTTTAGTGTCTTTAATATCTGAAACTACAAAAAAATTATTTGTAAGATTATTTTTTTTATCAAAAGTTGGTAAATATTTTTGATGAGTCTGCATAGTAGTAATCAATATTTCACTGGGTACATTCAAAAATTTTTTGTCAAAATCACAAACGATTACCACTGGCTTTTCAACTATATTTACTATTTCATCCATAAGCCTATCATTCTGTTCGATTTTAAAGTTTTTTTTATTAATTATTTCATTAATCTTATTTTGTATT
>CACAEM010000045.1 GCA_902531455.1 uncultured Pelagibacteraceae bacterium | reverse complement strand
GTATTTGGTTTTAATTCATTTTTTTTATTACTCATTATGCTCCTTTAATTTATAATTTTGTGAGTTCGTTTTTATCCCATTATTATTACTAATAAATGGTCATAATTCAATCAACCATTCAGTACAACCAAAATATAATAATTTGACAATATATATAATTATAAGTATTAATCCCGCATTCATGACAAAGTTTGTTAAAAAAGATGAGATAAATAGCGAGTGGTTTGAAATAGATGCCACAGGAGCTGTAGTCGGTAGACTAGCAACAGTTGTATCAAAAATTATAAGAGGGAAGAACAAAACGACATATACTCCTCACATGGATCATGGAGATTTTGTTGTTATCAAAAATGTAGATCAAATAAAATTTACAGGCAATAAATTTCAAAATAAAAAATATTATAGACACACAGGATACCCTGGTGGGATTAAAGAAATAACACCTGAAAAGTTGAGTGAAAAAAAACCGGGTGAAGTATTAAAATTAGCTGTTAAAAGAATGTTGCCCTCTGGTGCATTAGGGAAAAAACAATTAACTAAATTAAAAATTTATTCTGGAGAGGACCATCCTCATACTGCGCAAAATCCAAAAATAATTGAAATTGGTAAACTTAATCAAAAAAATATTGTAAGAAATTAATATGGAAACCTCTCAAACATCTTCACCAAAAATAAAGTTAGACTTTAAAGACAGCAAATACGCAACTGGAAGAAGAAAAAAATCTGTAGCTAAAGTCTGGTTAAAAAAAGGTTCAGGTAAATTTTATGTAAATGGCAAATCTTTAAACGACTATTTTCCAAGAGCTAATCATGTAATGCAAATTTTAAGACCTTTTGAAATAATAAATCAGTCAACTGATTACGATGTTAGATCTAAAGTTATAGGTGGGGGACAAACTGGTCAAGCTGGTGCATTAGTACATGGTATTTCGCGAGCCTTACTAAAATTTGATGAAACTTTAAAATCAACTTTACGTAAAGAAAAACTTACAACAAGGGACTCGAGATCTGTAGAGAGAAAAAAACCTGGTAGAGCAAAAGCTAGAAAAAGCTACCAGTTTTCTAAAAGATAATTTCTTTTTCAATTTCAACTGTTATATTATATTATGGACAAGAAAAATGTTCTCATATGTGGTGCCACTGGATATATAGGATTACAACTAACTAAACTTCTATGTACACATAAAAAAATAAATATTAAATATTTGTGTGGAAGTAGCTCTGTAGGAAAAAAAATAGAGTCCTATGAACAAGAATTAAAAAAATATAAATTGCCAAAAATTTCAAAATTTAAAAAAAAATATTTATTAGATGTGGATATAATATTTACAGCATTACCAAATGGTGAGGCACAATCTATTTCTAAATTTTTAAATAAAAATAATTTACTAATAGATTTAGCGGCTGATTTTAGACTTAATAATAAAAAAAATTATGAAAAATGGTATAAAATTAAACACAAAGCATTAAATCAAATAAAAAATAGTATTTATTCTATACCTGAAATTAGTGGTAAACTAATTAAAAAATTTCCAATAGTATCTTGTCCTGGATGTTATCCTACATCTATATTAATTCCATTAATCCCGTTAATAAAAAAAAACTTAATTAACAATCAAACAATTATTATTGATTCGAAATCTGGATATTCAGGAGCAGGTAGAGGAGTGCATAAAAAATATAAAAATAAAAATTTATATGAGTCTTTGAGTGCTTATGGATTAGCAAATCACAGACATAATTCTGAAATTCAGCAAGAGCTTGACCTTAAAACTGAAAAAAAAAATAAATTTCATTTCACACCTCATCTTACACCGATGTTTAGAGGAATCTTAAGCACTATTTATGTTGATTTAAAAAAGGGTATTAACATAAACAAAATAATTAATGTTCTAAATGCAAAATATAAGAATCAAAAATTTATAAAAATTAGTAAAATAAATACCTTTTTAAGTACTAATGATGTGATTAACACTAATAATTGCTTAATTTCTGTATGTAAAAGCAAATATAAAGATAAAATAATAATATTGTCTGCAATTGATAATTTGATTAAAGGTGGTGGAGGTCAAGCTGTACAAAATATGAATAATTACTATGGATTTGGTCAGAGTGAAGGTCTAAATGTTTAAATATATTTTTATAATTATATTAATATTTTCATTATCACATTGTTCGCTAAATCATCCCGTTTCCATGTGGAATATTGAGGAAGAGAGTACCGATAATGATATATCAAAATTAAACTTTGAAAATGAAACATCTTTTGACGAATTTAAAAAAAATGTTATTAAATTTGGTAAGATTAGCGACTTTCCAAAACTAGATTAATTTAATGAATAAAAATATAAATATTGCTGTTATTGGACTTGGTCAAATTGGTTCATATGTTCTAAATGAGTTAAATACAAAAAAAAAAGATATTGAAACTAAAACTGGAAAGAGAATTAAAGTTATAGCCATATCGGCTAAAAATAAAAATAAGAAAAGAAAATTTAAAATAAATAAGAAAATTTTTTATTCAAATCCACTAGATATTTTGAAGATTAAAAACTTAGATATTGTAATTGAAGCTATAGGTTTATCGGACGGTATATCAAAAAAAATTATTGAAACAGCTCTTAAAAATAAAATTCATGTAATAACTCCAAATAAAGCATTAATTTCCAAACATGGTGATAAACTGGGTGAATTAGCTGAGAAAAATAAAGTTAATTTAGAATTTGAGGCATCTGTTGCGGGAGGTATTCCAATTATACGAACAATTAAAGAAGGTTTGGCTACAAATAAAATCACAAAAGTTTATGGCATTCTAAACGGTACTTGTAACTATATCATGTCAGAAATGGAAAGAACTAAAGATAGTTTCAAAAATGTTCTGAACATGGCACAGAAACTAGGTTATGCTGAACCTGGAAATCCAAAATTAGATCTTAATGGTTATGATGCATTAGCTAAAATAAAAATTTTGACATCATTAGCTTTCAATAAGAAAATTTCAAAATCTGGATGTTTAATGGAAGGTATTGAAAACATTGATTATACAGATATTAAAATTGCTGATCAGTTAGATTTTAGAATAAAATTGTTAGGTATTACTGAGATTATAAATAATAGTATTTTTGAAAGAGTTCATCCATGTTTAGTTAAAAAAGATTCTTACATAGGAAATGTAGATGGTGTAATGAATGCTGTTATATTAAATGGTTCACCTATTGGAGAGTCTGTATTACAAGGTGAGGGAGCTGGACCAGGACCAACGTCTTCTGCATTGATGTCTGACTTATTATCTATATTAAGAGGAAATATAAAATATCCTTTTGGTATATCTAAAAAAAAAAGATTAAAACCTAAAGTATTTAATAAAGACCAATCATCAAATTCTCTGTATATAAGATTAGAAGTTAAAGATAGACCTGGCGTTCTATCTTCTATAACAAAGATTTTGGCAAAATATAAAATTTCAATTCAGAGATTAATACAAATACCTGATCATAAAAGTAAGACAGCTTCTATTGTTCTTATTACTCATAAAGCAAATGAATTAGATGCTCAAAGATGCGTTAAATCATTTAAATCAAATAATAATATTATTAAAAATCCTGTTCTTGTTCGATTATTTTAATGGAACTTTATATAAAATTATTTGAAGTTCTTTTTCCGGTTTTTTTTATAGTTGGTATTGGATATTATTTAGGTAAAAAAAATCCAAATTTCGATACATCATTTATAACCACTTATTCTGCCAATTTTGGAACACCATCTATAGTAATATTCTCTATATCTGCAAGTGGTGTAACTTTTGCAATGTTTTCTGAGTATTTTATATATGCAGTAATGCTATTATCCTCCTTTTTAATAGTTGGTCTGATTTTTTTAATTTTAATGAAAAAAGATTATTTAAGAGAATTACCAACATTTTTTTTACCAAATACAGGCAACATGGGTATTCCAATATGTTTGTTTGCATATGGAAAATTGGGTATGGGTATTGCGGCAGCTATATCCTCTTTGGTGGTTCTTCTTCATTTTACTCTTAATATTTTTTTAGCTAAACGTGAGTTTGATTTAAAAGTTATAATAAAAAGTCCATCATTTTATGCAATAATTGCTACCATTATTTTTCTATATTACGAAATACCTTTGCCAATATTTGTATTGAATACTGTTATGCTTCTTGCTTATGGAATGATAGTAATGATTTTAATGTCTTTAGGTGTTTCATTAACACAAATGAAAGTTTTTTCCTTTAAGGATGCTTTAATTACATCTACCGGAAGAGTTATTATAGGGCCACTAATTGGCTTTTCGCTGATCTCTTTATTTAACCTATCTGGGTTTGCTGCTGGTGTTCTTTTAATTCAGTCATCTATGCCAAGTGCAATACTTTGTTATCTTGTTGCTTCAATGTATTCCCCTAAGGAAATTGTTGATAACATATCTAGCACAATAGTTGTTTCAACTTTAATGTCTCTTGTAACTGTGCCTATAACAGTATTCTTTGCTTTAAAATACTTTAATTAAGAGATAAGATTTTCATATGAAGGCTGTTATTCTCAATGCATCAGCTTGGATGATTGTTCCATTTATGGATGCTTTGGCAAAATATTTAAGTTCATCTATCGATGTTTTGCAAATTACTTGGGCTAGATATTTTTTTACAGTTGTCTTTGCACTCTCAATAATGCTTTTTTTTGATAGAAAATCCATTGTTTGGAGTAAAAAACCTATGCTTCAATTGATAAGAGGATTAATTTTTGTATTTTCAACATATTTATTTTTTTTTGCAATATCTGAGATTTCTTTACCCAAGGCCTTAACACTAGCATTTGTTGCCCCAATTTGTGTAACTGCAATGTCCCCTTTTTTTTTAAACGAAAAAGTAGGCTTAAGAAGGTGGACAGCTGTATCCATGGGTTTTATTGGTACCTTAATTGTTATTAGACCTGGATTTATAGAGATTAATTTAGCTACATTAGCAGCCCTGGGCAATGGTATTTGCTATGGTTTTTATTTAATTATTACAAGAAAATTAAGTACCTCTGATAACTCTCTATTAACTTTATTATTTGCTGGCACAGTAGGGACTATTGTCATGTCTTTATTTATGCCCAGTGTTTGGATACAGCCATCAAATAGTCAGTGGATTATGATGGCTTTAATTGGTTTTATAGCAGCTATTGCCCACCTATTTATCATTTTGTCTCTTAAATACGCTGATGCTTCTAAATTAGCTCCCCTTGGTTATACTGAAATTATTACTAATATCTTGCTCAGTTATTATATATTTCAAGAATTACCAGATAATTTGACATATTTAGGTCTTTCTTTAATAGTCCTTTGTGGTA
>CACAEM010000044.1 GCA_902531455.1 uncultured Pelagibacteraceae bacterium | reverse complement strand
TAAGAGATTTTGGTGAAATAGAAAATCTACAAGTTGCAAAAAAAGGTCCTAAAGATTTTGTAACTAAAACAGATAAAAGAGTTGAAGAAATATTAATTGAAGAATTGTCAACAGCAAAAAAGAAATATTCATTTATAACTGAGGAGACAGGTATAATTAAAAACCAAGATAATGACAATTTTTGGATAATTGATCCTATAGATGGAACAACAAATTTTTTACATGGAATCCCTCATTTCGCAATTTCAATTGCTTTGCAGTCAAGAAACCGGATAATTTCAGGCTTAATATTTGATCCTATAAAAAATGAAATGTTTTATGCAGAAAAGGATAATGGGTCCTACTTTAATAATCAAAGAATTAGAGTTTCAAATAAAAATAATTTAGATGAGTGTCTTTTTGGAACAAATATTGAAGGGGTAAAATTTTCGGATCTAAATGTAAGATGTTCAGGATCAGCTGCATTAGATCTAGCTTATGTTGGAGCTGGTAGATTAGATGGCAGTTTTCAAAATAATTTAAACATATGGGATATTGCAGCAGGAATTTTAATAGTTGAAGAGGCTGGTGGTCAAATCAGCAATATTCAAGAAAATAAAATTTCTAATATAAATTTAAAAGCCTCTAGTAGCAGTATTTATACAAGAATGGTGGCAAATTTAGATAACTTTTAATTGTTTTTGCTAAACTTTTTGTTATAAAACCGCCTATGAAAAAAAACATTCATCCTAATTATCACATGATCAAAGTTGAAATGACAGACGGAAGTCAATTTGAAACTAGGTCCACATGGGGATCTGAAGGAGAAACCCTGAAGCTTGAAATAGACCCTAAATCACATTCTGCTTGGACAGGTGGAAAACAAAAAATTCTGGATAAAGGAAGAGTTAGCAAATTTAACAAAAAATTTCAGAACTTTAGATCAGAAAATAAATAATGAGCAATGCACCTCTAATGCCAATGGCAACAGCTGTTTGGCTAGTAGAAAACACTGCTTTAACTTTTAAACAGATAGCAGAATTTTGTAAATTACATGAAGTTGAAATCCAAGGTATTGCGGATGGAGAAGTTGCAAAAGGAATAGTGGGTTATAACCCAATTATTGCTGGTCAATTAACTAAAGAAGAAATCGAATTGTCTTCAAAGGACCAGACTAGATCATTGTCTCTAAGAGAAAATGAAATTAAAATAAACAGTGATGAAAGAAAATTAAAAAAATATATTCCTTTATCAAAACGTCAAGACAAACCAGATTCGGCACTTTGGCTGATTAAACAACATTCGAATTTAAAAGATTCTCAAATAGCAAAATTAGTTGGTATAACAAAAAATACTGCTGTTGCAATTCGTAACAAAAGTTATTGGAATTTTAATAATTTAAATGCAAAAGATCCTGTAGCTATGGGTCTCTTTACACAAAAAGATTTAATCGATGCTTTAGAAAAGGCTGAAAGAAGAATTAAAAAAGAGAAAAAAGAAAAAGAAAAATTACAAACCCAAAAATGATAAAATTTCGAAATAATTACAATAGACAAACAAATTATAAAGTGTTAATTAATTCTTTTTTTGGAGGTAGTTATTAAAATAGAAGTAAAAGATAATAATATTGAGCAAGCTTTGAGAGTTTTAAAAAGAAAACTTCAAAGAGATGGTTTTTTTAAAATAATCAAACTTAAAAATACATATGAAAAACCTTCTGAAAAGAAAAAAAGAATTCTTCAAGAAAATATTAAAAGAGTTAAAAAGCTAAATAAACTCAAAAATAGAATTTAATTATCGCGGGGTGGAGCAGCCTGGTAGCTCGCAAGGCTCATAACCTTGAGGTCGGCGGTTCAAATCCGTCCCCCGCAACCAAATTTTAGTAATTTAAATTTAAATTTTTTTGAATCATCGTTGAACTAATACAAAAGCTGTATCATAAAAAATTACGGGGATAGATAAAGTTGATTCCATTATATTTCACATTACTCTTAAAGATAATGAAAAAGATTGATGAATTATTTAATCCAGGAAAACAATTATTAAATTACGAATAAAATTAAGAAATTTTAAGTTTTAAATCAAGATAATAAAAAAAATTGAACTTAAAAAAATTATAATTTAAACTAATTTTCTAAACTAAAATTTGATTTTTTTGTATCTTCTAGGAAAGCTTTGACAGTATCAGTTGTGAGTTTTTCAAAGCTTTTCCCAAATTTTTCAATTTTTTCAATAATTACTGGAGGGACTGTAATTATATCGCACCCTAATTTTTTTGCTTGTAGATAATTATAAGGTTCCCTTGTACTAGCCCAAAGAATTTGTACATTTTTATATTTTCTTGAAATTTTTAAGCTTTCTTTAAATTGAGGAATTGGGTCTTTACCGCTATCACCCATCCTTCCAGCAAATATTGAAATTATAACTTTTGTCCTTTTGTTTATAATTTTTAGAATTTTCTTAGTTTGTTGAGTTGTATAAACAGCGGTTATATTTAGTTTTATGTTATTATGGTTCAGATTTTTAATTACTTTTCCTGTAAATTTTCCTTTAGAGTTGGTTACTGGGACTTTAACATAAACGTTTTTTCCCCATTTACTTATTATATTACCTTGATCAATCATACTTGTTAAATCATCAGCAAAAACTTCACACGAAACAGGTTTGGAAGTTAATTTAAGTATTTTTTTTGAATATTTAGTATAGTTTTTAGCTCCCGCTTTTCTCATCAAGCTGGGATTAGTTGTGAAACCTTTTACTATTTTTTTTTGATTAAATTTTTTTATAAGTTTAATGTCAGCTATATCACAAAAAATTTTTGTCAACTACAAACTCTTTACAATTTCTTCAGTCATTTTTTTTGCATCAGAAAAAAGCATTAACGTATTATCCCTATAAAAAAGATCATTGTCAATTCCAGCATATCCAGGAGACAAGCTTCTTTTTACAAATAAAACTGATTTACTTTTTTCTACATCTAATACTGGCATACCATAAATCGGACTCTGTGGATCAGACTTAGCAACTGGATTTGTAACATCATTTGCACCTATTACATAAGCAACATCACAATTTGCAAAATCATTATTTATTTCCTCTAATTCAAAGACTTCATCATATGGTACATTGGCCTCTGCTAATAAAACATTCATATGGCCTGGCATTCTTCCAGCAACTGGATGAATAGCATATGAAACTTTAACTCCATTTTTTTTTAAAGCATCTACCATTTCTCTCAACGCATGTTGTGCTTGAGCTACTGCCATTCCATATCCTGGCACTATAATTACTGAAGATGCATTTTTCATTAAAAAAGCAGCATCATCTGCATTACCATTTTTTACTGGTTTTTTATCATTATTGTCTGAACTGGCAGAAGTTTGGTCATTTGCACCCCATCCTCCAAGAATTACATTAAAAAATGACCTATTCATTCCTTTACACATTATATAAGAAAGAATGGCACCTGATGAACCGACTAATGCTCCAGTAATTATTAATGCTGTGTTTTCTAGCGTAAATCCTATACCAGCAGCCGCCCAACCTGAATAAGAATTTAACATAGAAATAACCACTGGCATGTCTGCTCCACCAATTGGTATTATTAATAAAACACCTACAATAAAAGATATTAATACTATCGACCAAAATATATTAGATGATTGCGATACACATAAATAATAAATCAAAAATATTATTGCTAACCCTAGGATCAAATTAATTAAATGTTGAAATTTAAAAGTTATCGGAGCACCTGACATTATTCCTCTAAGTTTTAAAAATGCTATAATTGAACCTGAAAAGGTAATAGCTCCAATTGCTGCTCCAAGAGACATTTCAATTAGACTTGCCAGTTTAATATTTCCAACAATTCCGAGGCTAAATGCTTCTGGTTTTAAAAATGCAGAAATTGCTACAAATACAGCAGCCAAACCTACAAGACTGTGAAAGCCTGCAACAAGTTCAGGCATTGCAGTCATTGGTATTTTAAAAGCAATAAATGCTCCTATAGAACCTCCTAATAATAGAAAAACTAAAACGTAAATGAATCCTTGTCCAAAGTTTCCTACTGCTAAAAAGGTAACTATTATTGAAATAACCATACCAGCAATACCAAAGTAATTTCCTTGTCTTGAAGTTTCAGGAGAAGATAATCCTCTTAGAGCTAGTATAAATAATATACCTGAAATTAAATAAAATATGGCTGATAGATTTGCAGACATGTCTATTTTTTCTTTTTTTTATACATTTGCAACATTCTTTGAGTCACAAGGAAACCACCAAAAATATTTACTGCAGCAAGAATTATCGCAAGAAAACCAAAAATAGTTGAATTTTCAAAAACATTTTCTGATGAACTAGATAAAGCTGCGATTATTGCTCCAACAATTATGACTGACGAAATTGCATTTGTTACTGACATTAAAGGAGTATGTAAAGAAGGAGTAACGCTCCAAACTACATAGTATCCAACAAAAATTGATAAAATAAATATACTTAATCTAAATATAAAAGGATCTATTTCCATTATTTAACCATAGTTTTTTGTATTATTTCATCTTCTAAATTAATTTTAAATTTTTTCGCTTCTTTATCATATAAATTATTAATAAAATTAAACATATTTTTTGCATACAAATTTGATGCCGAAACTGGTAATTTATTTAATATATTTGTTTCACCCATAATTTTTACACCATTATTATCTACAACCTCATTTACTTTGGTTAATTCTGAGTTTCCGCCTTGTGAGGCTGCTAGATCGTAAATAATTGAACCACTTTGCATTACCTCAATCATATCTTTTTTTATTATTATTGGTGCTTTTCTTCCAGGTATTAAAGCAGTACATATAACTATATCAATTTTTTTTAAAGTTTCTTTTAATAATTCCTCTTGTTTTTTTTTGAAATCCTCTGAAGCTTCTTTTGCATATCCACCCTCAGTTTCTAAATTTTCTGATCCCTCTACAATTAAAAATTTTCCACCCAAACTCTCAACTTGTTCTTTTGATGCTAATCTCACATCAGTTGCAAAAACTATTGCACCCATTCTTTTTGCTGTTGCTATTGCTTGCAGGCCTGCAACCCCTGCACCAACTACTAAAACTCTCGCTGCTGAAATTGTTCCAGCTGCGGTCATCATCATAGGAATTGCTTTTTGAAAATGTGAAAAAGAGTCTACTACTGCCTTATAGCCTGCTAAATTTGCTTGGGATGAAAGTATATCCATAGACTGCGCTCTAGTAATTCTAGGTAACAATTCAAGTGAAAAACATTTCACATTTCTTGATGAAATTTCTTTTAATTTTTTTTCGTTAGAATATGGGTTAAGCACACCAATTAAAATTTGATCTTTTTTGAATTTATTTAAATTATCATCTTCTGGAATATTCAATTGAAGTATTGCATCTGAACTTGATATAATTTCATCTATTTGATTGATAATAATAGCACCTTCAATTTCGTACTCATTATCTTTTATACCTAAATGGGTTGCATAATCTTGACATAGTTTTACTTCTATTCCAAGGGAATTATATTTTTTTA
>CACAEM010000043.1 GCA_902531455.1 uncultured Pelagibacteraceae bacterium | reverse complement strand
ATAAAATAGAATTTCATTCTTCTTTTTTAAATTTAATAAATCAAATTTTTTCCATTCAATTAAATCTATTGTTACTTTTTTAGAATTAAGAATTTTCTTTGCAATTTCAACTTGATCTTTAGTAAATTTTTTAATTTTTTTTTGAGGAATCTTTTGATTATAAAAATTACCTTTAACAATTATAAATTTAATTTTTTTATTTTTGATGAGAAAATACTTAGCTAAAAAAATACTATATAAATATTCACCATATGTAAAATTGGTGAAATTATTGTTATAAATAATACAAATACTTTTTTTAGAATTTAGTATTCTAGATTTTATTTCTCTAACGAAGAAGATAATTTTTATTTTGTGAATGTTTCTCTTAATTATAAGAAATATAAAAAAAAATATATTTTTTAAGTAAATAAATAAATTAAATATTTTTTTCATATATAAAATACAAATTTTTATAAATAAAAAATTTAATTTCTTTCCTTTATATTTCCATTTATTAATTCAAATTTCTTATCACAATGTAACAAGTTCTGATGACTATGTGAAATTAACAATATTGTTTTTTTTACCTTTTAGTTCAAGAAGAATTTTCATTACTTCATTTTCAGTATTTTCATCCAATGCATTCGTAGCTTCATCAAATATAATTATTTCTGGACTATTATACAGGGCTCTGGCAATAGCTATTCTTTGTAACTGTCCTCCTGATATTCTTGCTCCTCTCTCCCCAACAAATGTATCTAAACCATTTTTTTGTTGGCCTATAAAATTTTCTAATTGAGCTTTTTTAATAACATCATTTATTCTGTCTTCTTTAATATTTTCTTTCTTAATTCCAAATGCAATATTATTTCTTATACTATCATCTAATAAAAAAATTGATTGCGGAACATATCCAATTTTATTTTGCCAAGCATCAAGATTTTCAAAAATATTTATTCCATCAACTTGAATAGTTCCCTGGTTTGGTTTTAATAATCCTAACAAATTATTTATTATAGTACTTTTTCCTGAGCCTGTTTTTCCAGAAATAGAAATCATTTCACCTTTTTTTATCTCAAATGAAATATTTTTAATTGTAGTAATTTTTGAATTTGGGTAAGTAAATTCAATATTTTTTAATGATATTTTTTTATCAAACTTTAAAAATAAATTATTATTATTATTATTCTTTATTTTCTTCTCAAATAATTTAACAACTTTAAATTCCTGATACAAAATATCAATTGAAGATGTATAATGTTTAATGGTTTGCAACGAAAAAAGAACTCTGTTTGTTGACGGTAATACTCTTATTGTAACTACTCCAAATATACCTAAAATTGTTATAATTTTGCTATTATCATATCCTAATTGAGTGATTAAAAAAATTAAACCTGAAAATAATAAAATTACAATAAATTCAATAATGAGTTTTGGTGCATTAAGAGTTGTTTGAGTAAGCGTATTGATATCAGTATATTCTTTAAGTGTTTTGTCATAATAGGAGGTAAATATATTTTCTTTTTTTAAAAACTTTATTTCTTTTATCCCATTAAACCCTTGTAATAAATGTTTTCTATAAACTTCTCCCTTGATTAAATTTTTTTGCCCCCAAGTATAAATTCTGTTTTTGCTGACATAATAAATTATAAATATTATAGTTAATGAAATAATTAATCCTATTGACGATACAAAAGGTTCATAAAAAATTAAAAAAGATAATAGTGAAATCATTATAAAAATTTCTACAACAAGAGTAGTTGTCCATAATATAACTGTTTGAAATGAGTTTACCACATGTTCTATATTTCTTAAAAGTTCTGCAGAATTTTTTGTTAAATGAAATAAATAGTCTCTATTAAGATACATTTCGAATAATTTTTTTGATTGCACATGCATAATATCATTTACTAATTTATTTTGACGCCAATTAAAATAAATTAAAAAAACACATTTAATAAAATAGATAAAAGTTAAAATAGCTATAAAGTAAAAAAGAATATTTATTTGAGCACTTCCTCCAAACTCATTAATTAAGTTTTTTATTAATGGGAAGTCAGATTGATTATTACCGTCAATTAAAATACTTATTATAGGTATAAATAAACTTATACCCAAAACTTCAAAACATACTGCAATAACTGCTAATACTAAAAGAGCATAAATATTTTTTCTTTGTTTTTTTGTCAAAACAAATAAAATTTTTTTTAAACTTTCTGTTCCTAATTGCATGATAAGTTAATTGTTAGCAAAACAAATATATAATTTCATTATAAAAAATTGATGTATTATATATTGATAATAAATTATATAAATATTTTCTTTAAAAAATATATGAAAATTTTAGTAACTGGTGGATGCGGATATATAGGTTCTGTTCTTATACCTAAACTATTAAAAGATAATCATAAGATAATTTCTCTTGATACACAGTGGTTTGGAAATTTTTTACCTAAACATAAAAATTTAAAAAATAGAAAATTTAATATATCTGAAATAGATAAATTATCTCTGAAAGGAGTAGATTGTATTATACATTTAGCTTCAATTGCAAATGACCCTATGTCAGATCTTGACAAAAACCTCAGCTGGGAAACTTCTGCACTTTCTACATTTAAATTAATGAATCAAGCAGTAAGATATAATGTTAAGAGAATAATTTATGCTTCATCTGGATCTGTATATGGAATTAAAAAAGAAAAAAAAGTACATGAAAATTTAAAATTAGAGCCTATCTCTCTATACAATAAAGTGAAAATGATTACTGAAAGAATAATTCTTTCTTACGGAAATAAAATTGAAAATTTTATTATAAGGCCAGCTACCGTTTGTGGGTTTTCACCAAGAATGAGATATGATGTAACCGTTAATGCATTAACATTGAATGCATTAAAGAATAAAAAAATTAATGTTTATGGAGGCAGTCAAATAAGACCAAATATCCACATATCTGATATGACAGACTTATATCTTTTTTTTCTTAAAATTAATAAAAAGTATCAAGGTATATATAATGCAGGTTTTGAAAACGCTTCAGTTTTAAATATTGCTAAAACAGTAAATAAATATATTGAGTCTAAAATTGTTGTAGATGCTACTAACAATGATTTAAGAAGTTATAGATTAGATTCTTCAAAATTAATAAAAATTGGCTTTAAAAGAACAAAATCGTTTGAAGATGCAATAAAAGATTTACAGAAAATAAATAATCAAAATAAACTTAAAGATAATCCAAGATTCCATTCTGTGAAATGGTTAAAAAGTATTTTAACAAAAGTTTAATTTTGTCTTAAGAAAAAATGTTTTATTTTTTTTATTACATAATCGACCTCATTGTTAGTCATAAAATGATTACAAGGTAAGCTTAAAATTTTATTCGCTTGATCTTCAGAGTTTTTAAGATTTTTCTTAAAAGAATATTTTGCAAAACATTTGTATTTATGAATTGGTTTTGGATAATGTATTTTAGTTTCAATATTATTTTTTTTTAAATAGTTTTTTAAAGCTTCTCTTTCGTTCTTACTTTTTAACATAATTACATATCTATGGTACGTGTGTAATAATTTAGAATGTGATTTTGTGTATGGTGTTTTTACAAGTTTATTTAAAGCTTGGGTATATTTTGAAGCAATTTGTCTTTTTCTTTTAGTATCTTTTTTTAAGTAATTTATTTTATGCAAGATAAATTCTGCCTGAACCTCGTCTAATCTACTATTTCTTCCTACCATCACTGAATTACCTTTTTTATCCATACCATGATTAGAAATTAACTTTATTTTTTTTAAAATATTCTTATTTTTTGTTATTATAAAGCCACCGTCACCTGCTACTCCCAGATTCTTTGTAGGGTGCATGCTAAAACAACCAACATCACCAATGGTACCAACATAATTATTATGATGTTTTGATAAAATTGCCTGAGCACTATCTTCGATTATTTTTAATTTAAATTTTTTTGCAATTTTACTTATTTCAAGCATATTTGCCGGTAGCCCATTTAAATGTACGGGCATTATAGCTTTTGTTTTTTTTGTGATTGCTTTTTTTATCTGTTCAGAATCAATATTAAAATCATTATCAACATCAACTAAAATTGGTATGGCTCCAATATTCAAAATTGAATTAAGCGAAGAAACCCAAGAATTTGTTGCCGTTATTACTTCATCTCCTTTTTTAATCCCAATTGCAATTAGTCCTATTTCTAGTGCATCACTTCCGTTTCCAACACCACAAACATAATTAATTTTTAAAAGTTTAGAAATTTTTTTTTCAAAATTTTTATTTGAGTTACCAAGTATAAAATTGCCAGAATTAAAAATTAAATTAATTTTTTTTAAATAATTTTTTTTTACTCTTTGAAATTCTTCACTAATTTTGTAATATTTTACAAACATGTTTTAAAATATTGAATTTAATACTTTGACCATTTTATCCAACATTTTGATTGATATAAATTCATGGACTGGAAGTGAAATAGAGGTATCAGACATTTTTTCTGTAATTGGGAAATCACCTTTTTTATAGCCCATTTTTTTGGATGGTGGTTGCAAATGCATAGGAACTGGATAATGAGTCTTTGCATCTATACTATTTTTTATTAGTTTTTTAACTGCAAAATTACGTAATTTTTTATTTAATATGTTTATATGATATAAGTGAAAAACTTCCTTTAAATTATTTTGTCTTTTGACTATTTTAATGTTTTTGTTTTTGCTTAATTTTTTATCTAAATAATTTGCATTTCTAATTCTTGTATTGGTAATTTTTTTTATTTTTTTTAATAAATGCAATGCCACAACAGACTGAACTGTATCAAGCCTTGAATTATATCCAAAAATTAAATTTTTATTTCTACTAGCTAATCCATGATTTCTTAATAAGAGCATTTTTTTATACATACTTTTTTTTTTGATTATCATAAATCCTCCATCACCCCATATATTCAAATTTTTTAATGGGTGCATACTAAAGCAACCAAAGTCTCCAAATGTACCAGCAAATTTATTTTTGTACGTTGCTAGGATTCCATGACAAGCATCTTCAACTATTGGTATATTGTACTTCTTAGATATTTGCATTATTTTGGTCATCTCACAAATTCTACCAGCCCAATGCACTGGTAGAATAGCTTTAGTTTTTTTTGTAATTTTTTTCTCAATTAATGACTCATCAAGATTATAATCTTCTTTAATATCTACAAAAACTGGTTTCGCTCCAGCTGTTACAATTGCACCAATAGTTGCATAAAATGTATAAGATGGGGTAATGACCTCATCACCTTCTTTTATTCCAAGCGCCTTTAAACTTAAGAACAAAGCATCAGTCCCACTTCCTACACTAACAACAAATTTTGATTTCAAAAGTGTTGAAATATTTTTTTCAAATTCTATCACTTTTTTACCAAGCGTAAAATCTCCAAATTTTACAACTTTTTCTATTTCCTTAAAAATTTTTTTATAATCATAAAACTGCTCATTTAAATAGTTGTGTTTAATCTTTAATAATTTGTCAGCTTTGTATTGCTCAATTAAAAATTTTGTCATTTATTTAATATCATAAAAGGTTTTTGAATTTTTTATTTCATTATAA
>CACAEM010000042.1 GCA_902531455.1 uncultured Pelagibacteraceae bacterium | reverse complement strand
TTTTTATGAAGTCGCAAGACTTTTAGGTGTAGATAAGCTCTCATTAATTGCAAAAAGATATGGCCTAGGCTCAAAAGTCTTAGAAGATTTTTTTTCAGAAGAAAAAAAAGGAATTGTCCCCTCAACAAAATGGAAAAAACAAGTTTTAGAACAGTCTTGGTATCTTGGCGAAACTGTAATTACCGGAATAGGACAGGGTTACATTCAGACTACTCCGCTTCAATTATGTTTGATGACAGCACAGTTGGCTAATGGAGGCTATAAAATTAAGCCAAATTTAATTTATGATAAAGAAATAAATTTAGATGCTATTAAATTAAAAATTGAAAGTGAAAAAAATAAATCTGTAAGTCAAAATATTTTGAAAGATCACGAATTCAAATACTATGAAAGACTTTATAGAAATCCAAATAATTTAAAGTTTGTTCTAGATGCAATGTATGGGTCAACTAATGAACAATTTGGAACCTCCTTCAGATCTAGGCACAAAGAAGATAAATATAAGTTTGCTGGAAAAACTGGAACTTCTCAAGTTAAAAGAATTACTGATCAAGATAGAGAGCTTGATTTAGACCTTGAAGAGATAGAGTATAAAAGTAGAGACCATGCTTTATTTATTGCATTTGCGCCTTATGATAAACCAAGGTATTCCCTCAGTGTTTTAATAGAGCATGGAGGCTCAGGTAGCAAGGCAGCAGCTCCACTAGCAAACAAATTAATAAAAAAAATTTTAGATAGGCATGAATTAAGAGAAAAAATTAGGAAAGATTTAAAAAATATTGCATGATAATTTCAACGTCACTAAATTCTACTAGCTATTCATTTTTGGATAAACTGAAGGCTGTTGATTACTTTTTAATAATAATTGTTGCTATAATTGGTTCAATTAGTGTTGTTTCAATTTATTCTACAGAAAGTGGGAACTTTTCTTTTTATACTAAAAATCATCTAACTAGATTTCTAGTATTTTTTTCTATGTTTTTAGTTCTGTCATTTGTAAGAGTTTCGGTTTGGTATAGACAGGCATATATTTTTTATATTCTTGGAATTTTACTTTTATTACTTGTAATTTTTTTTGGAATTTCAGCATCAGGTTCTAAACGATGGATAAATTTTTTCATAATGAACCTTCAGCCTTCAGAACTGATAAAAATTGCAATAATAGTTTGTTTTGCAAGATATTACCATCGTATCCAAAGCTCAGACATTCAAAGTTATAAATATTTATTACAACCAATTATACTTTTGTTGATACCTTGCTATTTAGTTATAACTCAACCTGATTTAGGAACAGCAATTTTAATAGCAGGAAGTGGGTTGGCTATTATTTGGTTAGCAGGACTTAATTTAAAATATTTTATATATTCAGGATTAATATTACTAGTCTCATTACCTTTTGTAATTTCAATTTTAAAACCATATCAAAAATCAAGAATATTAACTTTTTTTAATCCAGACAGAGATCCTTTGGGTGCAGGTTATCAAATAATTCAATCTAAAATTGCAATTGGTTCAGGAGGATTGCTAGGTAAAGGTTTCTTGCAAGGTACACAAAGTTATCTTGAATTCTTACCTGAAAAACACACTGATTTTATTTTTACTCTTTTCTCTGAAGAATTTGGCTTTATTGGTTCAATGGTATTAATTTTATTATACACATTATTAATTTACAGAATAATAAGGATTGGTTTTTTTAGCAGATCATTTTTTGCAAAACTATACTGTTATGGTTTTGCATCTGCTTTATTCTTATATATTTTTGTAAATATGGCCATGGTAGTTGGGTTGTTGCCAATCGTTGGAGCACCACTTCCTATCATGTCATACGGAGGATCATCTATGTTATCAATAATGCTAGGTTTAAGTATTGTAATGAGCTGCAAAATTTACAGTCGAGATCCGATCAGCAATTAAGATAATGTAAACAGTTATCCACCGCGATCAAATAACATCTATTATAATTTATCCCACCAACTATATTTTTCTCTGTGTCAGAAAAAATTTTAAAAGTTGGTATAATAGGAGCAGGAATTCAAGGAGTATGTAATGCTCTTTTTCTTCAAAAAAAAGGCTATCAAGTAATTTTGTTCGATAGAGATGAACCTGGAAATGCAGCCTCTTATGGTAACGCAGGTCATTTTTCTCCTTATGCATCAGTCCCTTTAAACAGACCAGATATTGTAAGTGATGTTCCATCAATGCTTATGAGCTCAAGAGGACCTTTGGCACTTAAATGGAATTATGTTCCAAAAATGATCCCTTGGTTTTCAAAATTTTTAATGAATTGTACTAATGATAAAATGATCCATACCGCAAAAAATATGCATCAAATTTTAGATCAATCCCTATTGGCTTATGATGAATTATTCGAAGAGATAGATCTAGAAGGTTTAGTTGAAAATAATGGAATTTTATATGTCTGGAATGAAAAAAATTTAAAAAGTAGAGAATTAGAAATAAAAATTAGAGACGATCTAGGCGTTAAACAACAAGTGGTAAATAAAAAAGAAATACACGATCTAGAGCCAAATTTAAAACCATTTTATCATGGAGGTGTTTTTTATGATTATGCAAGACATGCAAGAAATCCAAAAAAAATATTAATAAAGCTATTTGAAAATTTTATAAAAAAAGGTGGAAAGTTTTTAAAATTAAATATCCAAGATTTGAATTTTGATGAGGAAAAACCTGTTTTAAGATCGGAAACCCAGAGATTTGTTTTTGATAAATTGGTTATTGCATGTGGTGCGTTTTCAAAAAAACTTACTGATAAACTTCATGAAAATATTCCATTGGATACCGAGAGAGGGTATCATGTTCATTTTAAAGATTTTGACCATTTAATTTCTAGACCAGTGGTTTATTCTAACAGAGGATTTGGAATGTCGCCGATGGATCAAGGGTTAAGAGTAGTTGGTACTGTGGAGTTTGGTGGTCTAGAAAATGCTTTATCAAAATCTAGGATCAAAAACTTAATTTTAAATGCAAAGGATATGCTCGACGGCTTACCTGAGCACAAAGACGAGTGGTTAGGGTTTCGACCTACACTGCCAGATTTTTTACCAATAATTGGACCATCAAAAAATTATAAAAATGTATTTTACTCATTTGGTCATCATCATTTAGGATGGACTTTAGGTGCAATTTCTGGAAAAATAGTGTCTGGTATGATTGCAAATGAAAATACTAATATGGATTTAAAACCTTACAGTTCAGTTAGATTTGCCTAAAAAAGTTAAATAGTGTGGAAATTAAACTTGAAGACAAATATAAATTAAGTAAAGGCACTAGATTTTTAACTGGTGCCCAAGCTCTTGTTCGAGTTCCAATTGTTCAAGCAAGAAGAGATAAACAAAAAAACTTAAATACTGCTTGTTATATCTCTGGGTATAGAGGATCTCCTCTAGGTGGCTACGATCAGCAGATTTTAAAAAACAAAAAATATTTGAATGAAAACAATATTTATTTTCAACCAGGAATAAATGAGGAACTTGCTGCAACTTCTCTATGGGGAACACAGCAAGTAAATCTTAGAAAACAAGATAAATACGATGGTGTTTTTGGCATATGGTATGGTAAAGGGCCAGGAGTAGATAGAGCAGGAGATGCTTTAAAACATGTAAATCTAGCTGGTACTTCAAAGTTTGGAGGCGTCATTGCTTTAATGGGAGATGACCATATATGTGAATCTTCTACAACCTCTCATCAAAGTGAATTTGCAATGATTGATGCGATGATACCTTTTTTAAATCCAAGCGGTGTTCAAGAAATATTAGATTATGGAATAATAGGAATCGAATTATCAAGAAAAAGTGGATGTTGGGTAGGGATAAAGTGTGTTCATGATAACGTAAGCTCAGGAGCAACAGTTGACTTAGATGAAAATAGATTAAATCTATTAGATATTTCAAGTGAAAACTATCCATCTGAAGGTTTAAACATTAGACTAAAAGACACTGCACAAGAAAAAGAATATCGGCTACACCACCATAAAATAAAATATGTAAAAGAATTTTGTAAAATAAATAATTTGAATAAAATTATTTTCAACTCAGAAAATCCAAAAGTTGGAATAATTAGCACTGGAAAATCTTTTTTAGATACAAAATTAGGGCTAGAAAAAATAGGAATAAATGAAGATATTGCCAATCAAGTAGGAATTAAATTTCTTAAAATTGCTATGCCTTGGCCATTAGAGGAAACAATAATTGAAAAATTTTCGGAAAATTTAGAAAAAATTATTGTTGTTGAAGAAAAAAGATCAATCATTGAAACACAAGTTAAAGAAATATTATTTAATAAAAATTTAAATATAAAAGTAGTTGGAAAAAATGATGAAAATAATAATGATTTATTTGTTTCTTCTGGAGCTTTAGATCCAGCTGAAATTGGTTTAAAGATCTTTGAAATAATTAATTACCTTAAACTACCAGATGAAGTAAATAATCTTTCAAAAAAATTAAAGTCTTTGAAAGAAAAAACTAATTCAAATATTTCTTTAAAAAGAGTCCCACATTTCTGTTCTGGGTGCCCTCATAATACTTCAACTAGAATACCTGAAGGTAGTAGAGCAATTACAGGTATTAGTTGCGCTTATCTTGTAGAACATATGGAGAGAGATAATGAGGGCTTTTCACAAATGGGATCAGAAGGTGCAACTTGGGTTGGTGAGTCTGTATTTAGTAATACAGACCATGTTTTTCAAAATATGGGAGATGGGACTTACATCCATTCAGGAATTCTATCTATAAGACATGCAGTTGCAGCAAAAACTAAAATGACATTTAAGATTTTGTATAATGATGCCGTTGCTTTAACAGGAGGTCAAGCATTAGATGGATTACCAACAGTTGCTCAAATGTCTAAACAACTTGAAGCAGAAGGTGTCGAAGAAATTGCAATAATCACAGATGAAATTGAAAAATATAGTGATAGAGGAGGTTTTGCAAAAAATTCTAAAGTTTATGATAGAAAAAATATTATAGATGTTCAAATTGAATTGAGCAAAATTAATGCAACAACTGTAATAATTTATGATCAAACTTGTGCAGCTGAGAAAAGAAGGAGAAGAAAAAAAGGTATCTTGGAAGAGCCTAAGAAAAAAATTTTTATTAATAAAGACTTATGTGAAGGTTGTGGAGATTGTGGAATTCAATCTAATTGTGTTTCTATTGCACCTGTCGAAACCGAGTATGGTAGAAAAAGACAAATTGACCAATCTTCTTGCAACAAAGATTACACATGCGTAGATGGGTTTTGTCCAAGTTTTGTAAGTCTTGAGGGAGATATAAGACTTAAGAAAAATTATGACGATAATTTAATTAATAAAATAAATTCAAAGATAGACGATCCAATATTACCTCAAATTGATAAATCTTTTGGAATAATGATTGCTGGAATTGGTGGTACAGGAGTTGTTACCATTGGAGCTGTGCTTGCAACCGCTGCCCAAATAGATGGAAAAGGATCTGGGGTTTTAGATATGACTGGATTAGCACAAAAAGGTGGAGCTGTTAAAAGTTTCTTAAGAATTTTTAAAAAACCAGAAGATGTTGGAGCAATAAGGTTATCTTATGGTGATACTAACTTACTTCTAGGATTTGATTTACTTGTATCAAATGATTTAGAAAT
>CACAEM010000041.1 GCA_902531455.1 uncultured Pelagibacteraceae bacterium | reverse complement strand
TATTTATCTTTATTTAAATCTATAACTCCTGAATGTTGACCAAAAGCATACTCAAATTGTTCAGTAATATATTTTTTTTGTTCTAAACTATACTCGCCGAATGGATATGAAAAAAACTTAGAATTATAGCCAAGATTTTTCTCAAATATTTTTACTGATTTAAGAATATCTTTTTCAAATTTTTCAAAATTATATTTTACTAAGTATTCATGTGAATGTGAGTGATTTCCTATAAATACAAAATCTTCTTTTGATATTTTTATAATCTCATTCCAACTCATATAACCTTTATTACCTACAGCCTCTGTTGAAACAAATAAAATGAATGGAATTTTGTCTTTTTTTAGGATTGGCCAAGCATGTAAATAAAATGAAGAAAACGCATCATCAATAGTGAGTAAAATTTTTTTTTCTTCACTTACTTTATTAAATTCATATTCAAAGTTTTTTGGATTTAGAAAAGAAAAATTATTTTCTTTGATAATATTTAAATGTTCTTGAAATATATTAATTTTAATATTTGTTGAAGGGTATTTATTTTCTTCAAATCTGTGGTACATCAAAGCCAGAATGCCCTTTTCAGAAGGTTCATATTTTTTGTTTACAGTTTCCGCATAAGCATTTAAAAAAAATAAGTAAATGAAGATAAATTTAATAATGGATGCGGCTAATGAAAAAATTGTTTTTGTGATCATTGCTGATAAACAATCTTACACTAGCAGACATGCAAACAGTAGAGAAAACTTTGATAAATTTATGGAACTACTTCTAAATTTTATAAACAAAAAAAGACTAAAGATAAGTGATATTGATAGAATTTTCATCAATTTAGGACCTGGAAAATTTACCAGTCTTAGAATTTCTTTATCAGTAGCCAAAGCTATATCATTAGCGAATAGTGCTCTTTTAGTTGGTTTTAAATCGAAGGATTTAACAAATAAAAATTACCAAAATTTAATTAAACTATATAAAAATAAAAGTTTGATAAAACCTATATATTCGAGTTAAAATAAAATATGTCTGAAACTATAGAACAAATTTGTCAGAGGAAAGGCGTAAAACTAACTGATCAGAGAAAAATAATTGCTAAAGTTTTATCTGAATCAAAAGAAGTTTATGGTGAGTCTGATCATCCAGATGTTGATGAATTATATCAAAGAGTTTCTAGACAAGATTCACGAATAAGTATTGCCACAGTTTATAGAACAGTAAAGCTTTTTGAAGAATCAGGCATACTTACCAAGCATGATTTTAAAGGTGGAAAAGCAAGATATGAAACATTAGTTGAAAGTCATCATGACCATCTTATTGACATTAAATCAGGAGAAATTATTGAGTTTGTTGATGAAGAAATAGAAAAACTACAAAAAAAAGTTGCAGAAAAGTACGGATATAACTTAGTAGATCATAAGCTTGAGCTTTATGGGATTAAGAAAAGTAAATGATAGGAATTCCAGAGTTTTTTTTAAAAGTTAAAATATGCTGAATGGAAAAATCTTCATAAAAACTTTTGGGTGTCAAATGAATGAGTACGATTCAAATAGAATCTATGACTCTGTTAGTAAGTTAGGTTTTGTAAAGACTACTAGCCAATCAAACGCAGATTGTTATATTTTAAATACCTGTCATATTCGCGATAAAGCTAAAGAAAAAGTTTACCATGAAATTGGTAGAGTTAAAAAATTATACAGAGATAAAAAAAAACCTATAATGGTCGTTGCAGGCTGTGTTGCACAAGCAGAAAATGAAGAGATGATTAAGAGAGAACCATATATAGATATTGTGTTAGGCCCCCAATCTTATCATAAAGTTAATGATTTACTAAAAAATCACATGGTAAATTTAAAACAGGAAGAAACAGAATTTGATACTGTTGCAAAGTTTGGATATTTTGATCAAATTAAAAATAATGAAAATAAAATATCAGCCTTCTTAACAATTCAAGAAGGATGTGATAAATTTTGTCATTTTTGCGTAGTGCCATATACTAGAGGACCTGAATATTCTAGACCTTACAATAAAATTATATCAGAAGCAGAGCAATTAATAAAAAATGGGGCAAAAGAAATCACTTTGCTTGGGCAAAATGTTAATGCTTACTCATATAAAGAAAATTTTAAAGAGTTTAGAATATCTAATCTAATAAACCATTTAGACCAGTTTTCAGAATTGGAAAGAATAAGATATACGACTTCGCATCCAAGAGATATGACAGATGATTTAATTGATTGTTATTCTTATAGTAATAAATTAATGCCATTTGTTCATTTACCTATTCAAAGTGGTTCAAATAAGATGTTAGAGTTAATGAACAGAAAACATACTGTTGACGATTATTTAAAAATTTATGAAAGATTAAAGAAAATCAATGCAGAGATAGAATTTTCTAGTGATTTTATTATTGGTTATCCTGGAGAAACTCAAAAGGATTTTGAAGATACATTTGAACTAATAAAAAAAATTAAATTTATAAATTCTTTTTCTTTTATTTTTAGTCCTAGGCCTGGAACAAAAGCTGCAAAATTAGAAATAATTGAAAAAAATACTGCTAAAGAGAGACTGACATTAATTCAAGAGGAATTATTTAATAATCAAATAGAAATTAATAAATCATTTGAAAAAAATACAATTAATGTACTTGTTGAAAATAAAATGAAAAAACAAAATAAATTATTTGGAAGAAATAAATATATTTCACCTGTAATTTTTGATGGAAATGAAAATCTTATTGGTAAAGTTGTAAAAGTAAAAGTTCAAACTAGTAATCAGAATACCTTATTTGGTTTAGTAGATAAAAAAATGGAAGCTGCTTAAGTTGAGTAATTTAATCAAAAAAAAAATTATTTCAGAATTAAAATATGTATATTCTGAAAATAATACTTTAAGCATAATATTTCAAAATAATGATTTGTTACTTGGTGTAGCAGGTGAGTTTAATGATAATTTAAAGGAATTAGAGAAAATTACAAAAACTAGTTTGTATTCTAGGGGGAATTCTATCTTAGTAAAAAGTGATCCAGAAAAGAATAATTTGATCAAAAATGCTATACAATTTTTGACTGAACAGTTTTTAAATAATGGAACAATTGAAAAAAAAGATATAATTTCTTCCATAAACGAATTTATGATTGACGAAAAAAATAATACTGAAAAAAAAGTAGAATATATAATTAAAACTCCCAAAAAGTCTGTTATACCGCGGTCTAAAAGACAGAAAGATTATGTTAGAGCTTTAAGAGAATCAGACATAATTATTTCAGCTGGACCTGCTGGAACTGGTAAAACTTTTTTAGCAGTTGCTGTAGCACTAACAATGTTATTAGATAAAAAAATAGAGAGAATTATCTTATCAAGACCCGCTGTTGAAGCTGGTGAAAGACTTGGATTTTTACCTGGGGATATGAGAGAAAAAGTAGATCCATATCTAAGACCATTATACGATTCTTTGTACGATTTATTAGATTTTGAAAAGATACAAAAAAAAATTGAAGTCGGTGATATAGAAATAGCCCCACTAGCATTTATGAGAGGTAGAACTTTAAAAAATTCTTTTGCAATTCTTGATGAGGCGCAAAATGCAACAGATACGCAGATTAAAATGTTTTTAACTAGAATTGGAGAAAACTCGAAGATAGTAATAAATGGTGATCCCTCACAAATAGATTTACCTAATAAATCACTTTCAGGTCTGCACAGATCAAAAAAATTACTGGGACATCTAAAAGAAATTTCTGTAGTTGATTTTGATCATAAAGATGTAGTTAGACACCCGCTTGTATCTAAAATCGTTAAGGCATATTCGGATCAAAGCTCAGACTAATGATAAAAGCCAATGTAATATCCGGCTATTCAAATTGGAAAAAAATTATAAAAAAACCAAACGATTATTTAGAGAAAAGACTTAAAATATTGTCCAAAAAGCCTTTATTTGTAAAAAAAAATCATGAATTCTCGATACTATTGACCAATAATAAAAAAATGAAATATTTAAATCTTAAATTTAGAAAAAAAAATAAATCTACTGATGTTTTATCTTTTCCAATAAAGATTAAAGAGAAAAAAAGACTATATGTAGGTGATATAGCAATAGGCTATGAAATTATTAAAAAACGATCAAAAAACACAAATTTCTTTATAGAGTTTGATAAAATGTGGATACATGGATATCTTCATTTAATTGGCTATGATCACAAGAAATTAAATGATTTTAAAAAAATGTTTAAAAAAGAAAAATTAATCTTGAAATATTTTCATAAAGTAAATTGACTTTATTAAAAAAAAATAAAGTTCTATTATACTCATTTGTATTTTCATTTGGTCTAATTTCTTCTTTTAGTCTTCCACCCTACAATTTATTCTATATAAATTTCTTATCATACCCAGCTCTACTGTGGACACTTTTACTTAATTCAAAAGATAAAATTGTTTCATTTAACATTGGATGGATATTTGGATTTGGTTACTTTATTTCAAATTTATATTGGATTACAAATTCGTTAACTTTTGAAGACATCTTTAAACCTTTGATACCATTTGCTTTAATTTTAATTCCATTATTTTTAGGATTATTTTATGGTTTTTCAACTTTAGTATTTTCATTTTTAAATCCCCAAAAAAATCTCCTATCAATTTTGATTTTGGCCACTATTTTGTCTATATTTGAATATATTAGAGGTTTCTTACTTGGTGGTTTTCCATGGAACTTAATTGCTTTTAGCTTTGTAAATTATTTAGAATTTATTCAAATACTTTCCATTACAGGGACATATGCTTTTAATTCGTTAGTTATTTTATTATTTCTATTTCCAATCGTTTTATTTTTTAATTACAAAAAAAAAATAAAAATAAGTGTATTTATTTTTTCCGTTTTAGCTCTTTGTGCTAATTATTTTTGGGGCAACTCAAATTTGAGACAATTTGAATTGACTGAAAAAAAAGATTTAGGTTTTAATATTAAGATAATTTCTCCCACAATTAATATTAATAGATATTTTCAAAATGAAAATACCAGTGAATTTATTCTTGAGTTGATTAATGTTTCTAAACCAAATCCATCAATCGAAACACTGTTTATTCTACCTGAAGGTATCCTCTCAAGTATTAATTTTGAGGATCTTAAAAAATTTAAAGCTCTTTTTTCAAAAAATTTTTCAAAAAAACATAAGATTATTTTTGGTATGAATATAAATGAAAAACAAAAGATTTATAATTCACTTTTACTAGCAGATAATGATCTCAACATTTTACAAAAATACTACAAAAATAAATTGGTACCATTTGGAGAGTTCTTACCATTTGAAAATACATTAAGTAATTTAGGATTTAAAAAAATCACTCAAGGTTATCAATCTTTTTCTGCAGATAGTGGAAGAGATCTAATTAGTCTCAATAATTTTAGTTTTGTTCCACTTATTTGTTATGAGATTATTTATTCTGGTAAAATAAATAGTAGCGAAAAAGATTATGATTTTATATTAAACATCTCCGAGGATGGTTGGTTTGGAAATTCTATTGGTCCATACCAGCATTTCTCTCACTCAATTTTCAGATCCATAGAGGAAGGCAAACCAGTCATCCGCTCATCAAACAATGGAATTTCTGCCTTTATTAATCCAAAAGGACAGGTAATTGACAAAATTTTAACAACCGATAAGGGATTTATTGAGATACGGTCTTTCAAAAAGTCT
>CACAEM010000040.1 GCA_902531455.1 uncultured Pelagibacteraceae bacterium | reverse complement strand
GCGGCTCAGTTCCGAATTTATTTGAGGAGGGAGAAGGAGTTGTAGCTGAAGGTTTTTTAAAAGATCGTAATTTTTTAACTGCTGTTAAAATTTTGGCAAAACACGATGAAGTAGCTAGTATTTCTTTATATGTCTCTTGTTTTTTTGCAATTTCAATTTTATCAGAATCTAAATTTTCAAAACGAGCCCTAAATTTCTTTTGCTCTTTAACTAGTTGAAGTTTGATTACTGAATATAAAATACAGAAACAAGAAAGAGTAAATGCAAAAGAAGACCATACATAGAGACCATATCCATTCATGTATAAAACTTCGTTAATCATAATCTATCTAATCCTTTGTTTTTTATTTTTATCAGTTCTGTATTATATTTCATCAAAAATATCAAAAGCGAAAAAAGTGCAAATGCCGCAGTCATTATACCTAAAGGTAACAACATAGAAGCATGAATAGAAGTTTCTGTAAAAATATTTACTGAGGAAGGTTGGTGCAATGTTGACCACCATTCAACAGAAAATTTGATTATTGGGACATTTATTAAACCTATTATTGCTATGTACGAACTAATCTTTACAGCTCTTTCCTCATTGTCAGTTACCCTCCAACTTAGAAGAAACATCAAATAGAAAAAAGCAAGTAATAACATTGACGTTATTCTTGCATCCCATGCCCACCAAGTTCCCCAAGTAGGTTTACCCCAGATAGATCCAGTAACCAATGCAATAACATTAAAGACAAAACCAGATGGTGCTAAGCTTTTTGTTATTAAAGATAGATTCTTATTTTTAAAAACTAAAATACCGAATGACAAAACAGCGATTAAAGAAAAAATTCCAAGAGAAATCCAAGCTGCTGGAACATGTACGTACATAATCCTCACAGAGTCGCTTTGTTTATAGTCTTCAGGAGAAAGTATTAATGCCTCAACAAGGCCAATGCTTATAATTACTAAAAAAATAATAAATACAAACTTTTGTGTTTTATTTATTATTTTTAATAAGTTGTTTGGTTTTAAATACTTAAACATTTTCTGTTATCTATAACACAAATTTAAATTATGAAAATTTTTCTAGTGGGTTATTCTGACCAAGAACACAGAGGGAGATAAAATAAATGGGATTAAAGCATCCTTGGTCAAAATATAATTTATCTTAGACATAATCTATGACGAAGGTTTGCACGAAATGTGTTTAAATAATGTAAATTTGCTTAATTAGAAGGCTTAAAGTAACCAGAGCCTTTTTTTCCTGAGAATATCTCGTTGATTAGAGGGTGTTTAATTGGTTCATCAGAATCATCAACTAATAAATTTTGCTCAGAAACGTATGCTTCATAAGTGATTTCGTCATTTTCAGCTAATAAATGATAGAATGGTTGGTCTTTTCTAGGTCTTACGTTTTTTGGTATAGATTGATACCACTCCTCAGAATTATTAAACTCAAAATCAACATCATAAATTACACCTCTAAAGTCGAAGTGCTTATGTTTTACAACGTCTCCGATAGAAAATTTTCCTTTTTGAACAGTCACCTAATAAATATGGATATTTAAAAATAAAAATCAATAAAAAAAATATAATTGTTTTATTATTCTGCTATTATGTAGCAGTGAATAAATCTGTTTTAAAATTTGTTACTGATTTAGGGCCTTTGGTAATATTTTTTTATTTTTATTACAATAATGATAAAAACTTAATTGTTGCAATACCTCCACTCATAGTTGCAACAATAATAGCAGTTTTAATTATGTGGATTGTTGAAAAAACAATTCCAAAGGTGCCATTAATAAGCGGAATATTGATTACATTATTTGGTGGTTTAACAATTTATTTTGATGATCCTATATTTATTTACATGAAGCCAACAATAATAAATATTTTGTTTGGTCTTGCATTAATGTTTGGCAAATACTTTACAAATGAACCAGTTTTAAAAAAATTACTAGGTAAATCTATGCCATTGAGTGATGAGGGATGGGAGATTTTAAATAAAAGATGGACGTACTTCTTTTTTGGATTAGCGATTTTAAATGAAATAATTTGGAGAACACAATCAGAAGAATTTTGGGTTAACTTCAAAGTTTGGGGAATGTTGCCAATAACCTTTATTTTTACAGCTTTTCAAATAGGTTTAATAAACAAATACAAACTGAATGAATAGAAATTTAAAATTAGTAGTAAATAATTCGAAAAAAGATGAAGATAAAAAACTTTTTTTTGAGAGAACTGAGTTAAAAATTATTTTAGATCTTTATGCAAAAATGGTTTCGTCAGGTAGTTGGAAAGATTATGGTCTTTCTATTTCAGGAAAGCAGGTGAGTTTCAGTGTTTTTAAAAATGCTGCTGAAAAAGCTATTTATAAAATTTGTAAAAACTTTAAGCCTTCAAACAAAAATCTTAAATATTTAATTACAGATACTAATGGTAAGATACTAAAAAATTCATACGATCTTAAAATACTCTTGAATAAAGTTGATTGGAAAAAAATTTAAGCTTTATCTTCTTTGACCGAATAATCTTAAAAGCATTATAAATAAATTTATAAAATCTAAATATAAAGTTAGTGCTCCCATTACAGCCTTTTTACCCATTAACTCACCACTGTCAGAAGCAGCATACATGTTCTTAATTTTTTGTGTATCGTAAGCAGTTAAACCAACAAATACTAAAACCCCAATTATTGATATTGCAAAATACATCATTGATGATTTTAAGAATATATTAACTACTGATGCAATAATAATTCCTATCAAACCCATCATCAAAAAAGATCCCATCTTAGTTAAATCTCTTTTTGTTGTGTAACCATAGATACTCATTGCACCAAATGTTGCTGAAGAAATAAAGAATACTCTTGTTACACTCAAACCTGTGTAAACAAGTAATATTGATGAAAGAGATAATCCCATTAATGCAGCAAATACCCAAAAAGTTGTCTGAGCTCTTGAAGCGCTCATTTTATTAATTCCAAAACTCATGTAAAACACAATTCCTAATGGGGCTAACATTACAATCCATTTTAAACCTGATAAGTAAATTGCATTCCCAAATTCTGTTAATCCAACAATTGCTCCGTTTGGATCTGTTACAACAGACATTTTAAATGATAAAAGTGCTATTATTCCAGTAAGCAACACACCGGTTGCCATATAGTTATAAACTTTAAGCATATAGGCTCTTAAGCCTTCATCCATTATAACAGTTTGTTTGGCAGTTGTTGCTTTATTTAAAATATTATCTTTATTGAATTCCATATTATTTATATAAGATTTTTTTTTAAGATTTTCAAGTCATCAAAATAAATGTAACAAATACTGCATAAATTATGAATTATAAAAAACTAGGAAATACAGACCTAAACGTGAGTACAATCTGTCTTGGGACAATGACTTGGGGTGAACAAAATACCCAAAATGAGGCTTTTGAACAAATGGATTACTCTTTAGATAATGGAGTAAATTTTTGGGATACAGCTGAGTTGTATGCCGTGCCTCCTAAAGCTGCAACATATGGTTATACTGAAACTATAATTGGAAATTGGTTTGAAAAAACAAAAAAAAGAAAAGACGTAATACTGGCATCCAAAGTGGGTGGTCCTAGCAGAAAATATATGAGAAATGGAGAGAACAGCTTCGCTGGAAAGAATTTAGAGAATGCACTGCATGGAAGTCTAAGGCGATTAAAAACTGATTATATAGATCTTTATCAATTGCATTGGCCTGAAAGAAACGTAAATAACTTTGGAAGATTGGGCTATGAACACAAAGAAAATGATTGGAATAAATTTGAAGATGTTCTTGAAAACTTAAAAAAATTTATTGAGGAGGGCAAAATTAGGTATGTTGGTTTGTCAAATGAAACCCCATGGGGAGTTATGAATTATCTTCAACTTTCTCGAGATAAAGATTTACCAAGAATGATGTCAATTCAAAATCCATACAGTTTATTAAATAGGTCTTATGAAGTTGGTTTAGCAGAAGTATCTATCAGAGAAAATATAGGGTGTTTATCATATTCACCTTTAGCCAGTGGTTATTTAACAGGTAAATATAGAAATAAACAATTTCCAAAAGGATCAAGGATGGAAAGAGATTTTGATTTTTGGACAAGGTATAGAAAACCAAACATGGAAGAGGCTGTTGAAGATTATTACAAAATTAGTCAAAAATTTGATCTAGATATGAGTCAGATGTCTATTAAATTCTGTGAAGTACAAGACTTTATGACTAGTGTAATTATTGGAGCAACAACTATGGAGCAGTTGAAAACTAACCTAGAAAGTGTAAAAGTGAATCTTGATAGTGAAGTAATAAAAGAAATAAATAATGTTCAAAAAAAATATCCTAACCCATGTCCTTAATTAAAAGAATATTTTTAAAAACATTAATATTATCAGTATTTTCAATATCCTTTGCTCAGTCTGAAGATTTAACAAAATTAGGTACATTTAAAGATTGGAATGCAGTTACAGTTTTTAATGAAACTGGAAAAATCTGTTTTGCTTATTCAGTTCCAGTTAGACAATCTCCTAAAGCGAGTAATAGAGAAGCTAGATTATTTGTATCATTTAGACCTGAAGACAAAATTTCAGA
This sequence comes from uncultured Pelagibacteraceae bacterium, assembly GCA_902531455.1. The sequence goes on along the minus strand of CACAEM010000040.1, from coordinate 1,172 downwards.
TGAAGTGAGCATAACATCTGGTTATGATTTTAATCCACAAAATGCAATTTTAGCTACATCGGGCAAGTCTAAATTTGAATTTGATTTACCACAAAATAAATTTGCTTGGATTTCTAGCGGAAAAACAGAACAAAAAATAATTAAAAGAATGAAAAAGGCATCTAGATTAATGATAACTGCTTATAAACAAAGTGGTACTCAAACTACTGATGACTATTCATTAATGGGATTTACAAAAGCTTATAACGCCGCAAAAAAAAGCTGCACTTAAATGAAAAAACAAAAGAAGATTGTGCTCGCCTATTCAGGTGGTTTGGATACATCTATAATTCTTAAATGGCTTCAAGAAAATTATGATGCTGAAGTAATAGCATACACAGCAGATGTTGGGCAGGAGATGGATAGAAAAAAAATTATAAAGAATGCAAAAAAATTAGGAGTAAAAAAAATTATCATCCAAGATCTAAAAAATATTTTTGTTAAAGATTATGTCTACCCAATGATAAGAGGTCATGCTCTTTATGAAGGTGTTTATTTGTTAGGTACATCAATTGCAAGACCACTTATTGCAAAAGATCAAATTAGAGTTGCAAAGAAATTCGATGCTTATGCTGTTTCCCATGGTTCAACAGGAAAAGGAAATGATCAGGTGAGATTTGAACTTGGATATCATTACTTTGGTCCTAAAATTAAAATAATTGCTCCATGGAGAATATGGAAATTAAAATCAAGAACAGATCTCATTAATTATGCAAAAAAACATGGAATACCAATCCCTAAAGATAAAAAGGGAGCGCCACCATTCTCAGTAGATGATAATTTATTCCATACCTCAACAGAGGGTAAAGTTTTAGAAAATCCAAAAAATTCTGCACCTGAATTTATATTTCAAAGAACAACTTCCCCTGAAAAAGCCCCAAATAAGGCAAGTTTTATAACAATTAATTATAAGAACGGCGATCCAGTTGGTCTGAATGGAAAAAAATTATCTCCAGCGAAAGTTTTGGATAAACTCAATCAATTAGCCGGCAAAAATGGAATTGGGAGAGTAGATTTAGTTGAAAATAGATTCATTGGAATAAAATCGAGAGGAGTTTATGAAACTCCAGGAGGAACATTATTGCTTATGGCACACAGAGCAATTGAATCTGTAACTCTAGATAAAGACACAA
>CACAEM010000039.1 GCA_902531455.1 uncultured Pelagibacteraceae bacterium | reverse complement strand
ATTCCCTTGTTCAGATGCATTGTCATATGCTCAGATATGTGAAGGTAGAATTGATGTTGTATTGCAATGCAATAATAAAATTTGGGACATTCATCCACTAATACCAATTATCAATGCATCTGGTGGTATTATTACAACTTGGAATAATAAAGACGCAAAGCAAGCAGGACATGTAGCAGTATCATCTAATAAAATAATTCATAAAAAAATATTAGGTTTGCTAAAACCCATCGTATAATAATGGAAATTCTTGTTCTTCAACACATAAATATTGAAGATCCTGGTTATATAAAAGATTTAATGATTAAAGATGGAGTTAATATTACAACTATTGAATTAGATGAAGGCGAAAAAATTCCGAATAATTTAAATTTTTTTTGACGGTATGTTATGTATGGGTGGACCTATGGATACTTGGATGGAAAAGGATTTTCCTTGGCTCATAGAAGAAAAAAAAAAAATTAAAGAGTTCGTTGTAGAATTAAATAAGCCATACTTAGGTTTTTGTTTAGGATGTCAATTACTAGGAGAAGTAATAGGAGGAAATGTAGTTAAAACTAATAATCCTGAAATTGGAATGTTGGATGTAAATTTTTTGGATGAAAAAAATAAAGATATACTTTTTACAGATTTTCCACAAAAAATTACATCATTACAATGGCATTCTTATGAAGTTCAAGAATTAGAAAATAATAAAGATGTAACCTTAATTGCTTCATCAAAAGAGACAAAATATCAAATATTTCGATATAAAAACAATGCTTATGGTATTCAATTCCACATAGAGATCAAAGATACAACTGTAAATGATTGGGGTTGCGTCCCTGAATATAAGTCAGCATTAGAAAATCAATTAGGACAGGGTGCTCTTGAAAAATTTGATAAAGAGGCTAAAGAAAATATGACAAATATGAATAATTATTCAAAAATTTTATATACAAAGTTTAAAAATGATATCATTCATAACAATTAAGTTACCTATTTTACCCTTGTAGTTGACCCATTAATCAGGTTTAATTTTATTTGTAATAATTAGGAGGAAAAATGAAATTTAAAAATTTTATTAAAATTTTCTTTGCAATTTTATTTGTTTTTGTATCAACACATTCATATGCGAAAACAATTAAATGGTCTATGCAAGGAGATAGTTTAACTTTGGATCCTCATGCCCAAAATGAAGGTCCTACAACACAAGTTTCAAGACAGGTCTATGAAGCACTTGTAACAAGAGGTTTAGATATGAGTATTGAACCTCAACTTGCAACTGATTGGAAAACAACTGATCCAAATACTTGGGTATTTAATTTAAGAAAAGATGTAAAATTTTCTGATGGTACAGATATGACAGCAAAAGATGTTGTGTTTAGTATATTGAGAGCAAAACAACCTACATCAGATTTTAAAGAATACATAAGTACAATTTCTGATGTTAAAGAAATTGATAACTACACTGTTCAAGTGACAACAAGCAAACCAAATCCAATTCTTTTAAACCAATTATCAAATATATTTATAATGTCTAAAAAATGGTCTATTGATTTTGGAGCGACAGTTTCACAAAACTGGGATGGTGGAGAAGAAACATTCTCAGCAACTAATGCAATGGGAACTGGACCATTCAAAATTACACTAAGAGAGCCAAATACAAAGACTGTATTTGAGAGAAATATTAATTGGTGGGGTTCAATGAAAGATAATAGTGTTAGTGAAATACACCTTTTACCAATTAAAAACTCAGCTACAAGAGTTGCAGCATTACTATCTGGTGAAGTTGATTTAGTAACTGACGCTCCAGTTCAAGACTTAGCTAGAATTGGAAATTCTGCAGATCATGAAGTAGTGAGTACTGCTCAAATGCGTACAATCTTTTTAGGTATGGACCAAGCAGCAGATAAATTAAGATCTGGAAATACTGGCGATAATCCATTTAAGAAAAAAGAAGTAAGACAAGCCCTTTATCAAGCAATAGATATTGAAGCAATAAAGAAAAAAGTAATGAGAGGCCTTAGTGAGCCTGCAGGAATCATAACTTTTCCTGGTGTAAATGGATACACAAAAGATCTAGATAAAAGATTGCCTTATGATGTTGACGCTGCGAAAAAATTGTTAGCTGACGCAGGATATCCCAAAGGTTTCGATGTTGAACTAAGATGTCCTAATGACAGGTATGTAAATGATGAAGCAATTTGTACTGCAGTAGTTGGAATGTTTGGCAAAATTGGCGTAAATGTTAATCTATTCGCTCAGACAAAAAGTAAGCATTTTAAGGAATTAAAAGAAGATAAAGGTGATTTCTATATGCTAGGATGGGGAGTTCCAACATTAGATAGTCATTATGTTTTCCATTATCTATATGAGTCAGGTGCTAGCTGGAATAAAGTAAACTTTAGCAACAGCGATGTTGATGCTGCTATAAGAGTTATGGAAGGTGAAGTTGACTTAGATAAAAGAAATGCAGCTATTGCAAATGCTTGGAAAATTGTAAAAGATGATATTTCATATCTTCCTCTACATCACCAAGTAATTTCTTGGGCAACTAAAAATAATGTAGATGTTCCAATAAGACCGAATAATGAACCATTATTCCGTTTTGCAAGTTTTAAATAAATAACTTTTTTATAAGCCCTTTGTTTAACAAAGGGCTTATAAGTATAAATATTTCTTAAATTGATAAAGTATTTTTTCAAACGTCTGATTCAGTCGGTAATAGTGATGCTTGTTGTGTCATTTGTTTCATTTTCTTTATTTAACTTTGTGGGTGATCCAATTAACAACATGGTTGGTGAAGAAACTTCTGATGAAGAAAGAGCAGAATTAAGAGAAACTCTTGGACTGACCGATCCAATACATATTCAATTTTCAAGGTTTGTAGTTAATGCTTCCAAAGGGGAATTTGGGATTTCGTATCAGTTAAGAAGACCAGTTTCAGAATTAATTATTGAAAGATTACCAGCAACTATGGAATTAGTTTTAATTTCTGCATTAATTGCATTGATTTCAGGAACATTATTAGGAGTATACACAGGCATTAATCGAAAAGGTTTTTTAAGTGATTTTATATTGGCCATATCCCTTTTGGGAGTATCTCTTCCAACTTTTGTAATTGGTATACTTTTTATTTATCTATTCGCAGTAATATTAGGTGTACTTCCATCTTTTGGAAGAGGAGAGGTGATTGACTTAGGCTTTTGGACTACTGGACTTTTAACAGTTTCAGGATTGAAAGCAATTATACTTCCGTCTGTAACACTAAGTCTCTTTCAAATGACTTATATAATTAGGTTAGTAAGAGCAGAGATGATGGAAATATTACAAACTGATTATATAAAATTTGCTAGAGCTCGAGGTATAAGTGAAAAAAGTATTAACTATAAACACGCACTAAAAAATGGATTAATTCCTGTAATAACTATAGCAGGAATAAATATAGGTACATTAGTTGCTTTCTCAATAATTACTGAAACTGTTTTTCAATGGCCTGGCATGGGCTTTTTATTTATTCAGGCGGTTCAATTCGTAGATATACCAATTATGTCAGCTTATTTAGTATTTATAGCTTTTGTATTTGTGATGATAAATTTAATTGTAGATATTCTATATTATTTTATTGATCCAAGAATTCGAGTTAAAGGGGATGCTACAAGTGGATAATAAAACACTAAATTCTTGGGAGAGACTAAAAGATAGCGACATTTACTTTAGTTTTATTAAATCTCCAACTGCAATTGTATCGTCAGTAATATTATTAATAATTTTCTTTTGCTCTTTTTTTGTTGAGTTCGTCACTCCTCATAACCCTTTTGACCCTGCATCATTATCTTTAATGGAAGCTTTTACTCCTCCTTCTTGGACTGAAGATGGTATGGCAAAATTTATCTTAGGTACAGATGGACAAGGAAGAGATATGCTTTCAACAATTCTTTATGGTTCACGAATTTCATTAATAGTTGGTTTCTCAGCAATTATCTTTAGTCTAATATTAGGTGTCTCACTGGGTTTAACAGCAGGTTACTTTGGTGGAAAATATGAAATGATAGTAATGAGATTAACAGATGTTCAGCTAACAGTACCAAGTATATTAATGGCTCTATTAGTTGATGGTATTGCAAGAGGTATCATCTCCAGAGAAATGCATGATGAGATGGCAATATATGTTTTAATTTTTGCTATAGGAATTTCGGAGTGGCCTCAATTTGCAAGAGTTTCTCGTGCAGCAACCTTAGTAGAAAAAAATAAAGATTATGTTTCAGCCTCATCAATTATAGGTGTTTCAAATTTACTTATTATGTTTAAGCATATATTGCCAAATATAATGAGACCTATTTTGGTAATAGGTACAATAGGTCTAGCTCTTGCTATAATTGCAGAGTCAACATTGAGCTTTTTGGGAGTGGGAGTTCCTCCTACAACACCTTCATTAGGTACTTTAATTAGATTAGGAAATGATTTTTTATTTTCAGGTGAATGGTGGATAACATTCTTTCCTGCAATATTCTTAGTTATTCTTGCTTTCTCAATTAATTTATTAGGAGATTGGATGAGAGATACGCTTAACCCAAGGCTAAAAAAATGACTTTTTTAAAAATAAATAATTTGAGTGTCGACTATAAAATGAGAAAAGAAACTGTAAATGCTGCAAAGAACATCAATATTGATATAAAAAAAGGTGAAATTGTTGGATTAGTTGGAGAGTCTGGTTCAGGAAAAAGTACTGTCGCTAATTCCATAGTAAATTTAATTGATGAACCAGGTAAAGTTTCAAGTGGATCAATATTGATGGGAGAAATTAATATCAGCGAAAATCCAGAAACAATTTTTCAGTATCGAGGAAAAAAAATTGGATTAATATTTCAAGATCCTCAAACCTCTTTAAATCCAATTTTAACAATTGGTGAACAACTTATAGAAACAATACAAACTCATTTAAATTTAAGTTCAGAGGATGCAAAAAATAAAGCAATTAATTTATTAAAAGAAGTTGGGATCAAGGATGCCAAAAAAAGGTTTTATAATTACCCCCACCAATTTTCTGGTGGTATGAGACAAAGAGTTGTTATTTCTCTTGCTTTATGTTGTGAGCCTGAATTATTAATTGCAGATGAACCAACAACAGCACTAGACGTTTCTATTCAGTCTCAAATTCTAGAATTAATTAAAAGACTAACAAAAGAGAGAAACTTAGCTGTAATACTTATTACCCACGATATGGGAGTTATTGCTGAAACTACAGATAGAGTGGCTGTAATGAAAAATGGAGACTTAGTTGAAATAGGTTTAACCAAACAGATATTGGTTGAACCTAAGGAAAAATACACAAAAAGCTTAGTTAGCTCTGTACCACCGACTAATAAAAAAATATCTAGATTTACAATAATTGAAAAAGAGAACGTTAATAATCAAAATAATAACATTAAAATATTAAACAGGTGGTCTAAAAAGATAATTGTTGATCAAAATTTAATAGAAATTAAAAACTTGAGTAAATCTTTTGATGATAGTTTTTTCACTGAGAATACAAAGAATTCTGTAATGGCTGTAGATGATGTCTCACTAAAAATAAAAGAAGGACAGTCTTTTGGCTTAGTTGGTGAAAGTGGAAGTGGCAAAACAACAATAGCAAAAATGGTTGTTAATTTATTTAAGCCTAGTTCTGGAGATATTTATTTTGACAGTGTTAATGTTACCAAAATAAAAAAAAACAAAGATCTACTTAAATTTAGAAAACAAATTCAAATGATATTTCAGGATCCATTTTCCTCGTTAAATGGAAGACTAAAAGTAAAGGAAATTATTGCTGAACCTATTAAACTTCATAATCCGGATATAAAATCTAGTGATTTAGATAGTTATATTCATGATTTATTAGAATCTGTTGAATTAACTCAACAGTCTGCAATCAGATATCCCCATGAATTTTCAGGGGGACAAAGACAAAGAATATCAATAGCAAGGGCACTAGCAACCCAACCAAGACTTCTTGTTTGTGATGAACCTACATCAGCATTAGACGTGAGCATTCAAGCTCAAATACTAAACTTATTAAAAGATCTTCAAGAACAGTTAAATCTCACAATTTTATTTATAAGCCATGATTTACCGGTTGTGAGACAAATGTGTGATAAAATAGCTGTGCTTAAAGATGGAAAATTATGTGAAGTATCA
>CACAEM010000038.1 GCA_902531455.1 uncultured Pelagibacteraceae bacterium | reverse complement strand
TAGAACAATTAAGACAAGTCATTGGTTTAAGATCTTATGGACAAAGAGATCCTTTAGTAGAATATAAGAAAGAGGCATTTACACTTTTTGAAAATTTATTAAGTAAACTTAAGTATGATTTAATTACAATTTTGTTTAATTTAAAGCTCATAGAAAATAGCCAAGAAGAACAAAGTAATGAAAATTTAAGCAAAAAATTTGACGAGCTTTCAACAAAAAAGATTGGAAGAAATGAACCCTGCCCTTGTAATTCTGGAAAAAAATATAAACATTGTCACGGAGCTTTATAAAAATATATTTAAAAGTAAAATTAATAAAGCTATAGCAAAAACACCATAATAAATTTTAGAATTCTTTTTAAAGTTTTGATTAATATTTTCAAACACACTTGCCTTCATAGATAGATCATTTCCATCTTCTGATTGTGTTGAAAATCCTTTATTTCTTCCAATTGACAAAAATTTATTTTTTCGATGAGTAAAAATTTCATCTTTATCCATTGTCTCAAAAAAATCTAAATTTTTCTTTAATGAGTCTCTTACATTATCCAATATTAGATCTTTATCTCGATGAGCGCCTCCAACTGGTTCTGGAATTATTTCATCAATTATATTTAATTTTAAAAGATCACTGGATGACATTTTCATTGCAGTTGCAGCTTCTAAAGTTTTTTTCGGGTCTCTCCATAAAATAGTGGCACATCCTTCTGGGGAAATAACAGAATATATTGCGTTTTGCAGCATAATTACTTTATTGGATGATGCTAAAGCTATTGCTCCTCCAGATCCACCCTCTCCAATTATTATCGCTATTGTAGGGACTGTTAACTTCATAGAGCATTCAATAGATTTAGCTATTGCTTCAGCTTGACCTCTTTCCTCTGCACCAACTCCTGGATAAGCTCCTGGAGTATCTACAATAGAAATAATTGGAATTTTAAACTTGTTAGCTAACTCCATAAGTCTAATTGTTTTTCTGTAACCCTCTGGTCTCATCATTCCAAAATTATGATCTATTCTTTTATTAAGATCTGATCCCTTTTCTTGACCGATCACTAAAACAGATTTACCATCGAATTTTGCAAAACCAGCTATAACAGCTTTGTCTTCACCATAATATCTATCTCCAGAAAGTTGGATAAAATCATCAAAAAGATTTTCAACAAAAAATTTTGCTTTAGGTCTATCTTCATGACGAGCAACTAATGCTGTTTGCCATGGATCTAAGTTAGAATAAATTTTCTCTAACTTTTCATTTATTTCTTTTTCAACTTTGCTTATTCTTGAAGTGTCGACTTCAGATAAACCTTCCTGATTATATGGGTCTTTTAGCTTATCTAATTCCTCTTCAAGATTTTTGATATCAGTCTCAAAATTTAGGTAATTTTTCATTTAGTCTAAGCATTATAAACAAAAAAGGCGATAAATTGTTAAAATAACTAATTTTGATTGCGCAAAAATGATAATTTATTATAAGATTTTTAATTTATGAGAGAGCAATACATCAAAATCCACAACTTATCTGTAACAAACGAACTAGCTGATTTTGTAAATAATGAGCTTTTACTTGATACTAATGTTGGTCCTGACGAGTTCTGGAAAGGTTTTGACAAAGTAGTCCATGAATTAACGCCTAAAAATAAAAAATTACTCGAAATCAGAGAAACATTACAACAAGAAATAGATCTGTGGCATAAAAAAAATAGAGACCACGAGATTGACTATAATAGATATAAAAATTTTTTGGAAGAAATAGGTTATTTAAAAAAAGAAGGTGAAGATTTTAAAATAGCAACTAAAAATTTAGATGAGGAAATATCTAATATAGCAGGACCACAATTAGTTGTTCCAATAATGAACTCCAGATATAGCTTGAATGCTGCGAATGCGAGATGGGTAAGCTTATATGACAGTCTTTATGGATCAAATATAATAGAGTCTGAAGAAAGTGGAAGTGAAAAATATGATCCTTTAAGAGGACAAGAAGTAATTAAATACACTAGAAACTTTTTGAACAAATATTTTCCAATAAATGATCTTGACTGGAAAGATATTACTGGTTTGGCAGTAAATAATAAAAAACTCTCAATCTATAAGGAAAATAAAGAATATAATTTATCTGATTTAGAGAAGTTTATTGGTCATAGAGGGGATGCAGCCAAACCAAATGCTATAATTTTAAAAAATAATAATCTTCATATTGAAATAATTATTAATCCTAGAGCATTTAGTGCTGCAAGAGATGCTGCTGGTATAAGCGATATTATAATTGAGGCTGCTGTATCAACAATTTGTGACCATGAAGATAGTGTAGCCGCAGTAGATGCTGAAGATAAAGTGACTTGTTATAGAAATTGGCTAGGATTGATGAAAGGAAATTTAAAATCAATATTTGAGAAAAATGGTAAAGAATTAGAAAGAAAACTTAATCCAGATAGGAGTTACACTTCATTGAATGGTGAAAAATTAAAACTTCACGGAAGAAGTCTTTTGCTTGTACGAAACGTTGGACACTTAATGACAAACCCTGCAATCACTTTAAATGATGGATCAGAAGTTCCTGAGGGAATAATGGATGCTTTCATAACCTCAGCTGCTTGTATTCATGATTTAAAAAGAAAAGGTAATTCGAGAGAAGGGTCAATTTATATTGTTAAACCAAAAATGCATGGTCCAGAGGAAACAGAATTTGCAAATTTAATTTTTACAAAAGTTGAAGAAGTTTTAAAATTAAAAAAAAATACAATTAAGTGTGGAATTATGGATGAAGAAAGAAGAACATCTGCAAACCTTAAAGAATGTATTAGAACACTTAAAGATAGAGTATTTTTTATCAACACTGGATTTTTAGATAGAACTGGTGATGAGATGCACACCTCAATGGAAGCTGGACCAATGATCAAAAAAGGAGATATGAAAGAGTCTAAATGGATTAAAACCTATGAGAACAATAACGTAGATATAGGCTTAAAATGTGGGTTTTCAGGAGTTGCTCAAATAGGCAAAGGAATGTGGGCCATGCCTGACAAAATGAACGAAATGATGGAACAAAAAATTGGACATGTGAATGCAGGCGCAAATTGTGCTTGGGTTCCTTCTCCAACTGCCGCTGCATTGCATGTTATGCACTATCATGAAGTAAATGTTTTTGAAAAACAAAAGGCAATATTAAAAAGAGAGCCATCAAAGTTATCTGATCTTCTTACTATTCCAATAGCAGATCGTCCTAATTGGTCTATTGATGAAATTAATACTGAAATTTCAAATTCTGCTCAAACTATTTTAGGTTATGTAGTCAGATGGATTGATCAAGGTATAGGTTGTTCCAAAGTCCCAGATATAAATGATATTGGATTAATGGAAGATAGAGCAACCTTAAGAATTTCATCTCAACATATTGCCAATTGGCTTCATCATGGCTTATGTTCGAATAGACAGGTTCTTGAAATTTTAAAAAAAATGGCAAAAGTTGTTGATAAACAGAATAAAGACGATACTAACTACGAAAGTATGTCTCCAGAGTATGATAAATCCATTGCCTTTAAAGCAGCATGTGAATTAATCTTTCATGGAAAGTCACAGCCTTCTGGCTATACAGAACCTCTCTTGCACTTAAACAGATTAATTAAAAAAAGTTAATTAAGCCTCTAGTTTTTTTCTGTTTTTAAAAGCAGATATAAGAGTACCATCGTCTAAATTTTCGATTTCTCCACCTACTGGTAAACCTTGAGCTAGTTTTGAAATCTTTATGTTTGTTTTTTTTAGAGTATCTTGAATATAAAATGCAGTAGTTTGGCCCTCCACAGTTGCACTTGTTGCCAAAATTACCTCATCTATATTATCCCTACTTATTCTTTCTACTAGGGAATTGATCAGCAGGTCTTCCTTGTTTTGACTATTATTATTTGAAAGTGTTCCTCCAAGAATATGGAAGTAACCTTGAAAAATAGACGAACTTTCTATTGCCCATTGGTCTGAAATATTTTCTACAACACAAATTTTATTAAATTTTTTACTCTTATTTTCACAATTATCACATGGACTATTATTTGATTTTAAAGTTCCACAAATTTTACATCTAATAACATTTTTAAATACTTCACTTAAGTTTTGAGCCAATGGTTTTAATAGTTCCTGACGATTATTAATCATTTTCAAAATCATTCTTTTTGCAGACTTAGGTCCTAGCCCTGGCAATTTAGATATTAGTTTAATTAAATTTTCAATTTCAGGAATATTTTGCATTTAAATCATAAAGGCCACTTAAATCCAGGTATTCCAAAATTTCCTGAAGCTTTAGAAATTTCCTCTGCTGTTTTTGATTTAAGTTGAGATTTTGCGTTATTATGAGCAGCAGTAATAAGATCTTCTAGTATTGCTTTTTCTTCTTTTAAAACATTTTCACTAAGTTTAATTGAGATCATAGTTCCTTCTCCATTTAACGTAACCTTTACATCATTAGCTCCCGAGACACCTTCAACCTCGATCTTTTTAATATTTTCTTGGCTTTCTTTCATTTTGCTTTCAATTTCTTTAGCTTTTTCCATTAATTTTGAAAAATCTGTCATTCTAATCCTCTTTCAACTCAACATTTATTAATTCTGCATCAGGAAAAGCTTCGATCACTTTTTTAAATGCTTCAGACTTTTTTACATCATCAAATATTTTTTTCTCATCAATTTTATTTTTTTCTTTTTTTGAAATTTGTCCTTGTTTTTTTGATAGAGAGATAATCCATCTCTTGGATGTCCATTCGTACAGCTTGATAGATAGATTTTTAATAAAGTCTTTGTCTAAGTTTTCATTAAAAGATATTTCTATTAAACCCTCAGAGAATGAAACTAAATTTGTATTAGTTTCAAGCTCATATTTAAGCTTAGCTTCTTTCCTTTCCGTACATAGATTTATCAAACTTTCAAATGAACCTATTTTAAGTTCATTTATTACTTCATCTTTATTTAAATTTGGTTCAATTTTTTCTTGTTGTGAAATATTTTTGATTTGATCTATTGTTTTACTTGTAATTTTTTTTTCAGGTTCTTTGATTAAAGTATCAGGATTTTTTCCAGTAAAGCTTTTCTCAACATCCTTCTCCTTAAAACCTTTTATTCTCATTAATCTGAAAAGGAACATTTCAACCGATAAATTTGGATTTGAAACAATGTTAATTTCCTCAATTGTATCAAGTGTAAATTGCCAAAAAAGGATTATATCCTTTGAATCTAAATTTTCAGATATTGTGGAAAGATTACTAAAATCTTGATCATTTAAAGAAAAATTATTTCCATCTAATTTTATAAAATTGATATTTTTTAGGTAATATAAAACCTCAAGAAAATCATTCAAAAAAATTTTGGGATCTACACCAGAATCATAAATTTTCCTATACAACTCAAATACTTTTTTTTCATCACCACTAAACAGATTTTTTATTAACTCTATCAGAGAACTTTTATCAAAATATCCATAAATACTTTGTGCTTTATCTAGATTTAATTCATCGTCATTTTGATTAGCAACGAGTCCACGATCCAACAAAGATAATGCATCTCTAACAGATCCTTCTGAAATTTTAACAATTAACTTTAAAGCTTCATCAGAAACTTTGCCTCCTTCTTTGTCTTTAATAATTTTTATATAATTAAAAAGCTCTTCAGATTTTACTCTAGAGAGATCAAACCGTTGACATCTCGATATTACTGTTACAGGAATTTTTTTGATTTCGGTTGTTGCAAAAATAAATTTTAAATATTTTGGTGGTTCCTCAAGAGTTTTTAAAAGTGCATTAAATGCTTGTTTGCTTAACATATGAACTTCATCAATAATAAATATTTTATATTTAGCAGTTGTTGGTCCATATCTTGAAAATTCAATAAGCTCCCTTACATCATCAACACCAGTCTTACTTGCAGCATCCATCTCTAAAACATCAATATGGTTTGAGTTAACAATTGAATTACAATGTTCACAAAAATCTTTTTTGCAAAGATTTTCAACACCATTCTCACAATTTAATGCCTTGGCAACTATTCTTGCAAAAGTAGTTTTTCCAACACCTCTAATACCAGTAAATAAAAATGCGTTAGCAGCTTTATCTGAGATGACTGAATTTTTAATTGTTTCAGCAATAACCTCTTGGCCAATTAAGTCCTCAAATACCTGAGGTCTGTATTTTAAAGCTAGTACTTTCGAATTTTCTG
>CACAEM010000037.1 GCA_902531455.1 uncultured Pelagibacteraceae bacterium | reverse complement strand
ATTTCTAAGTCCTTATCTTTGCAGTGTTTAAGATAAGATTTTTTCAAACTCATTTTTTTGTTTTAAAATCTATTCCATATTCCGATCTTGGTCCTTTTCTCAATCCATATGGGCCTGCTAAAAAAATTGTCATTGGTTTTGTTCCTGGCTTTAAGTCTACTCTGTGAAAATTATTAGCAGATCTAAACCCTATATATCCTGGTGCTCGCCACACTTTTCCTGTTTTTAATGTTTCCCAATATCCTCCTCTTAAAATGATTGTGATGTAAGGAAATAAATGGTTATGGACTCCATCACCATGATCATCGTCTAACATTTCATGGATTAGTATGTTAAATGGAAACCACTTTGGTCTATGTCTGAATAGAATATAATACCTATTCATCCAAGGTTTTGCTTTTTCAGATTCTGGGTGAGATGGACCTCGGTCAAATACTACTTTTTTTCTACCAAGTTTTTCTAAAATCTTTAAAAACATTATCTTGTTCTGGCTATAGCATTATCTTTTATCAAATACATACTGTTCTTAAATACATAAGGTCTTGAAATTTTTGATCCATGTATTTTTGTAATCTTTTCTTGTAAACCAGTTATTGAATTAATTGTTAATAATCTTCCATTATTTAATGAGACAAATATCTTGTATTTTCCGTGTATAAATCCTGTTGGTTTTATATCTCTTCTATTTTTAAAATTTGTCAAAATATCTGTAATTCTTAAAATATTGCCAGTTCTATCATCTATTACAAAAAGGTATCCTTCGTTAGAAACCGTAAAGATTAAACTTTCGATTATAGTCGGTCTTAAACTCGAATTTATCGATTGCGTCCATTTAATTATTCCTGTTCTTGCATCAATTGCAAAAAACTCATTTTTGTTATTTGAAAAATAAATTGTATTATTTTCAAAAACTAGGTCTGAATTTTCTAAGCTAAATGCGTCTTGATATATTAAACTACTTTGTGTTGGTGTTTGCCAAACTAAACTTCCATTATTTACATTTAGTGCTGTTACATCTCCTAAGTTATTAATAAAAAAAACAATTTCATCCTTCAAAATTATTGAGAGTTTTTTTTGTGATTTTATAAAAGAATTATCTGTTTTAAAACTCCATAATTCCTTTCCATCTATAGTAGATATAGCTCTAATAATATTATCAAAGTCTATTGTTAAAAATCTATCTTTGTAAACTTTGATATCAGAATTAAAAGATGATGAACTATATTTTGACCAAATAACTTTTCCATCATTTAAATCAATTGAGTACATTTTTGACAAATTATCATTTACAATCAAACTTTTGTCAGCTTGAGCAAAATATAAAATAGGATTAAGTTTCTTCTCTTTTTTATTATAATTATTAATCTCCCATATTTTCTTAAGGTCTTTGCTTAACTTTATAACCGAACCTTTTCCATTGAAAAAAATAACATTTTCGTTTTCTGTAAAAAATAATTCAGGCTGATTTGAGTCAAATTTTTTAATTTTATTTATTTTGTAAGTTAAAAATTTATCAAAATTAGAGTCAAAATTAATATTTCCATTACTATTGCTGTTATTTTTTTGAAAAGGTTTTATTTTAAAAGTATTTAATTTCTTAATCTTTAATTGTTGATTGAATTCTTTTTCAATGGGTTCATTTTTTTTAAAAATATCTATTAATTTCTCATTATCGACTGCGTCCTTTTTTGAGAAACTACAATTTGATAAAAATATTAAAATAATTATATATTTAAAAGCTTTATTCACTGAAATCTGATCGTAACCTTCTTTGAACTTCTAATTTAACTTTTGGACTAACATTTTCCATTTCTGCTATTTGATTAAAGAATTCTTTTGATTTCTGCTTTTGGTTTTTTGATAAATAAAACTCAGCCATAAGATATAATGCTTGTGGTTTCCAGAGACTGTCTGATTTTATTACTGGATTAAGTATATCTAATAATTCATTTTCTTTTGCAAAGTCTGAATTAAATAGGCCTTTTTTGTATATGGTTAAGTTTTTAATTTCTTTCCCAAGAGATACATCATTTATAAGAAGATCAAAATATGAATTTATTTTATCACTAGACGTTATTAAATCATTATCCAATAAGAAAAAGAAAGCTAATGGAGAATAGGTTTTATCTTTAGCATTTATGATTTCTATCAAATTATTATTTATATTATCTTTTTTTCCTGTCTCAAAATTTGTAACAATTGAATTGAATTTATTTGCTAACTTTTCTTTACTGCTAGACTTGAACTCTTGATAGCCAAAAAAGGTAATCAATATCAAAATAATTAATATTAACAAAGTTATTAATGGTTTTCTTTTTGATATTAAAAAGTTTTTTAATTTTTCAACTCTTGTATTTGTATTAATAATTTCTATTTCTTCATCCATTAATCATATTCCTTAGAACATATTGTAGAATACCACCGTTCTTGTAGTATTCTAATTCATTTTTAGTGTCTATTCTGCATAGCATTTTAATTTTTTTAATTTCCCCTGTTGCATATTTAATTTCAACTTCTAAATGATCGCCAGGATTAATTCCTTTCTCAAGACCTAATACTGAAATTAATTCTGACCCTTTTAAGTTTAAATTCTGTCTATTCATATTTTCTACAAACTGCAAAGGTAAAACACCCATGCCTATAAGATTAGATCTGTGTATTCTTTCAAAGCTTTCTGCAATCACAGCTTTTATACCTAATAATTTTGTTCCTTTTGCAGCCCAATCTCTTGAAGAACCAGTTCCATATTCTTTTCCACCAAATACTACTAAATCTGTTCCTCTTTTTTTGTATTCAACAACAGCATCATAAATAGGCATTACTTTTTCTTCAGGATATAATTTAGTGAAACCTCCCTCTGTACCAGGAGCCATTTCATTTTTAATTCTAATATTGGCAAATGTTCCTCTCATCATTACCTCATGATTTCCTCTTCTTGCACCATAAGAATTATAATCTTTGGGTAAAATTTGATGCTTCATAAAATAATTTCCTGTTGGGCTTTCTTTTTGAATACTTCCAGCTGGCGATATATGGTCTGTTGTTACCATATCCCCTAAAATTAATAATGGTCTTGCATCTTTTATTTCCATAAATCCTTCTGGTTCATCAGTTAAATTTTCAAAAAATGGTGGTTTTTTAACATAGGTAGAATTTTCTTCCCAATTATAAATACTTCCTTTGTCCACTTTAATTTTTTGCCATTGTTCCGGTCCTTCAGAGACATTTGAATATCTGTTCACAAACATTTCTGGGTTTAAAGATTGTTTAAGAGTATCCTCAATCTCTTTATTTGAAGGCCAAATGTCTTTTAGGTAAACATCTTGTCCTTTGTTATCTTTTCCTAACGTATCTTTATATAAATCCATTCTCATAGATCCTGCGATTGCATAAGCTACTACTAGAGGAGGTGAAGCTAAATAATTTGCTTTTACTAAAGGAGAAATTCTTCCTTCAAAATTTCTATTTCCAGACAAAACTGAAACTGCGTATAAATTATTCTCTTTAACAGCATCAGTAATATTATCTGGCAAGGGTCCAGAATTACCAATACAAGTAGTACAACCATAACCAACTAAATTAAAACCTAATTCATCTAAATATTTGCTTAAACCAGCTTTATCTAAATAGTCAGTAACAACTTGTGATCCAGGTGCTAATGAGGTTTTAACCCAAGGTTTAACGGTTAAACCTTTTTCGATTGCATTTTTGGCTAACAGTCCCGCACCAATTAATACATTTGGATTGGAGGTATTTGTACATGACGTAATAGCTGCTATTAATATATCTCCATCTTTTATCTCAAAATCTGTGTCTTTAACTTTTGCTATTGTTGGCTCAGTTTTTTTACAAACATACTCAAAAACTTTTATAAAATTTTTTGATGCTTCTGTTAAAAGAACTTTATCTTGAGGTCTTTTTGGCCCAGAAATTGTTGGAACTACTGTAGACATATCTAGAGATAAAGTATCAGTGAATACAAGATCATCACTTGCCCATAAATTTTGTTCTTTTGCATATTTTTCTACGATTTGAATATTTTCATTTGATCTTCCTGAAAATTCTAAATATTTTAAAGTTTCATCGTCTATTGGGAAAAATCCACAGGTAGCGCCATACTCAGGTGCCATGTTTGCAATAGTTGCTCTATCAGCAAGTGTTAGATTTTTTAGACCTTCTCCATAAAATTCAACAAATTTACCAACAACACCTTTATCTCTTAACATTTTAACTACTGTTAAAACTAGATCGGTAGCAGTTGTACCTTCGGGTAGCTTGTTTTTCATTTCAAATCCAACTACTTCTGGTATCAACATTGATATAGGTTGTCCTAGCATACCAGCTTCTGCTTCAATTCCTCCAACACCCCAACCTAGCACTGATAACCCATTAACCATTGTAGTATGACTGTCAGTGCCAACTAGCGTATCTGGAAATAAGTACTCTTTATCCTCAAATTTTTCATTCCAAACTACTTTTGATAAGTATTCTAAATTTACCTGATGACAAATTCCTGTACCTGGAGGAACAATTCTAAAATTATTAAAGGCTTGCTGTCCCCATTTTAAAAAAGAATATCTCTCAAAGTTTCTGTCAAACTCAATATCAACATTCTCTTTTAATGAATTCTTTGTTGCAAACTTATCCACTTGAACTGAATGGTCGATCACTAGATCAACCGAAGAAAGAGGGTTAATGGTATTTGGATCTTTGTTCTTTTCCTTAACTGTATCCCTCATTGCAGCAAGATCAGCTACGGCTGGTATACCTGTATAATCTTGCAAAAGCACTCTTGCAGGTCTATATGCAATTTCTGTTTTGGATTTTTTTGAATTTAACCACTCTTTAATCGCCAAAATTTGTTCTTTATTAACTGTCACATTGTCTTCATATCTAAGAAGATTTTCAAGTAAGACTTTTATTGATTTTGGTAATTTATTTATGCCTTCCAAACCATTTTTCTCTGCTTCTTTTAGTGAATAATATGAATAATTTTTTCCATTTACTGATATTTCTTTTAGACATTTAAATGAATTTTGATTTCCTGGTTTCATATTTTTTAGTAGTAAAAAGTTGCTATACAGCTTAATAAGAGTGCCGACATAACATAATTAAACCATTTAATAAATTTCTCATTTGTCGCGAATTTCCTCATAAATTTTCCAATTATAGTCCAAAAAATAATACTAATAACTGCAAACAAAAAGGCAATGCTTAATAACCAAATTGAATATGAAATAAAGTTACCACCAGATTCTACATAGGTAGAAACTGCAATTATAGCAACAATTACTCCTTTAGGGTTTAGAAATTGATATAGAAATGTTTCAACAAAATTTACTGGTTTTAAATTATCACTTTCACTTGATGATTTTGAAAATGATATTTTATAAGACAAATATATTAAAAAAATTGTACCCGTTATTATTAAACCTTTTTGGAGTATTGGATAAAGCTTAAATATATTTATTAAACCAAAGTTAATTACTGCTAACATAAATGTAAATCCAAAAATTACTCCCAACATTAAAGGAATAGTTTTTTTAAAACCGTGATTAAATCCAGAGTGAGAGGCAACAATATTATTTGGTCCTGGAGAACAGCTCGTAACAAACATAAACAAACATAGAGACAGTAATTCGGGGTGCATGTTTATGCTACAGGCAAACCATTTTCTACTTTTTGGGATGGGTGAACAAGAACAACTTTGCCTTCCTCATCTATAGAACCAAGTATTAAAATCTGAGAGACAATACCTGCTATATTTTTTTCAGGAAAGTTACATATGCCAATGACTTGTTTTCCGACTAGGTTTTCCTCATTATAATAATGAGTTATCTGTGCTGATGATTGCTTAATTCCTATATCTTTCCCTAAGTCAACCTCAACAACAAGAGATGGTTTCCTTGCTTTTTCATTTTTTTTTACTGATATTACTGTTCCTACTCTGATATCTACTTTGTCATAAATGTCGTAGGTTATTTGTTCTTTCATAAATTTAATATATAATTAAAAATAAATGAGTACAGGAAATAATTTAGAAGAAATATATAGTAATTCTATTAATATACTAAAAGATTTAATTGCTTTTAAAACTGTTTCTGGTGAAAACAATACTCAACTAATCGACTATTGCGATAATATTTTAAATTCAGTGGGTGCGGTATCCTTTAGAACATATGATGAAGAAGAAAAAAGAGTAAATCTATTTTCAACAATAAAGGCTAAAAAAAAGAGTAAAAAAAAACCAATAATTT
>CACAEM010000036.1 GCA_902531455.1 uncultured Pelagibacteraceae bacterium | reverse complement strand
AAGTAGTAGCATTGATGATCATATCAAAATCTGGTAAATTACCCCATTCTACAACATTAATCTCTTTGAATAATTCTTTTAAATTTTCAGCCTTTTTTTTGGTTCTGTTGCTCAAAAGTATTTTTGATACATTCATCCTCAACAATGAAAAAATTATTGACGGCACAACCCCACCAGCACCTAATATTAAAACTGTCTTGTTGGAGACGTCATAATTCAATTTTCTTATACTTAATTCAAATCCATTAATATCAGTATTATCTCCAATTAAATTACCTTTATTCAATGACACAGTATTCACAGATTGTGTACTTAATGCATTACCGCTTAAGATATCTAAATGAGGTATTATTGATTTTTTAAATGGGACAGTTATATTTAATCCATCTAAATCTCCCATTTTGATAGATTTACATAGTTCAGACAAATCACCCTCTTGAGTTTCTAACTTACCATAAATTGCATTCAAATTATTTTTATTTATCCAATAATTATGTAATTTGGGTGATAAAGAGTGTTCTATTGGATTTCCTATTACTAGATATTTTTTCATTTTTGAAGTTCCAAATAGTCCTTAATTTTTTTAATTGGTAGACCCATTATAGTATTTTCATCACCCTCAATGTTTGAAAATAAGGCTCTACCCTCACCTTCAATTTGGTAAACATTATAGGAATATAAGACTTCGTCGCTAATTTTATTAAGATATATTAATAATTCATCTTCAGAAAAGTGTTTCATTGTTAAGTATGCTTTATCAGTATAGTTCCAAATCATCGAACCATTTTTAGATATACAAACCGAACTTATTAAAGAATGTTTTTTTCCATTAAGTTTCCTTAAAATATAAAGTGCTTCGTCCCTACTTTCCGGCTTTGAAATTAACTCACCAGATAAATCGATTACGCTATCTGCTCCCAAAACTAAGCTATTATTTATCTTTTGGCTTACTTTATTGGCTTTTAACTCCGCGAGATTTTTAGAAATAATTTCAGGTGAGGCACCTTCGTTTAACAAGTTTATTTTAATCGGTTCCTCATCAACATTTGAAAATTCAACATTGCAAGTGATATTGTGGTTATCCAAAATTTCTTTTCTCACCTTGCTTTTTGATGCTAAAATAATCTTAGGCATTTTTTTTATTTTTAATTTCATAGATTTTTATTACTGATGCAGCTGTTTCCTCCACTGACTTCCTTGTTACATCTATTGTAGGCCAATTATTTTCCTTAAATATTTTTCTGGCATTTTTTAATTCATCTTTAATTTTATCAATATTAACGTATTCACTATTTTGATCTTCTTTCAATGAAGTTAATCTATTTTTTCTCAAGTCATATAATCTTTCAGGTTCTGTAACTAAACCAATAACACATGGGGTGAATTTTTTTTCTGTAACTTTAGATGGTATTGAATTTTTGTTCACAAGTGGAATATTTGAAGTTTTATAACCTCTGTTTGCTAAATAAATTGATGTTGGAGTTTTGCTAGTCCTACTAACTCCTAAAAGAATTATATCTGATTTTTCTATATCTTCTGTTTGATTCCCATCATCATGGTTCATAGTGAACTGAATAGCTTCAATTCTATCATAATATTCCTCATTAAGAATATGCTGTCCGCTTGGTTGATGAGAAGCTTTTTGATTTAAGACCTTTGAAAAATTTAAAATTAAGTCACCAAGAACTCCAAAACAAGGTATATTTCTTTCGTAAGCTTTTTCCGTAAGGTACTTTGCTAACCTACTATTAACAATAGTATATAAGATAATTGAATTTTTATCTGTTTTTGCTTGTTTCAATATACTAAGAGTTTGACTTTCAGTACGAGTAAAAGAAAAATGGTTTGTTTCATATTCAAAATTAGGAAACTGTGCCTTTAAAGCTAAAAAAATTCTATCGAGTGTTTCTCCTGTTGAGTCAGATATTAAATATATTTGATATAAGTTTCTCATGTATAAACTGTTTATAATCTATAAGTGAAATAAGAAAAACGCAGATTTATATTTTTAAGTATGTAAAGTTATCATTTCTTCTATTTAATTAACTAAATTATAAAATGTTAACAAAGTTATACATAATATACATAAAGCATAAGAAACCTAAATTAATGCTGTATTATCTAACTAATTTCAAATCTACATTGTTAATAAATGGTTAAACAAGTGTGATAATTGACTAATTTACGTTATTCACAATACATAATATTAATACAATAAATAATATATATCTATTTATATGAGTCCCATAACTTACTGTATTAAAAATAAAGACACTAAAAGTAATCCTATATGGTTGATGAGACAGGCTGGAAGATATTTACCTGAATTCAGAGAAATTAGAAAAGAGAACCAAAATTTTATAAAATTATGTTTGAATAGTGATTTGGCATCTGAGATTACCCTTCAACCTATTAAAAGGTTTGCATTTGATGGTGCAGTAATTTTTTCTGATATTCTGATTTTGCCATATGGGCTAGGTCAAAAAGTGGAATTTGAAAAAAACTTTGGTCCTAAATTAGGTAAAATAGATTTAGATAACATTAAGAATGTAGATGAAATTAATTTCACGGAAAAAGTTTACAAAGTCTATAAAGCAATTTCTAAAACTTCACATGATCCTTTAATGGACAATAGAGATATGATTGGATTTGTTGGAGCTCCCTGGACAATTCTTGTGTATATGATAAATAAGTCATCTCCAAAGAAAGGATTAACAGATGAATTCTTTAAAGATGACTTCTTAATAAATAGATTATTAGGAATAATTGAAAAATTCTTAAAAGTTCATATAAAAAATCAAGTTGAGGCTGGCGCTAAAGTAATTCAAATATTCGATAGTTGGGCTGGATTATTAGAAGATAAAATTCCTGAATATATTTACATACCCACATTAAATATTGTTGAATATGTAAAACAATTAGGGGTTCCTGTCATTTGTTTTCCAAGAGGTATTAAGGATTACAAAAATTTCTGTGAAATAGTAAAACCTGATGCAGTAAATATTGACTATGATGTAGACCCAAAAAAAATAGTTAATGAGATTAATATACCTGTACAGGGAGGTCTTGACCCTAAAATTTTATTAACTAATAAAGAAACACTTAAAAGAGAATCTGAAAAATATCTCAATATTTTTAAAGATCATCCATATATTTTTAATCTAGGTCATGGAATTCTTCCTGAAACCAAAATTGAAATGGTTGAAGAATTAATTAAAATTGTAAGAAATTTTAAATGACACCAGAGCACCCAAAAGTTAATTATGGTAAGACGGGGATTTTAATTATAAATCTTGGTACACCAGACTCTACAAACTGGCTAGATATAAGAAAATATCTTAAAGAGTTTTTATCTGACAGAAGAGTTATTGAAGTTAATCCTATAATTTGGCAGGTAATACTTAACTTATTTATACTTACCTTTAGACCTTCTAAAACAGCAAAAGCTTACAAAGAAATATGGATAAAAGATAAAGGTATGTCACCGCTTAGATATTTTACAGAAAGACAAGCAGAAAAATTATCTGAACAAATTGGTAATAAAAAAATAATAGTGGATTTTGCCATGAGGTATGGAAATCCAAGTATTAAAAGTAAAATACATAAACTCCATAAAGAAGGATGTGAAAACTTAATCATTTTGCCTCTTTATCCACAATATGCAGCTGCAACAACAGCAACTGTGTGTGATGAAGTATATAGAACTTTAATGAAAATGAGGTGGCAACCTAATCTTAAAATTATTCCACATTATGAGTCGGAACCTCTTTACATAGAAGCAATAAAAAATAGCATTGTCAAAAAGATAAATGAAATAAATTGGAAACCAGATTTAATAATTGCATCCTATCACGGAATACCAAAAAAATATTTTGATAAAGGTGATCCATATCATTGTTACTGTCATAAAACTACTAGACTAATTTCTGAAAACTATACAGATATCGAAATTAAAACTACATTTCAATCTAGATTTGGCCCACAGGAATGGTTACAACCTTATACAGATAAAACTTTTGAAGCTCTCCCAAAAGAAGGAAAGAAAAATATCTTAGTCATTTGTCCAGGGTTCTCATCTGACTGTGTAGAAACTTTAGAGGAAATAGCTATTCAAGGAAAAGAAAGTTTTATTAAATCAGGCGGTGAAAATTTTGAAATGGTCCCCTGTTTAAACGACAATGAGGATCATATTTCTTTGTTTAAACATCTTATAATAAAAAATATATAATGCATGAGTGGATACCTTTTATTTAAATCTTTACACTTAATAGCAGTAATTTCTTGGATGGTAGGCTTATTATATTTACCAAGAATATTTGTATACCATGTAGAAAATTTTGAAAAAGAACAAGCAACTGAAATCTTCGAGACAATGGAGAGAAAGCTTTATAATTACATAATGCGGCCAGCGATGATTTTATCTTGGCTATTTGGCATTATATTGATTTGGATCAATGGCATTGAAAGTTTTGGGTATTTATGGCTACAAATCAAGGTTGTACTAATTGTAATTTTAACAATTTACCATGAATATCTTGGAAAATGTATGCAGTTATTAAAGCAAAAAGAAAATACAAAATCATCTAAATTTTTTAGGATAATTAATGAAATACCAACAATTTTGCTGATTTTTGTTGTTTTTATTGTAGTTTTTAAACCTATCTAGGGTTGAAATTTTTAAATCAGTATATATATTTATCTTATCTTTAACAAAAACTTCCACACATGAACATCCAAGAATTAAAAGAAAAAAGCTCTGAAAAATTAATAACTGAAGCTGAAAAATTAGGTATTGAAAACGCCAGTACTTTAAGAAGACAAGAAATTTATTTTGCAATTTTAAAAAAACTTGCCGAAAAAGGAGAGGAAATTACTGGTGGTGGGGTTTTACAATTACTCCAAGATGGATTTGGCTTCCTGCGTGCGATGGAATCAAACTATCTGCCGGGAGCGGATGATATATACGTAAGTCCAAGTCAGATAAGAAGATTTGGCCTCAGAACTGGCGACACTGTTGAGGGACCAATAAGATCTCCAAAAGACGGAGAAAGATATTTTGCACTTTTACAAGTAAGCAAAATTAATTTTGAAGAACCAGATAAATTTAAGCATAAAATAGCTTTTGATAACTTAACTCCTCTTTATCCAAATAAGCAACTAGGAATGGAGGTTGAGACAAATAAAATTGAAAAGAAACCTGATTTAACTCCAAGGTTAATCGATTTAGTTAGTCCAATTGGGAAAGGTCAGAGATCATTAATTATTTCTCCACCAAAGGCTGGTAAAACAATGATTTTGCAGAGCATAGCTAATTCTATCACTGCTAATCATCCAGAATGTTACTTGATGGTTTTATTAATTGATGAAAGACCCGAAGAAGTTACAGACATGCAAAGAACGGTTAAAGGTGAAGTTATAAGTTCAACTTTTGATGAACCAGCGCAGCGTCACGTTGCTGTTGCTGAAATGGTTATTGAAAAAGCTAAAAGACTTACAGAGCACAAAAAAGATGTAGTAATTCTACTAGACTCCATCACTAGATTAGGAAGAGCCTATAATGCTGTTGTACCAAGTTCAGGAAAAGTTTTAACTGGTGGTGTAGATGCTAATGCCCTTCAAAGACCCAAAAGATTTTTTGGTGCAGCTAGAAATATTGAGGAGGGTGGGTCTCTTACAATTATTGCAACAGCTCTTATTGATACAGGAAGTAGAATGGATGAAGTAATTTTTGAGGAATTTAAAGGAACTGGTAACAGCGAAACTATTTTAGATAGAAAGATTTCTGAGAAAAGAATTTATCCAGCTATAGATATAACTAAGTCAGGCACAAGAAGAGAAGAGCTCATTTTTGATAAAAATGATCTTCAAAAAATGAATGTTCTAAGAAGGATTATAGCACCAATGGGATCAATGGATGCAATTGATTTTATAAACTCAAAACTAAAGACAACTAAAAATAATGCAGAATTTTTTAATTCTATGAATAAGCCATCATAATAAATTTTTACCTAGAAACTTTTATTCAATTCACTACTTACTTCTTTTATTACCTTATCCCACTTAAGACTGGAATCTTGACTAAAAACTTTTAAATTTTTATACCATTTAAATAATTTCATATTTATATGCCATCTCCAATCTGGACTGAAATTTAAAAGTAACCATGTTTTTATCTCCATGGTTGATGCTAGATGCGCAATCGCGGTATCAGAAGTTATCAGTAAATCTAGATTTTTTAATATAGCAATTGTATCTTCAAATGAATTATCATTGTTATCTATGTCTTTAGAAAAGTTAAAAACGTTTCTTAAAATTATTTTATCTAATTCCTTTTCACCATGACCTTTGACCAAACTTATAAAATTTAAATTATCTTGCAAAAA
>CACAEM010000035.1 GCA_902531455.1 uncultured Pelagibacteraceae bacterium | reverse complement strand
TACTTAGAAATAGATGTTGAAAATGTAGACTGCACAAAGATTATGAGCAAAATAGCTAGAAGCTATTCTGATAAACATGGACTTAAAGATTTAATTAAAGAATTTTTGAGCATAGATATAAGTAAACAACTACAAACATCTTATTTTGGTGATCAATTATCAGAAAAACAATTAAAGTACTGTGCACAAGACGTAGTCTATTTACATAAAATTTTTGATTCTTTAAAAAAAATACTTGTTCATGAAAGGAGAATTGAACTCTACGAGAAAACAATTAAATTTATAAACACTAGAGTTGATTTAGATTTGGCATCTTTTAAGGAAGATATCTGGTCACACTGATATGAAGGATTTAAAAATAATAAATATTGCTAAGGAAGTAATCAAACTTGAGCAAAATTCATTAAAAAAACTTCATTTAAGTATAGGAAAATCTTTTGAGAAATTGGTAAAGACTATTTTAAATTGCAAAAATGGTAAAATAATTGTTTCAGGGGTTGGAAAAAGTGGAATAATTGCAAAAAAATGGTCTGCAACTCTATCTTCAACAGGTACACCATCTTTTTTTTTAGACGCATCAAATGCAAGTCATGGAGATATGGGTCAAATTACTTCAAATGATATTGTAATACTAATCAGCTTAAGTGGTCAAAGTAATGAACTAAAAAATATTATTCAATATTCATCAAGAAATAAAAATATAAAATTAATTGGCATAACTTCTAAAAAAGACTCAATTTTGTATAAAAATTCTGACGTAAAATTTTTATTACCAAATGTTAAAGAAGCGGGCCCTGACAACTTTGTGCCAACTTCATCTACAACTGTTCAAATTGCTCTAGGAGACGCTGTAGCAATTAGTTGCATGAGATACAAGAAATTTGGCAAAATAGACTTCAAAAGATTTCATCCAAGTGGTTCTCTTTCAATAAAATTAAAAACCGTTGGAGACTTAATGTTAAAAAGAGACAAAATTCCATTTATTAACGATAATTCTAATATGAAAGTTGCATTAAAAAGTATAGCAAAAATGTTCTATTTGTATAAATTTAATTGGAATATTATTCGAAAATAAAGAAAATCATTTTAGGTTAATGCACACAGAACTACCATCATTATTGTCGAAAGTAGCAACAAAAAACTCCATAGATCAGTTTATTCATGTTTCTGCTTTGGGTATCGAAAGTGCGTTGGATAGCAAGTATGCATTAAGCAAACTAGAAGGAGAAGAGAAAGTAAGACAAAATTTTTCAAATGCTACAATCTTAAAACCTTCTATTGTTTACTCTGTAGATGATAATTTTACAACTAATCTTATGAGGCTGCTTGGCATTCTTCCTATCATGCCATTATATTATTCAGGCAAAACCAAATTTACTCCAATCCATGTTTCTGATTTTGCAGATATAATTTATGATGTTGTTAAAAAAAAAATTCTTAGAGAGACTATTGAATGTATTGGACCAGAGGTTTTAACATTTAAAGAAATTATTCTTAAGATTTTGAGTTCAATTAAGAAAAAAAGATTATTACTTTCTTTACCTTTACCTTTAGCAAAAATTAATGCAAGAATATTACAATTAATGCCAAATCCATTACTCACAACAGACCAACTTATATTATTAAAATACGATAATGTTGTTTCTAATAAATATAAGACAAACTTTGATCTCAAAATAGAAGCCAATAAAAAATTTGAAGAGGAAATTAATCGATATAGTTTCAATTGGACTACTGGAGGCCAATTCTCAAAAAAAAACAAAAAGGTAAATTAATGATAACGAACATAATATATGTAATAGTATTTATAATTTTAGCATTTGTGTTATCTATTGCTGTTAAAGCTATAACTAGAGGGGTAGAAGCTAAACAACTCAATAAAGAAGAAAATAATTTAATTTTAAAAACAGAAAGTGACAGCCAAAACTTTAAAGTTGTAAGTCAATTAAAGGAATTAAAAGATTTAAATGATAAAGGTATAATTAATGATGAAGAATTTAAAAAAGCTAAAGAAAAATTATTAGAATAATTAAGCAGATTTTACTTTTTTTTCAATAAATTTTGCGACTTCCTCATCTTTGTCAGCTATATCTTCTTTCTTACCTTTTGGTTGAAACACAATCATTAGATGTAATGGGCAATAAGAAAATTTCTCGATAGTCTTTCTTCCACAAAAAGATGAATCTTTTTCGTCAGGATGACCTTCCATATATTTACATGTTTGCTCAGTTAAATCCTCTAATTGGAGATTTTTAGCTGGTTCAAAGTTGTTATCTAAAAGTAAGGATTTAAATCTACTTCTTCTGACACTTTTTTTTTGATTATAGTTTGGTGTTGTTTTGTTACTATTATTTGAAAATGATATTCTAGCTTTTATTTTTGCAGATAATTTTAATCTATGAGCTTTTCCAATTACTGCATTTCTACTTACTCCTCCAATTATTCCTGCAATTTGACTTGCCGTTTGGCCTTTGCCCCAAAGTTCTCGTAATTTATCAACTTTTTCGTCTGTCCAACCCATATTACTATATTTAGTATATTATAATTTTATTACAACATCATCTTGAAACCATAATTACAACTCTATAACAACCTTTTTTTTCTGTTTTTTAACAATTATCAAAAAAAAAGTTTATTAATAAATACTTATGGTTGAATTGCAGAAAAAATATCAAATTGGAATAAGAAGATTTGGACTCATTAACTGGATAGGAACTTTTTCATTGTTTAAAAAGGAGGTTCTTAGATTCCTAACGGTTTCGGGACAGACTTTGTTTGGCCCAATTTTAACTAGTATATTATTTTTGACAGTTATCTCCTTAGCTATTGGCGATCAAAGAGCGGATGTTTTAGGAGTTCCTTATATAAATTTCCTAGCAAGCGGCTTAATAATGATGCAAGTAATTCAACAAAGTTTTGCTCATTCTAGCTCTTCTTTAATGATGGGAAAAATGATGGGCACAATTACAGATATTGTTCATAGTCCGTTGTCTTCATCAGAGGTAGTATTCGCAATAACATTAGCCTCTACTGCTAGAGGATTGTTGATAGCTTTTGCTTCAACTTTAATTTTTATTATTTTTTTAGATTTAAACATACAAAATATTTTTTTGTGGTTTATTTATTTATTTTTAGGTGGATTACTTATGGGTTCATTAGGAATAGTTGTTGGACTTTATGCAGACAAATTTGATCAGATGAGTACCGTCACTAACTTTATAATTGTGCCTCTTAGTTTTTTAAGTGGCACTTTCTATAGCATTGATAGATTGCCTAATTTCTTAAAAGTTTTAAGCAATTATAATCCTTTTTTTCATATGATAGATGGATTTAGATACTCTTTCATTGGTCAATTAGATGGGTCAGTCATATTTGGAATAACGTTTTTAACTTTTTTAGGTTTGCTTGTTACATATTTTGCATACTATTTAGTAGACAAAGGATATAAAATTAAATCATAGTATAATGAGTTCACTAGCTAAAAATTATAAAAGAAGAGATTTATCTTTCAAAAAAGGTAAAGGATCTTTTTTGTATACAAATAGAGGAATTAAATTTTTAGATTTTGTAC
The DNA here is from genome assembly GCA_902531455.1 of uncultured Pelagibacteraceae bacterium. The sequence goes on along the minus strand of CACAEM010000035.1, from coordinate 2,836 downwards.
AAGGAATTGCAGTAAATTCATTAGGTCATACAAACCCAACCTTAGTAAAAGCAATTAACAAACAATCAAAAAAACTTTGGCATGTTTCTAACTCTTTTATAATCCCAGAAGGAGAGGAATTAGCTAAAAAAATTACAACCAAAACTTTCGCTGATGCTGTCATTTTCCAAAATAGTGGAGCAGAAGCTACAGAGGCTGCCATAAAGGTTGCAAGGAGATATTTTTATTCAATAGGTCAACCAAAAAAAAATAGAATTTTATGTATAAAAAACTCTTTTCATGGAAGAACAATTGCAGCAATAAATGCAAGTGGATCAAAAAAAATGGTCGAAGGATTTGGCCCAAAGATAGGAGGTTTTGACCATTTTAAATTTGGAAATCACAAGGAACTAAAAAAGAAAATTACTAGTAAAACTGCTGCTATAATGATTGAACCAATAATGGGTGAGGGAGGCATTAAAGTAATACCTTCCTGGTGTCTTAAAGAACTGAGACAGATTTGTAATAAAAAAAAAATTCTTCTTATTTTAGACGAAGTTCAGTGTGGAATCGGTAGATCAGGTAAGTTTTTTTCATATGAATATGCAAAAATAAAACCAGATATAGTCCCAATAGCAAAAGGTATTGGAGGTGGATTTCCAATAGGAGCAGTATTAATGACAAAAAAAGTTTCTAAGGCCATGGTTCCAGGTACACACGGTTCTACTTTTGGCGGAAACCCTTTGGCTATGTCAGTTGGTAATGCTGTAATGGATGAAATTTTCAGAAAAGGATTTCTTTCAAAAGTAAAGAGTAATTCAAAATATTTTATTTCAGAATTAATAAAAATTAAAAATAAATTTCCAAATATTATTAAAGAAATAAGAGGAATAGGATTAATTTTGGGAATACAGTTACATCATGACCAGACTGAATTTATAAATAGTCTAATGAAAAATAAATTATTAACAATAAGAGCAGCTGAAAATGTTATAAGAATTTTGCCTCCGTTAAATGTAAATAAAAATGAAATAAATATAGCTTTAAAAATTATTAATAAAGTCTGTGAAGGGTATAAAAAATAATGAAAAACTTTCTTCATATAAGAGATATACCCTTAAGAGATTTGAAAAAAATTATTTCCAATGCAAAAAAAAGAAAATCTAAAAGAAAAAGATTATATACCCTTGATCTTGACAAAGATATTCCCTTAAAAGGAAAAATTCTTTTACAGATGTTTGAAAAATCTAGCCTTAGAACTAGGTTAAGTTTTCATTTAGCTATTAAACAATTAGGTGGAGGATCCTTGACTTTAAGACCGGAGGAATTACATTTAGGTAGTGAAAGTATAGCAGATACATCTAAAATTTTATCAACTTATGGGAATGCTTTTATGTTAAGAACCGATTCTGATAAAAAATTAGATCAATTCAAAAAATACTCAAGTATACCAATAATAAATGGATTAAGCCCATCTTCACATCCCACTCAAGTTTTATCGGATATTTTTACAATTCAAGAAATTAAAAAGAAAAGTATTTCAAAATTAAAACTATGTTGGATAGGTGATGCCAATAACAACATGATGAATAGCTTAATAGAAGCTTGCATAAAATTCTCTGTTTCCCTAAATATTGCCTGTCCCAAAGACTATCAACCAAATAAAAATCTTACATTTTTAATAAAAAAACAAAAAGGGAAAATTAAAATTTTTAATAAAAAAGAAAATGCAGTTAAAAATTCTGACGTTGTAATGACAGACAAAATCATTTCATTAAATGATAAAGTAAATAAGAAAAAGAAACTTAAATCATTTAAAAATTTTAAAGTTGATTCAAAAACTATGAATTTAGCCAAAAAAGATGCAATATTTATGCATTGTCTTCCAAGAGGGAGTGAAGTTACAGAAGAAGTGTTTCTTAGTAAACAATCTAAAGTATGGCAACAAGCTCTTAACAGAGTTTTCGTTCAAAAGAGTATTTTATTATATTGTTTTGATAAATTAAGGTAGTTGTAAAGGACTATCAGCATTAGCATTCATATATAGAATTACTGAAGCTCTATCTTTCTCTTTTTTTAAACCTGCAAAAGCCATTTTGGTGCCCTTTATATATGAAGCAGGTTTTATTAAAAAACTATTCATTTCTTGGAAAGTCCAGTCCTTTCCAAATGCTATTAAGGCTTTTGAATATTTGTAATCTTCCAGAGCACCCATATTTCTACCTAGTACATTATAAAGTGCTGGTCCAATATTGTTTCTGCCACCCTTTTTAATCGAATGACATGCGCTACATTTCTTAAAGACTTTCTTTCCGTGATCAACACTTCCCATGGCTAATAGAGCAGAAATATCAACCGCTTCAACCGCTGTGGAAGCCTTCGTGCCATCTGTTTCAGCAAACTCAACTTTATAAGCTGATTGACTCGGCTTTTCTACATAATAGATAATGTCAGAAATTTTAGTTATTCCAAATATAACTACAAAAATAACAACTATCGCTGCTATAATTTTATTAATTTCAAATGAGTCCATGATTTTTAATTATTATCCTCGTATAACATGTTAAACAAAAAAAAAACTAAATTTAAATTTAATTATTGCGTCTGAAAGACGCATAATACTTAGTTTATGAGCAATACAGTAATTTTAATCCCATCAAGATTAGCTGCAACAAGGTTACCAAATAAACCTTTATTAAAAATCAATAATATTTCAATTATCAATCATGTTTATAAAATTGCCAAATCATCTCTCATTGGAGAAAGTTATGTTGCAACAGGTGATAAAGAAATATTTGAAGATGTCACTAAATTTGGAGGAAAATGTATTTTAACCAAAAAAGATCATAAAACTGGA
>CACAEM010000034.1 GCA_902531455.1 uncultured Pelagibacteraceae bacterium | reverse complement strand
CTATAAAAAATCTCAGCCAAGTGTTTCCACTTTTAGGATAAGATGCTAGCCATATTATCATTAATAAAATTATATAATTTTGGGTAATATAAAACTATAATAATTAATATGACAATATACGCACTATCATCTGGAGCTGGAGTTTCAGGTGTGGCAGTTATTAGAATTTCTGGTATTGGCACTAAAGAAATTATTGAAAGTCTCATAAAAGATGAATTGCCGCCACCAAGGCTAGCAACACTTAAAAAAATCAATAAAATCAATACTTCTGAACTTATTGATGAGGGGTTATTATTATGGTTTCCAGGCCCTGAGAGCTATACAGGTGAAGATATGGCTGAATTACATGTTCATGGTAGTATTGCTGTAATTCGATCAATTTTAGACCAATTATCAAATGTAGAAAATTGTCGACTTGCAGAGCCTGGAGAATTTACAAAAATTGCTTTTCAAAACGGTAAAATAAACCTTCTTAAAGCAGAGAGCATATCCGATCTTATTTCTGCAGAAACTGAAATTCAAAGACAACAAGCACTAAAAATAATGAGTGGTAGAAGTTCAGATAAATTTAATTTCCTTCGAGAAATGCTTTTAAAAATTTTATCTAATGTAGAAGCTAAAATTGATTTTCCTGAAGAGGATCTTCCAGAAGATATAATTAAAAATATTAAAATCGACTCAGAAAAAATTAGAAAAGAAATTGAAAAAATTTTAGATGATCAAAAAGTTGGAGAAAGAATTAGAGAGGGTTTTAAGATTGCAATAATAGGCCCTGCTAATGCTGGAAAGTCATCATTATTAAATCATCTTTCCAAGCGTGATGTAGCTATTGTTTCAGAAATTGCAGGAACAACTAGAGATGTTATTGAAGCGCATTTAAATTTAGATGGCTATCCAGTTGTTATCTCCGATACTGCTGGGATTAGAGAATCTAAAGATGAGATTGAAAAAAAAGGAATTAAACTAGCACTTAAGAGGGCTGAGGATGCTGATCTTAATATTATAGTAATAGAGGCAAAAAGTATTAATTTTACTGGATTTTTGAATGATTTAATAAATGAAAAAGCTATAATTGTAATCAATAAAATAGACCTTGGTTATAAAAACATTAATCATCAAATTGGAAAATTTAATCCAATTTTTTTATCCATTAAAAATGAGACTAACTTAGATGAATTAATAAGTCGAATTAAAGATAAATTAAAAAATAAATTTGTAAGTTCAAATGAAACTTTAATTACTAGAGAAAGACATAGACAAAGTTTAGAAGCTTGTGTTCAAAATTTAAAATATTTTGAGGAAAAAAATTCTAAAGAAGATTTTGATAAAGCTGCAGAGGATTTAAGATTAGCAACAAGACACTTAGGTATGATTGTTGGCAAAGTAGATGTTGAAGAAATATTAGGTTCTATTTTTAGTGATTTTTGTATAGGTAAATAAGCTTTGAATTTACTAGTTTTTTATCTATTTTTAAGTGTTTTCTTGTAAATTTTAAGATCAATAATAAATTACAACTATGAAAAATGAGTTATCATTTGATGTAGTTGTAATTGGTGGTGGACACGCTGGTTGTGAAGCAGCAGCAGCATCTGCTAGATTGGGTGTAAATACAGCCTTATTTACTCACAAATTTGATACTATTGGTGAGATGTCTTGCAATCCAGCTATAGGGGGGTTAGGCAAAGGTCATCTCGTTAGAGAGATAGATGCTCTAGATGGTGTAATGGGTGAGGTTGCAGATAAATCAGGAATACAATTTAGATTATTAAACAGAAGCAGAGGCCCAGCTGTGCGTGGACCACGTACCCAAAGTGATAGATCGTTATATAAGAAATATATGCAAAAAAAACTTATAAACTACTGTAATTTAAGCATTTTTTTTGATCCTGTAATAGAGTTTATTTTCGAAAAAAATAATATAATTGGTTTTAATACACAAGAAGGAAAAAAAGTACTATCAACAAAAGTAATTCTAACAACTGGAACTTTTTTAAATGGTTTAATTCATATAGGTGAGGAAAAAACACCTGCAGGAAGATTTAATGAAAAACCTTCAACAGGATTAAGCGAACAATTAGAGAAATATAATTTTAAAATTGGAAGATTAAAAACAGGAACACCACCAAGATTGGATGCAACGACAATTAATTTTGAAAAACTCGAAGAACAGTATGCAGATGAAGACCCATATTTTTTTTCTTTCCTTACAAAAAAAAATATTAATAGACAAATTTCATGTAGGATGACTTATACCAATCAAGCAGTACATGAGATCATTTCAAAAAATATAAAAAGTAGTGCTGTGTACTCCGGCAGTATCCAAGGAGTTGGTCCTAGATACTGTCCTTCAATAGAAGATAAAATTGTAAAGTTTGCTGATAAGCAAAAGCATCAAATATTTTTGGAACCAGAAGGTTTGAATGATAAAACTATCTATCCTAATGGAATTTCAACTTCTCTTCCTGCGAATATACAGCTAGAAATATGCCACAATATCAGTGGTTTAGAAAATGTTAAGATTTTAAGGCCTGGATACGCAATAGAGTACGATTTTGTGGACCCGAGAGAGCTATTCTTAACTTTAGAGACAAAAAAAATTAAAAATCTTTACCTTGCAGGACAAATAAATGGAACAACGGGCTATGAAGAAGCTGCAGCACAAGGGCTAATAGCTGGAATAAATGCTGCTCTCTCCATTAAAAGCAAAGAACCATTTATTTTAGATAGATCAGAGGCTTATATTGGAGTTATGATAGATGATTTAGTGACAAAAGGAGTTGCAGAGCCTTATAGAATGTTCACTTCAAGGGCAGAATATAGGCTATCTTTGAGATCTGACAATGCTGATCTAAGATTAACCCAAAAAGGAATTAATATTGGGCTTATATTAGATGAGAGAAAAATTGTATATGAAGAGAAAGCATCTAAACTAGAAAAAAGTCTTAAAAACATGGAAAATTCTTTAATTTCTCCATCTAAAGCTTCAAAATTTGGAATAAATATTGCAAAAGATGGAGTTAAAAGGAATGCAATAGAGATATTAAGTCAAAAGACAATTAATATGAGCAAAATTAGAGAAATATGGCCAGAAATCAAATATGTTTCACGTGAAATTGATGAGCAAATTGAGATAAAAGCTCACTATAAAGGTTATTTAAAGAAGCAAAACGCTGATATTTTAGCATTCAAAAGAGATGAGAATTTGAAAATACCAGAAAATTTAGATTATGATCAATTCTCTGGACTTTCAAATGAAGTTAAGTCAAAATTCAAGGAAATAAAGCCAAAAACACTTGGTCAAGCACTTAGAATAGATGGGATCACTCCAGCTGCAGTATATATTTTGTTGTCTCATGTCAAAAGAAAGTCTATTAAGCATATAGCTTGATTGATTCGAAAATAATAAAAACTAGTAAAATTTATCTCCCAAATGTTTCACGTGAAACAATTAAGGAATTGAGGGACTATTCTCAGTCAATTTTGAGTACAAACAAGAAAATAAATTTGATAAGTGCAAATACAGAAAAGTCAATAAAAACAAGGCATATTTTTGATAGTGCACAAACCATTGAATTTATTGATAAAAAAGATATAAAGGTGTGTACTGATCTTGGCTCTGGCGCAGGTCTTCCTAGTATAGTTTTGGGTATTTTGATGAAATCAAAAAGACAAGGTTTTAAGGTAATTTTTTATGAAAAGAGCTTTCATAAGAGCAATTTTTTGAAAGAGATGGCAAAAAAATTTAAATTAGAAGCTGAAATTAACCAAAAAAATATTTTTGAAGAGAAAAATTTAGTAACAGATGTAATAATTTGCCGAGCATTTAAACCTTTGCCTGTTATTTTCGATATAGCAACAAAAAATTTTAAATATTTTAAATACATAGTCATGTATTTAGGAAAGAGTGGAAAAAAAATTTTAAAAGAAGTCTCTACAAAATGGAAATTTGATATAGAAGAAATGAAAAGTCTTACAAGTGAAGAGTCATTAGTAGTAAAAATTTCAAATTTAAAAAAAAAACATGAATAGAAAAATTATTTCAGTTATAAACCAAAAAGGTGGAGTGGGTAAGACCACAACTGTCATCAATCTTGCCGCTGGTTTAACAATGAAAGAAAAAAAAATTCTTGTGATAGATCTCGACCCACAAGGTAATGCCACAACAGGTCTCGGATTATCTAACACAACAAGTTCTGATCAAACAATTTACAATGTATTAAATGGAAATAAAAAAATTTCTGAAGTAATCCAGCGTACAAGCTTTGAAAATTTAGATTTAATATCATCAAATGTTGATTTGTCAGGGCTAGAGGTGGAGACAGCAGGTGACAGTCGGAGAGCCTTTAAATTAAAAGACGAATTAACCCTTATTTTAAATAATTCTGAGCCATCTTATGATTATATCATAATTGACTGTCCACCATCCTTAAGCCTCCTAACAATCATGGCGTTGGTAGCCTCTGATGCACTTGTGGTACCTCTTCAGACAGAATTCTTTGCTCTAGAGGGACTGACACAGCTTATGAAAACAATTGAAAGGATAAAGTCAAACCTAAATCCAAATTTAGACATAAGAGGAATACTTCTGACAATGTATGATAAGAGAAATAAATTATCAGGTGAGGTAGAAACAGAGGCAAGGAACTATTTTAAGGATAAAGTTTATATTACAGCTGTACCGAGAAATGTTAGACTATCGGAGGCACCTTCACATGGTGTTCCTGTTCTTATTTATGACAAGACCTGTCCAGGCAGCAGAGCATATTTCAGTTTTACAGAAGAATTTTTAAACCAAGATAAACCAGTGGAGAGTGCAGCATGATCAATCCGTTTAAATCAAAAAAAGGACTTGGAAGAGGATTGTCTTCCTTAATAGGTGATAGTGAAAAAATTGATGCCAAAAAAAATATCTCAATAAGTTCATTGGTTAGAAGTAAGTATCAACCAAGAAAAAAGTTTGACGAGGTTAGTCTAGAGGAATTAACCAACTCTATTAGAGAGCGAGGTATTATCCAACCTATTATTGTCAGACCATCTTCTGATGTAGAAGATAAATTTGAAATAATAGCTGGAGAAAGAAGATGGCAGGCAGCACAATATGCAGGGCTACATGAAGTGCCTGTAGTTGTAATTCATGTAGACAATCTTAAATCATTAGAATTTGCAATCGTTGAAAATGTTCAAAGAAAAGATTTAAATCCAATTGAGGAAGCTGAAGGATATAAAAGATTAATAGATGAATTTAGCTATGATCAAGACAAAGTATCAAAATTTATCGGTAAAAGTAGAGCACATATATCTAATTGTTTGAGACTTCTGTCTCTTCCACGGGAAATAATAGAATTTATAATTGAAGAAAAATTATCTCAGGGTCATGCGAAGATTTTGGTTGGATTAGACAATGCTATTCATTTGGCAAAGAAAATTATTTCAAAAAAATTATCAGTCAGACAAGCTGAAAATCTAGTACGTATGTTAAAATCTAGCTCTAATATTTCTTCTAAAAAAAAAGATCCAAATATTGTAAGTCTTGAAGAAGAGTTAACAGATAAAATCGGAATGCGGGTATATGTTAACAATAAAAGAAATAACTCTGGAACTATCAGTTTAGAGTATAAGGGGGCTGATCAGCTTGATAGACTAGTAGAGATTATTAAACAAAATTACTAGTAATTACTTACAAAATTAGAGACGAAAAGCATCGAATTTGATGTATTTTTTTTAACTAAGGCTTCTAAATCATTAATTTTATATATTATTTCTCTCACTTCGTGGGTTGACCATGATTGAGCCTGTTTTTTTACAATATCTTTCTCTTTCCAAAATATAGGAGGTTTGAAGGCAGATATAACTTGATCAATATTTGAATTATTATCTGCCTCAGTTCTTATTTTCAAAAGTCTTTTAGACTTATTTAATATAGTTCTTATAATTAATATGCAGTCTTCAGAAGAATAATTATTTTCATTAAGAATATTAGAAACTTTTCTAGAATTTTTAGCTAAATAATTATCAGATAATTCAAACACACTATAATTTTCTGCAAGATTTGAAAGTTTAATCACGTCGTCTGTGGTCAATTTATTCTTACTAATCGATAAATTTTTCAATTTTAACAATTCATTTTTTAAATTAATTCTGTCCCCCTTTGATCTTTCTATAAGTATATTTTTGATTTCTTGAGATAAATTAAAGTTTTGTTCTCTTAAAAAACTATTTATAATAGAACTCAAGGAACGTATATCGTCATCATAAACTGGCGTACAAATTATTCTTTTTTCCTTCTCAAATAAATTTCTAAGTTTTGATTTTTTTTCAAGATTAGCAGATTTAATTATAATTTTAGTTTCGATTTTTTCTTTCTCCAAAATTTCAGTTACTAAATTAAATAATTTATTAGAACCTCTTGAAACAATC
>CACAEM010000033.1 GCA_902531455.1 uncultured Pelagibacteraceae bacterium | reverse complement strand
ATCATTCATTGCAATAAAAGTTCCATAATCATTAATAAATATTCCTGGAAAAATTATTGCTGGAAATACTGCTGATGGAACATATGCCAATACAGCTTTAACTCTTTCTCCTAACAATTCTCTATCTACTAAAGCAACCATAGTCATTCTCATACAATATGTAATTATCCCAGCAATAATAATTGATAACCAAGTCATTTTTTTAACCTCAAAACTAATGCAGCAACAAATAATGCTATTATAGGTGAAATAATTATGTAAGATTTAAATGGTGCATCAAAAAATAATAAAGAACTTAAACCACATGTAATCATAACTATTACATGATCTAGTTTTTTTAAATCTTGAACAACAATTGCTATAAAAGTTAAAGGTACTGCAAATTTTAACCCTAATTCTTCTGGTACAAATGAACCAAGAATTATTCCTGATAATGTTGCTAGTTGCCAACAAATCCAAAGAGTTCCTCCAGTTCCTATCAAATGATAATGAAGATATGGTTCAGTTTTATTTTTTTGAAAGAACTTATTAGACTCCGCAAACCCCTGGTCTACTACTATGTAGGATATTAATAATTTCTTAATTAAAGATAATTTTTCCAAATACTCAGATAAAACTGCTCCATACAATAAATGTCGTGAATTTATTACTCCTACCGATGTAACAGCAATAAATGCAGATGCTCCTCCTGAAAGAAGCTGCAAAAATACAATTTGAGAAGCACCTCCAAATATGATGATAGACATTGCATAAACTAATATAGGGCTAAAACCTAGCTCAATACCAATTGCTCCACATACAATTCCAAACGGAATTACAGAAAACATATGAGGCGCAACAGCCAAAATTCCCCTTGTAATTAGTTGTTTTTTTGTAAGCATTTAGATAGAGCAAACTATATTATATTTATTTTAAATAAAATCTTTAAATATTATTTATATGAAAAATATTCTTTTATATAATTCTGGTGGAGGACTTGGTGATTGCATTCAATTATTTAATTTTATCAATAGTTTAAAAATAAAATTTATAAATACCAAAATTTATTATTTAGGGGCACATGAAAATCATTTTCAAAATAGTTTAAAAGAATACAATATTGCCATTCCTACTTTAAATATAAATTTGCAATATTTTGGATTTAGATGGAAACATTTAATATTAACAAGTAAAAATCTTAAAAAAACTTCTATAGATAAATTTGATCTAATAATAGATCTTCAGTCTAAACTTAGAAATACTTTAATCCTTAAAAGAATTCCAAGTGATTACTTTTATTCACCAACAATGAATTTTTTTTTCTCATCTCATAAAAAAAAGTATTTAAATACAAAGAATAATTTAAATTTAATGCTAGATAATATTGGTAAATTAATAAACGAAGAAATTAGTCATAAAGTTTATGATATTAATAATATTGATAAAAAATATTTTGACGAGGCAAAAAAAATTTTGCCTGAAAACAAGTATATAGGCATATCTTTAACTCAAGGTAACGTTTACAGAAAAAAATCCTGGTCTCTAAATAAATTCATAAATTTGTCAAAATCACTTGTAGAAAAAGGATATAAGCCAGTGTTTTTTGTTAAAAAGGAGGAAAAAGATCTAATAAATAAAATTAAATCTGAAAATAACTCAGCTATTTTTCCTGAATTAAATACCAATATGTCTTGTCCAGCATTAGTAACTGCTATGGCAACAAGATTGGATAAAGCAATTTCAATTGATAACGGTGTGATGCATATGATCGGACTTGCAAATATTCCTATGATTGTATTATTTGGACCAACAAACTCAGAAAAGTTTGCACCCAAGATTGAAAATATAGATATCTTAGATTCAAAAATTCTTAATAAATCTGATGATATTGAAACTATAAGTGAAGAGGATGTATTAAAATTTATTTAATGCTTTTATTAAATAACTAATATTTAATTTACAATCTTTATAGCCTTGTTTTACTACATTAAGATATCTTTCTGTTGGATATCTAAATTCTGTTTTTTGGACCATGATATAAGTCATCACTGTTTTATTGTAATAAGTAAAATAAAGTTTTTTATAAAGAATTGGATAATCTTCATAGACATCTAATTTTTTTTCATCACTTTTTGATATTTCAAATAAAGCACCAGGCACTAAAGAATTTTTGCTCATTTCTATGTCAGCAGCTCTATATTTACTCCTAAAGTTTAATTTGTAGCCTTTAAGTTCGTATTTTTTGAGAAAAACAGAGTCTTTACATCTCCGTTTCATTTGAGAAAGATTAAGATTACTTCCGTAAGCAAAATATAACATTACTCTAGTTCAACTATTTTAATATTTTTTGCTTTTACAAATTCAAGTATTAGTGAGTTACACAAGTTTATTTTGTCTTGATCTTTTGATCTTAATACAATTGATACACCTAATTTACCTTGTCTAAAAAAAGGATAACTTCCAATTTCTACATCTTTGTTATTATCTTGAACATCAGTCAATGAACTCGCTATCTCACTTTCGTAGGTCATTAAATTTATTGTTTTGCTAAGAATGGGGTCTCCGCCAACTAATACATTACCCAATCCACCTATCATTGCTTTTAATATTGATGGAACACCTGGAAGAGAAAAAACATTTTCGACGTAAAATCCTGGAGCACCGCTTGTTGGATTTAAAATTAAATTTGCTGTAACTGGCATCTTAGCCATTTTTTGTCTACCATCATTAAAATTACCTGGTTCATAGTATTTTTCTAAAATAGCAAATGCTTCTTTATGAAATCCATATTCAATATTAAAAGCTTTTGATATAGATTCTGCAGTAATGTCATCATGAGTAGGACCAATACCACCAGTAGTAAACACATAATGATATTTAACTCTTAATTCATGAACAGTATCTATTATTGTTTTTTCCACATCAGGTATAACTCTTACCTCTCCAACCATAATTCCTAATGAATTTAACCAGGTTGCAAGTGTACTTGTATTTAGATCTTTTGTTCTACCAGATAATACCTCATTGCCTATAATGATAATTGCTGCAGATATTTCTTTTTTATTAGTCATTTCTAAATATAAATAAAACTCTATGAAATTTACCAACACTTTATTAAAAGGCAAATTACAACGGAGATATAAGAGATTTTTCACAGATATAGAAGTAAATAATAAAACTGTTGTAGCACATTGTCCAAATACGGGCTCTATGATGGGTTTATTAGATCAAGGAAATGAAGCTTGGATAAGCGAACATAACGATCCAAAGCGGAAATTAAAATTTACCCTTGAAATGATAAAAGTTAAAAAAAGAATAATTGGAGTAAATACTCATAGAGCAAATAGAATTGTCGAACATGCTTTAAAGAATAAATTAATAAAAGAATTTAGTTCTATAAAAAATATTCGAGCAGAATTTAAGTATTCTGATGATACTAGATTTGATTTTTTATGTGATAAAAAAATATTAGAAGTAAAGAATACGACATTAATGAGAGAAGATGATATTGCAGAATTTCCAGATGCTGTTACATCAAGAGGCACAAAACATCTCCAAAAGTTAAAGGAATCAATTAAAAAAGGGTATAAGCCTTATGTCTTATTTTTAACTCAAATTCAGGGTATAAATAATTTTAGAATAGCAAAAGATATAGACTCTACTTATTATAAAGAATATTTAGATGCTAAAAGATCTGGTGTAAGCTTTCTTGCTTACAGATGCAGTTTAAATTCTAAAGAAATAAAAATTGAAAAGAAAATGAAAATTATAGATGAATAATTATTCAGAAAAATTTGAGAAAATGAGAATTGCTGGGAAGCTTGCATCTAAAACTTTAGACATGTTGACTGATGAGGTTAAGGAAGGTGTTTCTACTGATAGAATTGATCAACTCGGCTATGAGTTTATAAGAGACAATGGTGGTCACTCTGCCCCGCTATACTACAGAGGTTTTAAAAAATCTTTATGTACATCTTTAAACCATGTTGTTTGTCATGGTATTCCCTCTGATAGAATTTTAAATGAAGGGGATGCGGTTAATATTGATATAACAGCAATAGTGAATGAATATTATGGTGACACGAGCCGAATGTTTACTATTGGAGACATACCAGTAAAAGCTAAAAACTTAATAGATACTACTTACGAGTCTATGATGAAAGGAATTTCAATTCTAAAACCAGGAGTAAAATTGGGAGATATTGGCTATGAAATTCAATCTTTTGTCGAAGAAAGAGGTTTTTCAGTTGTTAGAGATTTTTGTGGTCACGGCATAAGTAATACTTTTCATGAACAACCTAATATTCTTCATTATGGAAAGAAAAATACAGGTCATGAACTAACACCTGGCATGACATTTACAATAGAGCCTATGATAAATGTTGGTAAATTAGATGTAAAAGTCCTTAATGATGGATGGACAGCAGTTACAAAGGATAAGTCTTTATCTGCACAATTTGAGCATACAATAGGAATTACAGAAGACTCTTATGAAATTTTTACAGAATCTGTTAAAGGTTATAAGAGGCCTCCATATAATTAATGATAACAAGATACTCTAGAAAAGAACTTACGGATATCTGGTCCGAATATAATAAATATCAAATCTGGCTAGATGTAGAAATTGCTGCAGCAGAAGGAATGGAAAAACTAGGAACTATTCCAAAAGGGGTTGCAAGTGCTGTTAGAAAAAAAGCTAAAATTAATGTTAAAAGAATTCACAACATTGAAGCTAAAGTAAAACACGATGTTATAGCTTTCTTAACCTCAGTTACCGAAAAAGTAGGTATTAAAGCAAGATATTTACACCAAGGAATGACCTCATCAGACGTAGTAGATACAAGTTTTAATATTCAATTAGTCCAGTCTGGTAATATTTTAGTAAAGGATATTGATCAAATATTAAGAGTTTTAAAATCAAAAGCTAAAAAATATAAATTCACCCCGTGTATGGGAAGAAGTCATGGAATTCATGCAGAACCAATTACATTTGGTCTTAAATTAGCTTCTTATTATGAGGAATTTAAAAGAAATAGAAAAAGATTAATTAGCGCTATAGATGAAATATCAACATGTGCAATATCTGGTGCTGTTGGTACTTTTGCCAATATTAATCCTAATGTAGAAAAACATGTTGCTAAAAAACTGGGATTAAAAGCGGAGCCCGTCTCTACACAGATTATACCAAGAGATAGACATGCATATTATTTTTCAGTTTTAGGAATTATTGCAGGATCAGTTGAAAGAGTTTCAACTGAAATAAGGCACTTGCAAAGAACTGAGGTTTATGAATTGCAGGAATTTTTTTCAAAAAAACAAAAAGGTTCGAGTGCAATGCCTCATAAAAAAAATCCAATATTAAGTGAAAACTTAACTGGACTAGCTAGAATGATTAGAAGCTATACAATTCCGGCTTTGGAAAATATTGCGCTTTGGCATGAAAGAGATATTTCACATTCAAGCGTTGAAAGAAATATTGGTCCTGATGCTAATATAACTTTAGACTTTGCATTAGTAAGGCTAGCAAACTTATTAGATAAGATGATCGTCTATCCGAAAAAAATGCTTAATAACCTTAATATTACTAAAGGTACCATTTTCTCACAAGAACTGATGCTAGAATTAACTAAATCGGGTTTAACTAGAGAAAACTCCTATAGATTAGTCCAGGTACACGCTAAAAAATGCATAGCAGATAATCTTAACCTTTTAGATGTTGTGATGAGTGACAAAAACATTACATCTAGGATATCAAGAAAAAAAATGAAAAAAATATTTGATTATTCCTCACATTTTAAAAATGTTAATTTAATTTTTAACAGGGTATTTAAATAATGAAAAAAGGTAAAAAATTATATGAAGGTAAAGCAAAAATAATTTATGCAACAACTGACAAGAATTTAGTAATTCAACACTTCAAAGATGATGCTACTGCTTTCAATAATCAGAAAAAAGATGTCATTGAAGGGAAAGGAATTTTAAATAATAGAATTTCAGAACATATTCTTACTCAATTAAGCAATATCGGTATAAAAAATCATTTAGTAAAGAGACTTAATATGAGAGAACAACTTGTAAAGTTGGTTGAAATTATTCCAATTGAATTTATTGTAAGAAATATTGCTACAGGATCATTAACAAAAAGATTAGGAATAGAGGATGGAACTGTATTGGATTATCCATTAGTTGAATATTGCCTAAAGAATGATGATTTAGGAGATCCATTAGTAAGTAAAGAACATATTTTAGCTTTTAAATGGATGGATGTATTTGAGCTAGATTTTATTTACGAAGAACTAAGAAGAATAAATGATTTTCTTCAAGGCATGTTTAGAGGTGTGGGAATTAAATTAGTAGATTTTAAAGTTGAATTTGGAAGAAGTGAAAGTGATA
Source organism: uncultured Pelagibacteraceae bacterium (assembly GCA_902531455.1). The sequence goes on along the minus strand of CACAEM010000033.1, from coordinate 57 downwards.
GCAAAAGAGAAATTATGCTTGCTGATGAAATTAGCCCCGACACTTGCCGACTTTGGG
>CACAEM010000032.1 GCA_902531455.1 uncultured Pelagibacteraceae bacterium | reverse complement strand
TCCATAGAAAAAAGCCATACCGCAAATAAGAAGTGACCCTAATATTTCCTCAACTACTTTTGGGTCAAAAGCAAGTATAACAATACCAAAAAAAGATATCATAATTAAAATCCATTTTTTATAACTTATTTTTTCATTTAAAAATATTGAGCTTAATATAATTCCAAAGGGAATTGAAAGTTGAGCACCTATTGTAATTGGTGCGAGTATACTTGATGCATTTATAGATAAATACAAAAACATGTTTACCGCAACACCAAAACATAATGAAAAACCAATTAAAGGAACAATATATTTTTTATCTATTATTTGAATTTTAAAAAATGGAATTAAACAAATAAAAACAACAGCCATTCTTAATGAGCCAAAAAGAATTGGTGGAATAGTGTCGTTTAATCCGAGCTTACCAGTTGGATATGCACTTCCTAATAAAAATACAACAAATAAAATAAGTAAAGTATGTTTTGCAGACAAAAATTATCTTATAGAGAAAGGATCTAAAGTTGGTTCATCAGATGTATAATACCAAGTTGTTTTTACTCTAGTATAATCTTTAATTGAGTCCATTCCTGCTTCCTTTCCATATCCACTATCTTTAATTCCACCAAAAGGTGCTGAGGGAGAAATCAATCGATAAGTATTTACAAATGTAATACCAGCTCTTATTGCATTAGAAACTCTTAAACCTCTGGAGAAGTCACTCGTGTAAACCCCAGAAGATAATCCATATTGATTATCGTTCATTTTCTCTATTACCTCTTTTTCTGTATCAAATTTCATAACTGATAAAACTGGGCCAAAAAGTTCATTTTCTGCTGTTGGAAGATTATGATTATCACATTCAATTATTGTAGGAGGAAAATAGTATCCTTCATTTGAAAATGGATGCCTTTCACCACCACATTTTATTTTTCCACCTTGTTCTGTGGTTTTTTTTATGTTTTTTTCAATAATTTCTAATTGTTTATAATTACTCAAAGGTCCCATTTCTGTGTCTGGATCCATGGGAGCACCAATTTTTATTTTTTCAGCTCTTTTTGTGAGTTTATCAAGGAACTCATCGTAAATTCCTTTTTGAAGATATAGCCTTGAACCTGCAATACAACTCTGTCCGCTAGCTCCAAATATTCCTGCGGTAATTCCATTAATAGCATTTTCTTGATGAGCATCATCAAATACTGCAACAGGACTTTTTCCTCCAAGTTCTAAGCTTACTTCTGATAAATTTTCTGCAGAATTTCTAATAATATGTCTTGCAGTTTCGGGTCCTCCGGTAAAAGCAACTTTTTCAACTAAATTATGTGCAGTTAAAGCTTTCCCACAGGGATCTCCAAAACCCGTAATAACATTTACTACTCCTTTAGGAATACCTGTTTCCTCTATCAATTTTGCAAATTCAAACATTACTGCTGGCGCAAGTTCAGAGGACTTAATAACCACAGTGTTTCCCATAGCAAGAGCAGGAGCAAGTTTTGTAGCCGTCAAAAACATTTGAGAATTCCAAGGTACAATTGCAGCAATTACACCTATAGGTATTCTTGAAGTTATAGCTTGAATGTTTGGTTTGTCTATTGGAAGAACCGTTCCTTCGACCTTATCTGCCATACCAGCATAATAATCATAGTACTCAGCTATATAATTTGCCTGTTTATTTGTTTCTCTAAAAAGTTTTCCAGTATCAATTGTTTCAATTTTGCCAAGTAATTCTGCATTATCTCTAAGTTTGTTTCCTATAGATCTTAGAAACTTTGCTCTTTCACGCGGTAATATTTTAGGCCAATCTCCTTCAAAAGCTTTTTGAGCTGCTTGAACTGCTTTATCTACATCAGAGGCACTTGCCTCAGGAACAACTGCCCATGGTTTATTATCCTCCGGATTTAAAGTTTCAAAAGTTTTTTTTGTATCAGAGTCAACCCAATCTCCTCCTATAAACATTTTATATTTTTTTAATTCAGGCATTTTGTATATGGTCTTTAATTGCTTTATTTACATCATATGAGCATTCAATACTACATAGATGTTTACCAACAGGTATTATTTTTACCTCAGAGTTTTTAATTTTTTTACCTAGGTTAATAGACATTTCTGGAGTTGAGCCTACATCACCTTCTCCAGTCATCACAAGTGTTTTGACATTAATATTTTCAAATTTTTCGTTATCTTTATGATTTACAAATAATGAGTAAACTTTAATAAAGTTGTTCATATTATTATTATTAAGAATTGAGATAATTTTTTCTGAAATTAGAGGATTTTTTTCAATAAAATCCTTGTTAAACCATCTTTTGAGCGCTTCTTTTGTAAGTTTTTTATCTTTTTTTGTCTGTTCAAACCTATTATTTACTATTTTTTGTTCATTATCAGATCTATTAAATATTGAGCATAATAGTGTTAGTGATTTCAATCTATCATTAAATCTCGAAGCAAAGTTTCTTGCAATCAATGAGCCTATGGAAAACCCAACAAGGTGAATTTGATCAAATTTTAATTCATCAATTAGATCAATAATTTGATCTGAAAAATCATTGAAACTTATTTTTTCTTTGTTTAATGGTGTTTTTCCATGTCCAAGGATATCATAAATTAAAACTGTGTTATCAAATTCATTAATTTGTGCATCCCATATATTATGATCAAGACCCACCCCATGAATAAAAACTATTGGAGTTCCTTCTTTTTGATTTAATTTATAGAATGTACCTTTAAAGTCTTTTGCATTGATCATTATTATTTTGGTTCAATGCCCATCTCCTTCATATCTTGGTACCTGTCACCTGTTCTTGCATGAGCTCTGCCTGTCGAGGCACCACCAATTGCAATTACAATTTCATCATCAAATGGAGCATCATGGATTGTAAACTCGTGTGTAAGATAATATGGTCTTAAACCAGAGTCAGTTTTGTGCATCATTGGGATAGATATTTTTGATCCAGCTGGACCTCTTGTATTCGTAAAACTCAAATAAGAAGTTCCTCCAACAGCATCTCTGAATTTATTACCAAATCTTAATGTATGAATAAATGCTGATGCATGCTCTATTTCTCCATTCAGTCCAACTACACCTGCTTTCCCGTAAGCTAATATTTTTTCAGGAGAACCTATTTCGTTAATTAATTCAGGAACTAATAAATCTCCAAGTTTAGGAGCTAAATCTAAAATAATGGGTTTTAAATCTTCTACAAAACCTTTTCCATTCCAAGGATTTTTAAAAACTGCAGCAACAGAGACCATCAAAACGGGTTCTTTAGCTTCTTTTCCACCTTCAATAAAAGTCTTATCTACAAATTTAGTAAACTTACGTAATTTTAATTTCATTTTTTAATTCTATGTGTAAAGCTATCTCTCCTAAAACTGTATAACGCATTTGGGTCCACATCAACATCTATAACAACTGGTTTATTTACTTTTAATGCACTTTTTACTGCTTCATTAACTTCCGATAATTTTTTAACTTTAATTCCCTTAGCGCCATACAATTTAGCAACTTCATCAAAGGGTGGACTTTGAATGTCAGCCCCTAAATATCTCTCACCATAAAAATCTTTTTGATAAGCTTTTTCTGCTCCCCAACTTTTGTTGTTCATCACTATTGTAATTGTGTTTATGCCATGTTCTACAGCTGTACTTAATTCTGAAATAGTCATTCCGAAACCACCGTCACCCATTAAACTAACGACAGTTTTATTAGGCTTTGCAACCTTTATGCCTAAGCCACATGCAAATGAGAAGCCTACTAAACCAAAATCAAGGGGAGTGAAAAGTGCAGGAGGATTGTAATATTCTAAAGCGTCTGTTGCTTGAAGGCAAAGTGTACCAGCATCCAGCGTTATTGCGGTATTCTTAGGTAGAACTTTTCTTAGTTCTTTAAATAGACCATTTGGTTGGATTGGAAAATTTTTTGACTTTATATTATCTCTATCTTTAAGAAATTTTGATCTCTCTAACAAAAAACTATTTGTCCACTCTTTGTAATTGAAAATTTTCTTTTGTTTTCTTAATTCAGCTAAAATTTGATCTGTCACCAGAGCAGCATCCCCATGAATACCCACATTAACTGGAAAGTATCTTCCTATCATTGTTTTTTCTAACTCAATTTGTACAATTTTCGCGTTTTTATTTATATTGTCATACGAATAGAAAGTGGAGTTGAACCCAAGTCTTGTACCAATTGCAATAATTAGCTCTGCTTCTTTGACTAATCTTGATGCAACAATATTTCCTCTAGGCCCCATTTGTCCAGCATTTAACTTATGACTGAATGGAATCGCATCTCCATGTCCTGCTGCAGTCACAATTGGAATATTTAAAAATTCAGCAAGCTTTGTTACAAACTTAAATTTTGAATTATATTTTATTCCTCCTCCAGCAACAATCACAGTTTTTTTTGAATTGAGAATAAGTTTTACAGTTCTGTCAATTGAATTCTTTTTACTTTTTAAGTCACTTTCAGTTTCATAGGATTTTTTATTTTCATTAATCTTAAACTTTGAAGTATCAGAAAGAACATTTCTTGGAAGGTTTATACAAACTGGTCCTCTGCGAGGCGACATTGCAAGATTAAAAGCATCTCTAAAAGCCATTGGTATATGACTTGCCTTTTTTACTGTCCAAGTTTTTTTTGTTATAGGATCAAAAAGTGATTGTTGATCAAGTCCTTGAAAGGCATCTTCCATTTTATCTTTAGTAGAATATAAACCTGCAATAGATACCACAGGAGAAAATGCTGCTTTTGCTTGCGCTATGCCTGTAACGAGATTAGTTGCTCCGGGACCGTTTTGACCAGCAATTATCACACCTGGTTGATTAGAAGCTCGTGCATATCCATCTGCCATATGTGTTCCAGTTCTTTCGTCTCTTACACCAATAAATTTAATTTTTTTTTCATGATACAACGCATCAAACATTTCCATTGTAGCTGAACCAATTAAGCCAAAGACATGTTTAACTTTTTCTTTTTTTAGAGATTTCACTGCCGCTTGACCACCGGTCAAGGTATTTTTGGACTTAATCACGATACTTTTTTAACTTCAGTATCTAGATCATCTTTAAAGTTAGGCATTACTTTTTCAGTGAATAGTTTAATACTTTTCATGCAATCTTCATGTTTAACACCCGGAAAGTTAGACCAGACTTGAAGATTTTGAAGATTAAGCTCTGATTGAAGTTCTTTAATCTTATCTGTTACATATTCAGGAGTACCAAATAACATATTTCGCTTATGTAAAAACTCGTAATTAAGAAGATCTAATTTACCCTTTGTTTCTGGTAGTTCTTCACCAGGATCCATGTGATTACCAAGACCTCTCCAATGACAAACCCATTTCATATAATTTACCATATGTTGTCCTGCTTTCTCTTTAGCCTCTTCCATAGTATCAGCAACAAACATATCTCTAACAAGAGTAACACCTTCACCTAAAGGAACATTTTTTTTAGTAACTTCTGATCTTTTATTTTTGTAAGCTTCAAATCTTATTTTCAATGCTTTAACTGTAGGTATCCACATAATTACATTTATATTATTTTCTGCAGCCCACTCTATAGATCTTATACCATCAACAACTTGATGTATTGGAGGATGTGGATTTTGATAAGGCTTTGGAAGAACACTAATTTTTTTCATAGTGTTATCTTCCATATTCATAAATTCTTCACTTGGCGGACTCATGTCATGCTGCCAAACATAATTTGGTGATGGGTAAGTATAAAATTCTCCATCATGATTAAAAAATTTTTCTGACCATGCTTTTTTCAAAATTTCTAATGTTTCAGCAAATAATCTAAAATTTTTTGCCTGATCTTTTAAATCTGCCTCTTTGTTTAAATTAATTGCCTCTCTCCCATAAACCCCTCTTGCAACACCAACTTCTACTCTTCCTTTTGAAAGTTGATCAAGTGTAGCAATATCTTCTGCTAATCTTATAGGATTATGAAAAGTTATTACATTTGCTGCTTGTCCTATTCTTATATTTTTTGTTCTTGCTGCAGCATCTGCTCCTAGCATTAAGGGATTGGTACACGACTCCATTCCTTCATGGTTAAAATGGTGTTCAGTAAACCAAATTGAATTCCAACTGTTTTGATCACAATATTCGGTGATCTGTTTAGTTTCATCTAATAATTTATGATACGGTTTGTGTGTCCAATTTGTAGTATTACAAAAATAACCAAAATTCATTAAGCCTCCTTTAAAAATTAATTTAAAGACGACCGATCCCACTTTCGTATATGATTTTACGACGAGTTATGTATCGCTTTATATAATAATATTATTATTCTTACCTTTGATATTCAACGAATTTTTTAAGGGATTTATTAAGAAATTTATCGTATCTGATACCACTTTTTGCTAATTTCTTATTATTAAGAAATGAAAGATTCATTTTAAAGTCATATGAGGGTTCAAAAAAGAATGGAACTGAAAGTCTTTTTTGCTTGTTCCATAATACCCTATGAT
>CACAEM010000031.1 GCA_902531455.1 uncultured Pelagibacteraceae bacterium | reverse complement strand
AGTGCTTGCACCAGCAAACTTATATTTAGATGTCGCGATTGAAACAGCTGTAGAATTAAACGGTGGAAAAGGTGTAAGAATTGCACAAGCTTTCGAGCAAGATGCATTCTCACAAGATGTTAGATTAGGTATTTTAGATGCTGCAGAGAGAACTGGATCTAAAATCATAATTGATGACAAACTACCAAAAGAGTTAAATGACATGGCTGCAACTTTAGCAAAAGTTAAAGCAGTCAAACCAGATGTTTTAGTTGTATCTGGACATACAAAAGGTGCATTAACAGCTATTAGACAAATTGCCGAAATGAAGGTTGATGTTCCAATGTTAGCAATGACACACTGTGATGCTGCTAAATTATCTAAGCAACATGGTGCGAACTCTCAATATGCTCTATGCGCATCTCAATGGCATAAAACATTAACATATAAAGATGATTTCTTTACTGACGGTATGACTTATGATGCAGACTTTACAAAAGAGTTTGGTTATGCACCACCATACCAGGCAGCAGAGTCTTCTGCAGCTTTGTTAGTATTTAAAGATGCATTTGAAAGAGCAAATTCTTTTGACCAAAAGAAAGTTAGAGATGCACTCGCTGATACTAATATGCAAACATTCTATGGAAATATCAAATTTGCAGAAGGTGGTCAAAATGTTGACAAGCCAATGGTATTATTCCAAGTTATGTGTGATGATGCAGGAAAATGTGAAAATAAAGTTGTAGCTCCATTAAAATGGGCTTCAGCAGAATTAATTCACCCAATTCCTAAGTGGTCTGAAAGATAAAAAAAAATAATTAGCCCCCTAGAAATAGGGGGCTTTTTTTATAATCATTAAAAAAATTATGGACTTTTTAATATTTCAAGTTCCGATGTTGACTGTTCAAGCTGTCCTAGACGGACTGTTACTTGGAATATTATTTGCTCTTATTGCATATGGAATGGCTCTTCAATGGGGAGTTATGAATATAATTAACATCGCGCAAGGTGATCTTGTTATATTGGGTGGATATATTGCGTACTTTATGTATCTGTATGGAATTCATCCTGCATGGGGAGTAATAGTTTCACCAATACTGATGTATTTTGTTGGTGTCGTAATTTATAAATTAGTTATTAATAAAGTAGTTGATAGAGATCTATTCATTTCGATTTTAGCAACTTTTGGAATAAGCATTTTATTTATGCAATTAATGAACTTTGCATTCGGTGCAGATGTCGTTCTTGCTAACTCTGGATATGGTACAACCATGTTATTTGATAATTCTGTAACATTGCCAAATTCCAAGATATTCTCTGCTTTTATAAGTATTGTCTTTGCAATTGGATTAGTAATATATATGAAAAAATCTAAGCTTGGTCGTGCTATTAGAGCAACCGCTCAAAATGCAAGAGCAGCAAAGATTTTAGGTGTAGATACAGAAAAGGTATATGCAGCTACTTTTGGTATTAACGCAGCTTTATGTGGTGTAGCTGGAGCCTTAATTTCAATTACTTTCACAATCCACCCTTATATGGGATTACCTTATACAATTAGGTCTTTTATGATTGTAATTGTTGCAGGCTTAGGAAATCTACCAGGTGTTGCAATGTCAGGTATGGGATTAGGTGTTTTTGAAGAATTTGCAGATTATATTTTAGGTACAGAATTCAGAATAGGTTCTGTGTTCCTACTGTTAGTTTTAATTTTAGTTTACAGAAGATTTAAACTTTCAAGAAAAAGAGAATATTTAAAATGATTAAAAAAATTTTATTTTTAATTTTATTTTCTATAATTATACCAACTATAGTTTTTGCATGTGAAGGTCGTAAAGTAAAAAAAAGTGGTTTCTTATATTATAAGGACGGAAAGAGCAAATTTATTGAAGGTTACGATATAGAAAATCCTCAAGACAAAATAATTATGGTTTTTAATCGTGGAGCATGGCAAGTAAAAAAAGATTCTTTTTTTTGTATTCAAGATAAAGAAAGTATGCAAAGTGTATTAGCCCAACTTTCTGGAACAATTATAGATGGTAAAGAACTAGTTGTTTGGATTAATCAAGAATTATGGAAAGCTGGTCTTTATACACATGAAAAAAAATGTGTAACAGGGGAGCATATGTATAAGGGTAAAAAATTATATTTTACTCCACCATATTGGAAATGTATGTGGGGACCCCCAACTTATATTAAAAAAGTCAAGACATCTAAAGATGATATTTTACAAGTTCCAGAATATGTTAGTAATTTTCCATTAAAAAATAGAGCAGCAATAAATAGTGCAATTGCGGATATATTTGTTGAAAAAGGTACACCAAGAAACCAACTTTTTATTTCAGGCCATTCATGTGGGGGTATTGGAAGTTTAAGAATGGAGGCTGTGTTTCCAGAAGTTTATAATGCTGCAATTTCTCTTAATCCGAATTGTTGGGATAATATTGATAATGATTTAATGAGAGAGTTTCAGTTAGATGAAATAAGAAGTGCAGAAAAACTAGACGCTTTAACTTTTCACGGAGAAATGGATGGAGCGAGTAGTTATTTAGGAATTTCAAGTTATATGAGATGGATTGGAGATAAGCCTGGTGCTGAATGGGTTGAACTTCCAGTTCACAACAGTCCGAATGGTAGAGAATTTATTATTAATGGAGTAGAGTGCAAAATAAAATTTAGAATGAATAGTGGCTGGAAAATTAAACACAATTGGGATTACGGCCATAAAAAGAAAGCTTGGACTATAATAGATCCAAATGAAAAAAAAGAAATGAAAAAGAAAGCTGCTGGACACAATATTGCTATGTATATGTGTTTCACACCATATCTTGAAGATATCAAAAAATTTATAGCAAATAAATTATAAGATGAACAAAAATATTATTTTATATGCAGGGATATTAATTTTTGGAATTGTGGCTCCTTTTATATTCCCAGCTTTTAAAGTACAATTATCAATTCTTTGTATTCTAATTATTTTAGCAATCACATGGAATGTCCAAGGTGGTGAAATGGGATATAATACCTTTGGTAATATTCTTTTTTATGGACTAGGAATGTATTTATGTGCGTCGGTTCAAGTTGGAATGTTCTTTCCATTAGCTGAGTGGACTGAGGGAGGTGGAGAAAAGACATTTGTCCATACTCCTGCACAGTTTTTCCAGGGTTTTGGAGTTGGACTAGCTGTTGCAGCTGTGGTTCCAGCAATAGTTGCAGGACTAATAGGTTATTCTATATTAGGATTAAGAGGACATTATTTTGCAATTTGTACATTAGGCTTAGGTGTTGCGGCTGGAGAGATTTCAGGTGGAATAGAAATTATTGGAGCAGGTCAGGGATTTACTACTCCTCCTTTTCCAAAAGTTGGAAGTTTAGAGGCAAGAGGTGAATTCTTTTATTTTTGCAGTTTTGCAGTATTAGTTTTCACATTTCTTGCAGTTAAAGCTATTTACTCAACCAGATTTAAATTAGTTCTTAACGCTATAAGAGACAACGAAGATAAGGCGGAGGCAATGGGCATCCAGACCATGAAATATAAAATTATTGGATGGATGATATCTGCATTTTTCTGTGGTCTAGCTGGAGGTATTATGGGCGGACTTGTGGGATATATAGACTCAACTGATGTTGCATTTGATGGAAGAGAAATGGGAGTATTTATGGTATTGATGGCAATATTAGGTGGTAAGGGAACTTTATGGGGACCCGTTATTGGAGCTACCGTTTTTCATATATTTAAAGAGGGTTTTTGGACTTTTTTCCTTGGTTGGCAGTATGTAGCCCTTGGAGTACTAATAGTTGTTATTGTTATCTATTTCCCAGAGGGAATAATGGGATGGTTAAGAGAAAAGTATCCTGAAAGATTTGGAGAAGTGGTTGATGAGGCTGATCGGAAGGCGCAGGTTGAGCTCAAATGAGTATATTAGAAGTAAATAATGTGAGCAAATCTTTCGGTGGTGTAAAAGCTAATGTTGATATTTCTATGGCAGTCGAAAAAGGAAAGATCTTTGGATTGATTGGTCCAAATGGATCTGGAAAAACAACATTATTTAATTCTATAGTTGGAACTTATCCAATAGATCAAGGTTCAATAAAATTTAATGGTAAAGAAGTTTCAGAATTACCAGTTCCAATTATTGCAAAACTTGGTCTTCTAAGAACATTTCAACAAACAAGAATCTATGGAAAGCTTAATTGTGTTGATAACATGCTAATAAGTCATAAAGCTAGTGACGAAAGTTTAGTTTCCATTTTCTCAAAAATTCCTAAAGACTTAACAGACAAGGCTGAAAATTTATTAAACTTTGTTGGACTATATCAGAAGAGAAATTTAAGAGCAGGTGACTTATCATTTGGTCAACAAAAACTTTTAGAACTTGCAATGGCATTAATGAATGAACCTGAAATGTTGCTTTTAGATGAACCAACTGCAGGTATTAATCCAACTTTAATAAATGGAATTATTGATAGATTAATAAAAGTAAATCAAGATTTTGGAATTACTTTATTAGTCATTGAACACAATATGAGAGTTATTATGCAATTGGCAGAAAGTATTTTTTGCTTAGCACATGGAAAAATGCTTGCCAATGGAACACCAGATGAAATTAAAAATGATAAGCGAGTTATAGATGCTTATTTAGGAGCACAATAATGGCTAATCAATATGAAGTATTAGGTAAAGCACCTGGTGCTGATGATCTAAAAAAGCTTTCAGAAGACAATATTCACTTAACAATTAAAGGTTTGTCAGCTGGCTATGGTAAAATGGAAATTCTGCATAATTTAGATTTGTTTGTCAGCAAGGCACAATCATTATGCTTGATAGGCCCTAATGGAGCAGGGAAATCGACAATTCTTCATTCAATATATGGTTTTACGAATATTTTTTCTGGTAAAATCGAAGTTGATGGCAAAGAAATAACAAACCTTACGCCTGCAGAGAAGCTAAAATCTCAAGGAATAGCTTATATTCTTCAAGATAATTCTGTTTTTCCAGACATGACTGTAGAAGAAAACCTTTTAATGGGTGGATATATAAAAGATAAAACTGAAGAGTCATTTGAAGAAGCAGAGAGAGTTCTTCAGAAATATGAGAGATTAAGAAATAGAAGAAACCAACCAGCTAAAGTTTTGTCTGGTGGTGAGAGAAGATTGTTAGAAATATCCAGAGCTTTAGTAATGAAACCATCTATTTTATTAGTTGATGAGCCTTCAATTGGATTAGAACCAAGATATATTCAAATGGTATTTGAAATCTTATATGATCTTCAAAAAAATGAGAAAAAAACAATTATATTGGTTGAACAAAATGCCAAAAAAGGTTTGGAGTTTGCCGACATTGGATATGTTTTAGTTTCTGGACAAACTGCTATTGCAGGTAAAGGAGATGAACTTCTAAATAATCCAGATGTGGGTCGTCTATTTTTAGGCGGTTGATGATCAACTCCAAATATTTTCTTCAAGGAATACTTGCATCAAAAAAGTTTGATAGTCCAGCCATTGCCTTGGGTGCTAGTTTTGTAGCAATTGGCGCTTTACTTAAAAATTTAGGTTTTACTATTCAAGAAAGTATATTTTCAACTTTGTTAACTTACGCTCTTCCAGGATCTTTAGTCATGGCAGAGTCTATGTTAATTGGTGCCTCGCTTGTAAATATTTTTCTTGCAGTATGGTTAGTTAACTCAAGACTTTATCCAATGACAGTTTCAATTATGCCATTATTAAAACATGAAAGCCAACCAAGATGGAAATATTACTTATCATGTCATTTTGTTGCTGTTTCATCGTGGTTGATCTTAAAAAGCAATTATGAAGAAATAGAAAAAAAATACAGAATTGATTTTTGGATTGGTATTGGGACTGCAACTTGGTTAATTGCCATTTTTTCAACAGTATTAGGATATTATGCAGCCGATTTTTTAAATAAAGATATGATCATTGGATTAGCTATTGTTAATCCAATATACTTTATGTGTGCAATGATAGGTGTTATGAAAACAATTCAACTTTCATCAGCAATTATTTTAGGTGCAATTTTAGGACCAATTTTTTATTTTATTTCTCCCGAGTGGAGTGTTTTGATTGGTGGTGTAGCTGCTGGCACTTTAGCTTACTTAATAGGAGAAAAATATGGCAATTAACATTATTTTGATAATTTTAGTTACTTCTTTTGCAACATACATTTCAAGATTTCTTGGTGCTCTTACTTCGGAGAAGATAGGAGAAACTTCCAAAATTTATAAATGGTTTAATTGTGTTGCTTATTCAACTCTAGCAGCTTTAATTTCGAGGATTTTAATTTTTCCCTCAGGAGATCTATCTGATGTCCATTATAGTTTAAGAATAATAGTAATATTGTTATCAATATTAATTTTTTATGTCACTAAGAGGAATTTAGTTTATCCAACGGTATTATCTGCTATAATTTTGGCTGGATTGAACAGTTTTGCAGTATGAAAAAACTAATTTTTTTAATATTTTTTTTAATTTTTAGCACAAACGTAAATGCAGGATGTGATGATCCTATTACTGACGGTGTAGACTATACAAAGTGTAAATTTTCAGACGGCCAAGATTTACAAGGAAGTTATCTTCCAAATTCAAACCTTTCATTTGCAAGTTTTATTCAGGTAAATCTTGATAAAAGTATAAT
>CACAEM010000030.1 GCA_902531455.1 uncultured Pelagibacteraceae bacterium | reverse complement strand
ACTTTTTACGAATGGGATTACTTTTTGCAAGAAAAGGAATGGGTGTTGGGAATAGAAAAGTTGGATCTTCATCATTTTTAGACAAAACAATTGTTAATTTAGGACCCAAATATATGAATTTATCAAAAGACAAATATTTATATTATTCAAATTCTACAATGGTTTCAGGCAACATGATTGGGCACTCAGGGTATGGTGGTCAGTTTCTTGCAACTAATTTTAAAACTGGGAATGTAGCCGCTTTTTTTTCTGTTCTAGAAACGAAATCAGCAACAAAAGAAAGTTATAAAACTGATATGATAAACATGCTGATAGATTTAGTTACTAAAAAATATTAAATTAAGAATATCTCTCAATTAGTTTTTTTAGATGTTTGTCTGTAACACCACAGCATCCGCCAACAATTTGAATTTGGTTATCAATTAACTTTTCACATTCATAAGCAAATTCTTCCTCTGTAGAAGTCACAATAGCTTTGTGGGACTTTGTATCAAACTTATGTATCTCAGGATAGAACATCATCGGACCATTCCAATTATTTTTAATTACACTCAATCCTTCAAAAGCATCTACGAACCAGGTATGCATGATACCATAAACATCTCCTCCCATATTTGTAAGGGATTTTACAATGTCATTTAACAGTACAATTTTATCATCAGGAATAAATTTTGGTTGCTCTTTATATTTGGCTTCATCGTAGATTAACGAATTTTCTTTTTCCGCACTAAAATTTCTGCCAATTACACTATTATCAAATTTACTTATACAAGAACTTAATCCAACCCAAACTGGTAAGTCAGTTTCTAAGGCAGCATTCAATAGAATTTTTGAATGATCAATATCAAGTAACATTTCTAAAATTAAAATATCTACCCCTTCCTCTTTCAGAATTTTTGCAGCTTCTTTATAATTTTGTTCCTCCTGTTTAAAAGAAGGTATGTACTTAGGATTTGGCACAAATTCATTTTCCTTCAGTGAAAAAAAATTTGATAAACTTCCAGCAATTCCAATTTTACTTTCTTTACCTTTATTTTGAATTGCTTGTCTGGATAATTTTAATGATTGAACAATAAATTCTTTAACTTCTGCTCCACGATTTATACTTTCAAGATTATGTCTGGTTGAACTAAAAGTATTCGCAGTAATTAGATCACAACCAGCATCAATAAACTTTTCATGAACCTTAATTACTATTTCTGGAGATGTTATTGAGGCTAAGGCAGAAAAAGCAGGAGACATTTCACCTCCCAATTTTGCAATTTCAGAACCGTTGCCACCATCTAAGAATATTTTTGAATTTGATTTTAACTTTTCTTTAAAAAACATTTATTTTTCATCTTTCGGTGCAAGCACAACGGCTAATACTCCTCCTAATACAATCATTGTACTTCCAACAACTTCTCGCCAACCAAATGTTTCGTCTGTTAAAATACCAGCAGAAATAACTCCAACAACTACTTCGCTTAAATATAATATAGCACAAAGACCTGCTCCTAATACTGAGGGTGACCACATGATAACTACCCCTGTTGGAATAAAATAAAATACTGAAATAAGAACTAAAAAAGTAAACATTGATGTGAAAGCTTCAATAGGTGGCATAGGCCCTAGATAATCTTTTAAAATAAAGCCAGCAAAAATATTAAATATTGTTCCATAAACAAAAAATGAAAATATTACCGGAAAAACACCATCTGTTTTTGTAATTTCTAAACGTACTAAGCCAGCTCCAAAAAGTACACCTCCGACCAGCGCCAACAAATCTCCTGCATTTTGTGGCAATGGTATAATATTAGATTGACTAAAAACAACCCACAAACCTCCAAGCGCTAAACTTAGCGTTAAAACCCTTTCTAAACCAGGTCTTTTCTTTAAAAAATATATTTCAAATATGGTCGTCCAGATAGGTATCATGTAAAACATGATCAATGCTCGAACAACATCTGTTAATAAAAAACTTAATGCGTAACATATAAAACCACTACCGGTTAAAAAACCAACAAAGGGAATTTCTAATCCTGATGTTCGACCTTTAAATTTTCTCCATAAAGAGAAAGGCGTAAGCAATATAATACCAATCATCATTTGAGAAATAGTTCCCCAACCTCCAGTAAGACCACCATCCTCTAAAATTCTTTGAGGAAGCCAATAAACTCCCCATGAACCAGCAGCTATGGCTAATGCAAAAGCTATTTTAAAATGATGTTTGTGTCTGACCATTAATTTAGTTTTGGTTTATGTTTAGAAAAATTAAAAATTTCCTCATATTTTTTTGCAAAGGATATCACTTTTAAATCTTCTTTTTGTTTAGCTATAATTTGTATACCAATCGGAAATCCATCTTTATTAAACCCAATTGGTAATGAAATCGATGGTAAGTAAAAAAGACTAGCAAATATATGGATTTCAATCCATCTATGGTAAGTATCCATTAGTTGATCATTAATTTTTTCTGGGTATCTTAAGTTTTTATCAAAAGGAAATGATTGTTGAGATGGTAGAGCTAAAAAATCAAAACTACCGAATAAACTATTTACATCATTTGATAGTTCAATTCTTGAATTAAGAGCTAATTTTACATCTTCTTCCGTGAGATTAATACCTTTATTGTGTTCCCATATCGCTTGTGGAGTCATTTCATTAACATCTTTTATATTCATTGTAATAATATCCTCATAAATACTTTTAGCTCTTAATGTTCCCCAGCAATTCCATAACTTATGAGCATCTATTTTTGGTTTTAAGTATTCAATTATAACTTTATTTTTTTGAAGACTGTTTAATTGTTCATTACACATTTCAACTAACTCAGGATCATATTGATAATTACTATTCATATCAGACAACCATCCAATTTTTATTTTTGAAAATTCTTGGTCACTTAAATTAACCTCACTGAAAGAATTATTTAAGCTGAAAGAAATTGGATCTTCTTTATGTTCTCCAACTATAACATCTAAAAGAATAGACATATCATGAGGTGTTCTTGCAAGACATCCTGGTGTTGAAATAACTGGAAGATTTTTCTTTTTATCATTTGTTCGATAATCGGGAAGTAATCCTGGAGTTGGTCTAAAACCATAGACATTTGCGTAAGCAGCAGGTGTTCTACAAGAACCCATCATATCTGTACCATCAGCAAATGGCAGTAAATTTGCTGCAACTGCAACACCAGCTCCACCACTTGATCCACCGGATGATTGACTATTTCCATAAATGTTTGGTGTTATTCCAAATAATCTATTCGCTGTATGAGCGCCCACTCCTAATTCAGCAGTGTTTGTTTTTCCAATTATTATTCCACCGGCATCTATTTGACGATCAACAATTATAGAATTTTTTTTTGGAAAATAATCTTTATATCCAGGAAAACCATAAGTGGTTGGGAAACCAACTACATCTAGCAAATCTTTAGAGGCAAGAGGTAAGCCAAATAACGGCTTATTCTCGTCAAAATTTTTGTCCTTAATCTCAGCTTCTTTAATTATTTCTTCTTCATCCTTAATTGAAACAATAGCATTCAAAGATGGATTAAATTTTTTTATTCTTTCAAAATATAAGCCAACTATTTCTTTTACTGAAACATCCTTTTTCTTAATTAAAGAAATAATTTCTTTAACTGATTTATTTTCAAGCATGAGAATTTACTATTACCTAGCTTTTTTAATGGATGCTAGAGTAATTTCCTTTATTTCTTCTAAAGTTGCTTTTCTAGGATTTTGTCCATAGGCTTGATCTTTCATTGATTTTTCAGCAATTCTATCAACGCAATCCTCGGGGACTCCAATTTCGCTTAAACTTTTTGGAATTTTAATTCTATCAAGAATGTTTTCAATGTTTGATATAAATGCATCTACAGAATGATCTTTAAATTGCATAGCCTCTGACATTTTTTTAACTTTTTCTTCCATACCTGGTAAATTATATTTTAAAACTACAGGTAATATTATTGCATTCGTTAGTCCGTGATGAGTATTGTATTCGGCTCCAACCATATGAGCAATAGCATGTACTAATCCTAAACCTTTTAAAAAAGAAATTCCTGCTAAACAAGATCCAACATGCATTCCACCTCTTGCAACTATATTGCTAGGATCTTCTACAGCTGTGACTAAAGATTTTGATATCAAAGATAAACCTTCTAAAGCAGCACCATCACACATTGGATTGAAACCAGGAACACAATAACCCTCTATACCATGGATTAAAGCATCTGCACCAGTCCATGCCGTTAAATTTGCTGGTAATCCAATTGTAAGTTCTGGATCTAACAATGCTAAGGAAGGTCTAACATCTGGATGCCACATACAAAATTTCATGCCTTCTTTTAAATAAGTAACCATAGCTGAAATTTCTGTTTCAGCTCCAGTTCCAGCAGTTGTTGGAATAGTTATAATTTTTGGGAATGGGTTATCCTTGCTAATTTTAGGCGGCGTTAATTCAAACTCAAAATCTCTTAATGGAACGTCATTGTTCGCTGTGAGGCAAATTAATTTTCCTCCATCCATAGCACTACCTCCGCCAATTGCAATTATAGCGTCATGGTTACCATCTTTAAATTTACTAACACCATTTGAAACTTCATCTTCTCGAGGATTTGGAGATATATCAAAAAATAAATCTGATTCTATATTTGAGCTATTAAGATAGCTTTGTAAATTTGTAATAAATGGTAATTTTGGACTTCCTTTATCTGTAACTATTAACGGATTTTTAATATTTAAATTATTACAAATACTTCCTATTTCTTTTAATCTGCCAGGGCCATAAGCTATGTTAGTAGGAAATGTCCAGTCTTGATTGGATAGAATATCAGTTTCATTGAGTTTAAAACTTTGCATAACCTAGATAAAGTATACAATTTTAAAAAATTATAAATGAATATTTCGTCCGAAAAAACAGATTTAAAAAATACTTATTTGGCAATAGTTACAATGCTCTTAGCAATTCTATGCGTAGACATGTATATGGTTGTAATTAAGTTTTTAGGAGATGAGTATTCGGTAATTCAGCTTGCTGTTTTTAGAAATATTGCAGGTGTTATTCCTCTTTTTGTTCTAATTCTATTTACAAAAGAGTATTTTTCAATTTTCAAAAATTTAAACAACAAATTTATAATTTTAAGCTTTTTAAGAGGACTTGCTTTCTTGTCTATGAATATCTTCATATTTATTTCAGTAATTAATCTTGAATTTGCAACTGCAATGGTTCTTACATTTTCGTCACCATTTTTCATAGTAATTTTATCAATAATTTTTTTAAATGATAAGGTGGGTATTTATCGATGGTCAGCAATATTTATTGGATTTTTTGGAGTTGTTTTAATTGTTCAGCCAGGAAGCGATATATTTAGTTTTTATTCGATCTTTCCAATATTAACTGCGATTGCTTGGGCTTTCACAGTTATAATTTTAAAATTTATACCAGATGGACACTCAACCGCAAAAATACAACTTTATACTTTAATCTTTAATGTAATTGGTGGAGTAATATTATTTTTAATAACCACTGGACACACTGATATTAAAAGTACTCAAGACTTTCTGTTAATGGTTTTGACTGGAATACTAGGTGGGACTGCTGCAATACTTTTCATTTATGCTTATAGATTAATTTCTGCAAGCAAGATGGCATCTTTTGAATATTTTGGTATCCCATCATCTTTTGTTTTAGGTTGGTGGTTTTTTAATGAGGCGCCATGGGAACAATTATTTCCTGGAGTTTTTGTGATTGTGTTTGCAGGAATGATAATTATTTGGAGAGATAAGGTGAAACAAAAAAGTACTAAGGTAAGTAGAGAGATTAATTAGCAGACTTCATTGACTTCATAACTATTGCTCTATCAATTTCACCAATCAATTTTCCTGTATCAGTATCTACAACTGGAAATTTCTGATCTGTATCAACTAGTTTATCAATCAATGTCTCAATTTTTGAATCATGTGGAATATTATTAGATCCATCTTCAAACAATTTTTTTGTATCATCGCAACATTCCTCTCTCATTACCTTGCTTGCACTTAAGACTTTATATTTTGGAACATCTTCACAAAAATCTTTTACATATTGATCTTTAGGATTTGCAACAATTTCCTCTGGAGTACCAACTTGTGAAACCTCGCCATCTTTCATAATAGCAATATGATCTCCCATCTTTATGGCTTCTAAAAAATCGTGCGTAATAAAAACCATTGTCTTTTGAAGTTTTTCCTGAATTTTTAACAATTCATCCTGCATTTCTCTTCTAATTAGTGGGTCAAGTGCAGAAAAAGGTTCATCAAAAATTAAGATTTCTGGATCAACTGCAAGTGCCCTTGCCAGTCCAACTCTTTGTTGCATACCACCAGAAAGTTCTCTTGGATAATTATTATGCCAACCTTCCAAGCCAACCATTTTTAAAACCTCCATTGATGTTTCTATTCGATCATTTTTTTTGTTACCTCTAATCTCTAATCCATAACCAATATTTTCAACCACTGTTCTATGTGGGAATAATCCAAAGTGTTGAAAAACCATACTCATTTTATTTCTTCTTAAATTTAAAAGGTCTCTACCATTCATTTTCGTTACATCAACATCATCCATTTTAACAGTACCAGAAGTTGGTTCAATTAATCTTGAAATACATCTGACTAAAGTTGATTTTCCACTTCCAGATAAACCCATCAGAGCTACAGTTTGAAGAGAAGGTTCCCACATTCCTGTAGCCCCCCAAAAATAAATCACGAACAAGGAGTACAAACCCAATCTTAAGCCACCTGCAATTAAGCAAGGTAAAAATATTAATGCTGCAATTAAAAGCCAAGGAGAGTCGAGAAGAAAGTCTTCAACAAAATAATAAATATTTTTAATATAACTAGCTATTATTTTAGTAATCCATCTATAATTTTTTTTTAAATAATCTTCACCTTCATTAACCCATGCAGTAAATGTAAATTGATCAGTTACTACCTTTGGCATTTTTGAAG
>CACAEM010000029.1 GCA_902531455.1 uncultured Pelagibacteraceae bacterium | reverse complement strand
TTGGATCCTCAATGGTTCTTTTATATGGTTACCCAGAAAGTCCATTTGCCAAACCTAAAAATATATTATTTGGTCATCTAGTAACTTCAACAATTGGAATTCTATTTTATAATTTTTTCCCGTTACCAATTTATATATCAATACCTTTAGCAGTAGGTCTTGGTGTTGGATTGATGATTTTACTAGATGTAACCCACCCTCCAGCTGGAGGAAATCCTATTATAGTCATATTGGGCTCAGTATCGTTTGACTATTTATTCTCCCCAATACTAACTGGATGTTTTATAATAATAGTCTTTGGAATTATTCTGAATAAATTCGTTGCTAAAAAGAAATACCCCTAATCAACTACTATTCGTTTGATTGATGTTCTAATTTTATGCTACACTTTCATTAGAAAATATCTATCGAGAGATTAAAAAACATAAATATTAGGAGAAAAAATGAAAGTACTTTGCGTGTTATATGATGATCCTAAAGGTGGTATGCCTAAAACTTACCCTTTATCAGATCTTCCAAAATTAGAAAAATATCCTGATGGAATGACTTTACCTAGTCCAAAAGGAAGAGATTTCACACCTGGAGAATTATTAGGATGTGTATCAGGTGAATTAGGATTAAGAAAATTTTTAGAGAGCAATGGTCATGAGTTAGTTGTAACGAATAGTAAAGATGGAGAAGGATGCGAGGCTGATAAACATATAGTAGATGCAGATATAGTTATTTCTCAACCATTCTTTCCGTATTATTTAACAAAAGAAAAGATTGAAAAAGCAAAAAACTTGAAAATGGCAATAACTGCAGGAATTGGTTCAGATCACGTAGATTTACAAGCAGCAATGGATCATAAAATTGATGTCGTAGAAGTTACTTTTTGTAACTCAAGATCAGTTGCTGAGCATATAGTAATGATGATAGTTTCACTTGTTAGAGATTACCACAACCAACATCGTATCGTTAATGAAGGTGGATGGAATATAGCAGATGCTGTTCAAAGATCTTACGATGTTGAGGGAATGCATATTGGAACCGTAGCAGCTGGAAGAATTGGTTTAGATGCACTCAGAAAAATGAAACCTTTTGATGTTCATCTTCACTATTTTGATAGGCATAGATTACCTGAGTCAGTTGAAAAGGAGTTAAATCTTACTTTCCATGAAACTGTGGAGTCTATGGTTAAAGTATGTGATGTTGTAACAATCAACTGTCCTCTTCATCCTGAAACAGAAAACTTATTTAATGATGAAATGATTGGTAAAATGAAAAAAGGTGCATACATTGTAAATACTGCTAGAGGTAAAATTTGTAATAGAGATGCAATAGCAAAAGCCTTGAAGAGTGGGCAATTAAGTGGATATGCGGGAGACGTATGGTTTCCTCAACCAGCTCCAAACGATCACGTGTGGAGAACAATGCCAAACCATGGAATGACACCTCATACTTCTGGAACATCATTATCTGCTCAAGCTAGATATGCTGACGGTGTAAGAGAAATTTTGGAATGTTTCTTTGAAGGTAGTGAAATACGTAACCAATACTTGATTGTTAAAGATGGGCAATTAGCTGGAATGGGGGCGCATTCTTATAGTAAAGGAAGTGCTACTGGTGGTTCAGAGGAAGCGGCAAAATATCAAAAAAAATAGAGTTTTAAATAGAAATTATTAAAGGTAAGCTGTCAACAATTAGATAGCTACCTTTAATGAAAAAATTTTTATCAATAATTTTCATTCTTTTTTCTTCAGCAAGCTTTGCCAATTCACCAAATTTTGAAAAAGCTTATTTTGCTGGAGGATGTTTTTGGTGTATGGAGGAGTCTTTTGAAAATATTCTTGGTGTTTCAAAAGTTATCTCTGGCTACTCAGGTGGCACTACCGAAAATCCTACATATAAAGAAGTTACATATGGAAACACAGGCCATTTTGAAGTTATTGAAGTCATATATATTCCAGAAGTAGTTAGCTATGAAAAACTCTTAGAAGAATTCTGGGTAAACATTGATCCCTTTGATGCTGTAGGACAATTTTGTGACAAGGGATATAGTTATAGATCAGTGGCATTTTATCAAAATGATAAGCAAAAAAACTTAATAGAAAATAGTATTAAGGAAATAGAGAAAAAATTTAATAAAAAAGTAGTAACTTATGTAAGAAAATTTGATAAATTTTATATTGCAGAGGCTGTTCATCAAGATTATTACCAAATAAATTTTCTTAATTACTTAAGATATAAAAAAGGATGTAGACGCGAAGCAATATTAAATAGTATTTGGGGGTCCTAAAATGTCTGTGGTTAGTAAATACGTATCTTTAAAGAATTATATTCCAATTGGCTTACCAAAAGAAACAGATTTTGAGATAAAATCAAAAGAAATTTCAATTAATGATGAAAAAAATATTTTAGTGTCAAATTCATGGATATCAGTTGATCCATATATGCGTGCAAGAATGACAGAGAGAAAAAATTATAAACCACCATTTAAAATTGGTGAAGAAATGGAAGGGTATGCAATTGGTAAAGTAGAACTCTCAAAAGATAAAGATTTTAGTGTTGGAGATTTAGTATTTAGCAGTCTTGGTATGAGAGATAAATTTGTTTGTAGTTCTGATGAACTAAAGAAACTAAAACCAATTGATATGCCTATACAGTCGTACTTGGGACCACTTGGAATGACAGGTCACACAGCTTACATTGGACTTTTCAAACATGGAGAATTGAAATCTGGCCAAACTATATTAGTCTCTTCTGCTGGAGGTAGTGTTGGATCTACAGTTTGCCAAATTGCAAAAAATCTTGGTTGTAAAGTTATTGCAAGCACAGGGTCTGATGAAAAAGTTGATTGGTTAAAAAATGAATTAAAAGTTGATCATGCTTTTAATTATAAGAAAGTAGAAAACCTTGTGTTACATTTCAAGGAAATTTGTCCTGATGGTTTTGATCTTTATTTTGATAATGTTGGTGGAGACTTTTTAGAGTCTGCTATTTTTCAAATGAAAACATATGGTCGTATTGTGATTTGTGGAAGAATTTCACAGATGAATGCAACAAATCCTGGATCTGGTTTGAAAAATATGGCTTATGTTTTAGTAAAAAGACTTACAATTAAAGGATTTCTTATTTTTGATCACGATAATGAAAGAGAGCCATTTGAAACTGAAATGTCAAAATGGTTGGCGGATGGTAAAATAAAATTTAAAGAAACTATCTACGAAGGAATAGAGAATGCTCCAAAGTCATTTATTGATTTATTAAACGGTAAAAATATTGGCAAAATGCTTGTCAAAATTTAGTTTAGAAAATTTGTGACTTAAAATCCTCAATAAATGATTAAAACATTTCCTTTACTATTTATATTGCTATGGTCATCTGCATTCATCTCAGGTGATATTATAGTTCAGAATGCATCACCTTTTACAGCACTTGCCTTTAGATTTGGAATTGTAACTATAGGTTTCTTCTTATTCGCATTAATTAAAAAAGAAATAATTCTTACTAAAGTAAGATATATATTAGAAAGTATAACTACCGGTGTATTGTTTCATGGATTATATCTTGGTGGTTGTTGGTACGCTTTTCATGTAGGAGTTCCTGCAGGTGTTGTAGCATTAATTGTTACTCTTCAACCAATATTAACTAATTTATTATCAGGACCAATCTATCAAGAGGTAATAGGATGGAGGCAGTGGGTTGGTATTGTGTTTGGGTTTGTAGGTTCGTTACTAGTACTTGGAGTAGATTTTGGAGATGAGTTTCCTAAAGATGGATTAGTAACTTGTTTTGTTGCCCTTGCTGCAATCACTACAGGAACCTTGTGGCAAAAAAAACTAAGTGGCAACGTACCTTTATCAGTTAATAATGGATTTCAAGCTTTTGGAGGCTGCTTTTTTAATCTAATTTTAATATCAATATTTGAGTCTCCTTATATAAATTTTTCTACAGGATTTATATTAGGAATGACACATCAGATTATTTTAGTATCCTTTGGAGCATTTACTATTTTAATGTTTTTAATTAAAGCAGGTTCGGTAAACAAAACCTCAACATTATTTTTTCTTGTTCCACCTACAACAGCTGTGATGGCCTACTTATTTTTAGGAGAAAAGTTATCTAATATTGATTTAGCAGGATTTATACTTGCAACGATTGGTGTTTATATTGCAACTAGAAAGTAAGTGAGAATTTTAAATTTCATAAAAAAATTTTATCGACCCTTTATTTTAACTTACCTTTTTTTTTCAATTGGTATAAGTTTTTACCCTTCCTTTGAATTTTACTCTTTTAAAGGACAATTATTAATATTAGCTGTATCTATATTTAATGGAATTCTAGGAGTCTATATTAAAAAATCATAAAACGTATGGTTCAGGTCTAGCATTACTTTTCAACACTCTTTCTACGTCAAAAACACTAATATCTATTGACTGATAACTGCCTGTCGTTATCAATTCAGTTAAGGCTCTTCCAATACCTGGCGCTTGCATCAAACCTCTTCCGGTAAAACCAGAGGCTAAATAAACATTATCATATTTCGGATGTTTTCCTACAACTGCGTTATTATCAAGTTTATTACAATCGTAAAACCCAGCCCATCCTCCAGTTAATTTTAGTTCTTCAAAAGCTGGAACTCTTTTTGCCAGAGCAGGCCAAACTAATTCTTCAAAATCATTCCATGCTGGTTCTAAATCTTTCGCATCAAATACAGATATAGGTGAACCTGCTAAGAACTCTTTACCCTCTGGCCTCCAATATACACCTGTTGTTAAATCTCCAGTTAGTGGCATATCAGGAAAATGTTTTGGACATTTTACTCGAAATACAGTGTGCTTTTGTGGTTCAACTGGAATATCTGACAACAATTCTTTAGTCCAACATCCTGCTGCTGAAATGATAGTTTTTGCATTTATCTCAGACAAATTTTTAACCTCACCTTTAAGAAACTCTGCGCCTAACTCAATTGCTTTACTTTTTAAAGCACTATGAAACATAAAAGGATCAATCCAACCTTCACTTTTATTATCAGTATATGTTGCTGTTTCTATACCTTCGTTATTAATGTATGGAAATATTTTATTTAATTCTGAACCTTTAATATTTTTTGTGCCAGCATCACATTCTCTATGATTTTCTAAAGCTTTATATTGTTCCTCCGCATGTTCTGGTCCAAACATTAAAAGGTACCCATTAGGAACCATGCTTGCTGTTGGATTTGGATTTTTTTTTGTTTTTAATAATTCTGGTATTTTAAAAATGAATTCTCTAGCAAATTTACCTAAAAGTATGTTCTCTTTTTGAAAAAATTGTCTTCTAAATCCACCTAAAGATAAAGGAAATGAGGCAGTCTTATATGTAGGGTCTCTCTCTATTACCTTAACTTTTCTATCTTCCATTGATAAAAAGTATGCAGTTGCAGCACCTATTATACCTCCGCCAACTATAACGATATCATCCATAAACTTTAATATATACTATTTTCTTTGCATTAACCATAACGCATCTTGAGATAAAAAATAAATTTTTCCATTAGAGGGATGCACTTTAATGTCTCTAATTCTTCCAATTTTATTTTTAAAAATAACTTCTTCTTTTACATTTGATAAGTCATCAAATTTCAATTTCCTCAAAGACTTATCTTTTAACGAGGTAATTAAAGCATGACTATTCCACTCTTTAAATTCTTCACCTTTATAAATAGTTATTGCGCTAGTTGCTATTGAGGGCACCCAATATTGAATTGCTTTTGTAAATCCAGGTTTCCATTTTGGGCCGATTGGAATTCCAGAATAATTGGTTCCTCCCCACCCTAAAATTTTCCATCCATAATTTTCACCTTTTTTTACTTCTCCAAACCAATCACCACCTTTTGCACCGTGATTACTCATGTAAACTTTTCCATCAAATTCAGATAGTGCCATCCCTTGAGGATTTCTAATTCCAATTTGATAAATCTCTGGCAACCAATCTACCATTCCCTCAAACTTTGGATTGTCTTTTGGTATACTGCCATCTAAATGAATTCTTATAATACTACCTGGATGCTTTGAAGAGTCTTGTGCAATCATACCTTGCCCTCTCTCACCCGCAGAAGCAAATATAAAATTATCTTTGATAACTAATCTTGATCCAAAATGATAACCAGAGTCTATTGGGGGATTTGCTTGAAAAATGTTTTCAAAGTTTAATTGTTTCTTATTAAATTCTGCTCTTGCAATTGAAGTGCTAGTTTTATATCCACCTCTATTTTCAGTATATGATATCCAAATATAATTGTCTTTATGAATAATATCTAATAAGCCTCCTTGACCATGGACAACAAAGTTTAGTTGATGACTAATTTCTTGAACTTCTCTAGATAAAATATTTACAATTTTTATTTTACCGCTTTTTTCTGTAACTATTATTTCATTACTATTAATAAAAGAGGATCCCCAAGGTGAGTCTAGGTTAACCAATTTTTCTAATTTAAAGTTTTGTGAGTATGAATTTGAGTTAAATACGAATAAAAGAAGTATAATGAATATTATTTTTTTCACTTTATGAAAGTTTTGATCTTCCACCGTCAACAGCTATTATTTGACCTGTTACCCAAGAACTCTCTTCAGTAAGTAAAAATTTTGCTAAAGCTGCTCCATCTTTACCCTCTCCTAATCTTTTGAGTGGGTGGGCTTTAGCTATACCTTCAGCGATTGCTGTATTTTTTAACATTGGTTGAGCTATCTTAGAATTAGTTAAACTTAGAGCAACACTATTAACTCTTATGTTTGGAGCAAATTCTGCTGCCAATGAAACTGTTAATCCCTCAATCGCCGCTTTAGTAGATGCAATTATTGAATGGTTTGTAAAACCTCTTTGTGCTGCAACAGTTGAAAATAAAACAATTGATCCTTTATTTTGTTTAAGATTATCTTGAAATCCTTTGATTAATTCTACAGCAGAATAAAAATTAAGTTTCATACATTTATGAAAATCTGTCTCATTTGCCATTTTTAATGGCTTCAGATCTATAGATCCAACGCAATAGGCTACACCTTTGATTTCTGATATGTCTGATTTAATTGTATCCACAAATCCATCATTCAATAC
>CACAEM010000028.1 GCA_902531455.1 uncultured Pelagibacteraceae bacterium | reverse complement strand
GACCATCCAGAAATTGAAGAGTTTATTGAGATGAGAAGACCAACTGGAGGAGATCCGAATAGAAAATCATTAAATTTACATCATGGTGTTTTAGTTTCAGACGCTTTTATGAGAGCTGTCGAATTGGACGAGCAATGGGGATTAAAAAGTCCAAAAGATGGAGCTGTTCAAGCAACTGTTTCTGCTAGAAATTTATGGATAAGATTATTAACAGCAAGAATTGAGACAGGTGAACCATACATTGTTTTCATAGATACTGTTAATAGACAAATTCCCCAACACCATAAACTTGCTGGTCTTACTGTTAAAACTTCAAATCTTTGTAGCGAGATTACACTTCCGACAGGAATTGATAAAGATGGAAGAGATAGAACTGCCGTATGTTGTTTATCATCATTAAATGTAGAAAAGTACGATGAGTGGAAAGACGATGAAAACTTTATACAAGATGTCATGAGATTTCTAGATAATGTTATGACTGATTTCATAGAAAATGCACCTGAACAATTTAGCGATGCCACATATTCAGCAATGAGAGAACGGAGTGTTGGATTGGGTGTAATGGGATTGCATTCTTATTATCAAAAAAAGATGATTCCAATAGAATCAGTAATGAGCAAAGCTTGGAATAAAAAGATTTTTGAGCATATACATAAAAATGTGGATAAAGCATCAAAAGATTTGGCTGAGGAAAGGGGTTCGTGTCCTGACGCTTTGGACTATGGTATCATGGAGAGATTTTCTAACAAAACTGCAATAGCGCCTACAGCTTCTATCTCAATAATATGTGGTGGAACATCTCCAGGTGTTGAACCAATAGCAGCTAATAGCTTTACTCACAAAACATTGTCCGGTTCATTTAATGTTCGAAATAAATATTTAAGACAATTATTAGAAAAACACGGAAAAGATAAAGATGAAGTTTGGTCAAGTATTACGACTAACCAAGGATCAGTATCACATTTAGATTTTTTAACCCAAGATGAAAAAGACGTTTTTAAAACAGCTTTTGAGTTAGATCAAAGATGGCTTGTTGATTTGAGTGCAGACAGAACACCTCATATTTCTCAAGCTCAATCTATTAACTTATTTTTACCTGCAGATGTGCATAAAAGAGATTTACATCAAATTCACTTCCAAGCATGGAAGAAAGGATTGAAAAGTCTCTATTACTGTAGGTCTAAATCAATACAACGTGCTGAAAATGTTAACGATGCAAATTCAACTGATATTGCAGCAAACGTTTATAAGTCAAAAGATGAAAGTAACAACCAACAAGATTATGAGGAGTGTTTATCATGTCAGTAGCAGAAAAAATTAATAAAGAAATAATTCAACCAAAAAAAATGGGTCTGTTAGTTGAGAACCCAGTTTACAAACCTTTTAGATATCCATGGTGTTATGATGCTTGGTTAACTCAACAGAGAATTCATTGGTTGCCTGAAGAGGTTCCGTTAGGAGATGATGTAAGAGATTGGCAAAAAAATTTATCACAACCAGAAAAAAATTTATTAACTCAAATTTTTAGATTTTTTACTCAAGCTGATGTAGAAGTTAATAACTGTTACCTAAGACACTACACGACTGTATTTAAACCAACTGAAGTACTAATGATGATGACTGCATTTGCTTCAATGGAAACTGTTCATGTTGCAGCTTACTCACATCTTTTAGATACTATTGGAATGCCAGAGTCAGAATACTCAGCTTTCATGAAATATAAAGAGATGAAAGATAAATATGATTATATGCAAAACTTTAATGTAAATTCAAAAGAGGATATTGCAAAAACAGTTGCAGTGTTTAGTGCATTCACAGAAGGTCTACAGTTATTTGCAAGTTTTGCAATTTTACTTAATTTTCCAAGACATAATAAAATGAAAGGGATGGGCCAAATTGTTACTTGGTCAGTAAGAGATGAAACGCTTCACTGTAATTCAATGATCAGAATCTTTAAAGAATTTATTAAAGAAAACCCTGAAATTTGGACACCTAAACTTAAAAAAGAACTTTATGAAGCGTGCAGAACTATTGTCGAGCACGAAGATTCGTTTATTGATTTAGCTTTTGAAATGGGACCTATGGAAGGTTTAACAGCGAAAGAAGTTAAGGAATATATAAGATTCATTGCAAATAGAAGGCTTGATCAGTTAGGTTTGGAACCTATTTATGATGTCCAAAAAAATCCATTAACATGGCTTGATACTATGTTGAATGCTGTTGAACACATGAACTTCTTTGAAGGTAGAGCGACTGAATATTCTAAAGCATCTACAAGAGGATCTTGGACAGAAGCGTTTAGTTAAAAAAAACCACACGTGCGGAAGAAAGAAGCTGAATAAGCATGAGTGAGAATTTTTATTTGAAAAGAAGATCTGTTTTAGCAAAAAAAATGCGAAATCATCCAATTAAAGATGATGATCTTCTAACAATAATTAATGCTGGAATAAGAGTTCCAGACCACGGAGCCTTAAATCCTTGGAAAATAAAAGTTATAAAAGACGATAAATTAAAAGTTATTGATGAAAGCATAATATTAACAGAATTTAAGAGGGAAAATCCAGAGGCTAGTAACGAAAGTTTAATAATTGAATCAAAAAGGCTTCAAAGAGCTTCTGTAGTAATGGCAGTTATATCGACACCTGTTGAACATCCGAAAATACCAAATTGGGAAATGGTTTTGTCGTCAGGAGCAGTATGCATGAATTTATTGTCATGCGCTCAGTCTTTAGGATATGCAGCTCAATGGTTAACAGAGTGGTACGCTTATAATAATAAAATGTTAGAATATTTGGGTGGAAGACCAGATATAGATAGAATTTCAGGTTTTATTTACATTGGTCATAAAGTTGAGGAACCAAACGAAAGAAGAAGACCAGACCCTGGCAAAGTTGTCTCATACTTATAGTTTATGTTTATTGCAATGAACAGATTTAAAATTGTTCCTGGTAAAGAAGAGCAATTTGAAAAAGTATGGAGAGAAAGAGATACGCACTTAAGTGGCGTTCCCGGTTTTAAAGAATTTCATTTAATTAAAGGAAAAAAAACTGATGAATTTTCTTTATATGCTTCCCATAGTATATGGAATTCACAAGAAGATTTTTTTAATTGGACTAAATCTGAGGCTTTTAGATTAGCTCATAAAAATGCTGGTCGGCACAAAGATCTATATTTAGGAGCACCAGAATTTGAGGGATTTGAAAGAGTTCTATAAGCTCCTTGCCAACTTTTTAACTCTACCCATGTGTTTTTCAAAAATTTTTTTATCCATATCAGGCAATACAGAGTAGAATCTAATATATTTTGTTTTAAGTCCCCCCAATTTAAAAACAATTTTTTTTATTCTTCTAAAAGGAATATTGTCAAAAATTGAAAAGTTTTGATAACTAATCATTGGTCCACCATATGTAATTGATACAATACCAAGTTTACCTTTCATTGCACCAGGAACTGGGTAACCATAATTTTTAAAATATTTATTACCTGGAATTAATGATTTGTATGAAAAAAACCATTTAGGATGTAACACCCAATCAACCCAATTTTCTAGAATTGCATTAAGTCTTAAATTGTGGCAAGAACCGATTAACATCATTACATCACTATCTTCCAATCTTTTTCTATAATCTAATACAAGCTGAGGAGGTGGATTAACGTTCTGATTATAAAAAGGAAGTTGTTCTTTTTCTTCAAACAAATTTATCAAATCAATTTTATGTCCAACTTTTTTAGCTTCATCAATAAAGGTGTCTCTTATAGCTGAGTTGAAAGAATTTGAAGTATTGTGATGCCCATAAGCAATAAATATTTTTTTCATTTTAAAGGTATTATATAAAAACTTTATAATGAAATAAAATATAATGATTTAATTATCTTTGATTTAATTGAAGAACTTTTCTGTGTTTGCTACCTCTGTAGCTTGCTAGAGGTCTAATAAGTTTATTAGCAGCATGTTGTTCTATAATATGTGCTGACCAACCAGTAATTCTTGAAATTACAAAAATTGGTGTAAAAAAATCTGTATCAAAACCCATTAAATGATAAGTCGGTCCAGTAGGGTAATCCACATTTGGATGAATGTTTTTTCTATCTATCATTACCTTTTCAACTATGTCGTAAATTTTCTCAAATTTTTTATCTTTCTTAATTTTGGCAACTTTACCAAAATATTCCCTCATAGTTGGAACTCTTGAGTCTCCACTTTTGTAAACTCTGTGACCAAAACCCATTACAACATCTTTGTTATCTAGAGCTTTATTTATCCACTTAAGAGCATTCTCAGGTTTTTTAATTTTATTCATCATATGCATGACTTCTTCATTAGCTCCTCCATGAAGAGGTCCTTTTAAACTTGCAATAGCTCCAGTAATAGCACCATGGATGTCAGATAAACTACTAGTTATAGTTCTTGCAGTAAAAGTGGATACATTAAAACTATGTTCTGCATATAAAATTAGAGATACATCAAATGCTTTTACAATATTTCTATTTGGAACTTTCCCAAAACACATATGAAAAAAGTTTTCTGAAAAAGATAAATTTATTTTGGGTGGAATAATTTTCTTTCCTTTTCTTGCTCTGTAAAATGCAGCTAGGGCAACTGGCATCTTTGCAAATATTCTCATAACTTTTCGCATATTGGCTTTGGGAGAATTATCTTTAGTTTCTTTATCTTCAAGTCCCATAATACTTACTGCTGTTCTAGCAACATCCATAGGGTGAGCTTTTTTAGGAAATTTTTTGATATCATCTAATAAAGTTTTAGATAGCTTTCTCTCTTTTCTTTCTTCTTTTTCAAATTTTTTTAATTGTTTTTTGGTTGGTAGTTCGCCATTAAGGATTAGATAAGCGACCTCTTCAAATTTACATTTAGCACATAAATCTTGAGCGGCATATCCTCTATAGGTTAAAGAGTTAATCTCTGGCATTACTTTGGAAACTTCTGTTTCGTCAACAACTATACCAAGCAAACCTTTTTTGATTTCGTCACTCATTATTCATGTCCATCTGTATTAAAATTATAAATCTTTTCGTCTAAAGCATTATATTTTTCGTATTCAACTAGATCATACAATCTCTTCCGCGTCTGCATTTTATCAATAATATTGTTTTGATGTCCATCAGCAAAAATGGCACGTAAACCATCCTCCACATTTTTCATTGCTAATCTTTGGGTGGAGACTGGATAAATGACTATATTATATCCCAAGTCTTGAAGCTGTTTATAATTAAGTAATTTAGATTTACCAAATTCAGTCATATTAGCTAAAAGATAACAATCTAGTGACTTTCTTACTAATTCAAATTCTTTTTCGTTTTTTAAAGCCTCTGGGAATATTATTTCAGCACCATCACCATACTTTGTGTAAAATCCTACACCAAAGTCTTCAACTTTATTTCCTGTGCCAACTACTATTCCATTGTTTGCAGCAGCAACCTGATAAAGCGTTGTCATTCTTAATCTAGCTCTAGAATTTGCCATGCCATGTAAACTATTAAAATTTTTCAAAGTATTTTGAAATGTAGAAAAAAGACTGTCTAACTCGACGGTAATTCCTTCAACATTTTCAAAATTTTGTTTAAGCCACTCTTGATGTTTTAAACTTAAATCATGTTGTGCACTTTTTTGCTTTATTGGCATGGATAAAACAATAGTTTTAAGTCCCGTCATTGCACTCAGAGTGCTAGAAACTGATGAGTCTATTCCGCCTGAAATTCCAATGACCAAAGACTCAGCTTTTTTAGGCATCGAGCTTACATAGTTCGATATCCAATCTTTAATAAATGTTACTTTTTGGCTTGGATCCATACTTTGAATATAATTATTAATTTTAAAAATTAAATGATTAAGATGCCGCTCTAATACCATTTTTAGCATACAAGGTATTCTTTTTAATCTCGTCTGATATTAAGAAAGCTAACTCTAAGGCTTGATTGGCATTTAGTCTTGGATCACATTGTGTGTGATATCTACTTGATAAATCTGTGTCTGATATTTTCTGTGCTCCACCTGTACATTCTGTCACATTTTGACCAGTCATTTCAATATGAAGTCCTCCTGCATAAGAGCCTTCACTTTGATGTACACCAAAAACATTTTTAACTTCATTTAAAACATTATTAAAAGGTCTTGTTTTAAATCCTGTAGTAGATTTAATTGTATTTCCGTGCATTGGATCACATGACCAAATCACATTTAGTCCCTCTTTTTTTATTCCTCTTATAAGTTTTGGTAAATATTTTTCTACTTGATCATGACCAAATCTAGAAATTAAAGTAACTTTTCCTTTTTCATTTTTAGGATTAATTAATTCACAAATTTTAGCAATTTCATCAGGCTTGGAGGTTGGTCCACACTTAATTCCAATTGGATTTTCAATTCCTCTGCAGAATTCTATATGTCCACCGTCTATTTGTCTTGTTCTATCACCTATCCAAACAAAATGTGCTGATGTATCATGATATTCACCAGTCATTGAATCAATTCTAGTCATTGTTTCTTCGAAAGGTAAGTGTAAAGCCTCATGAGATGTCCAAAAATTAACAGTGTAAAGTCGTCTGTTAAAATCTGATGTAATTCCACAAGCTTCCATAAATGCCAATGCGTCCGCGATTTTATCTTCTAGGTCTTTAAATTTTTTAGCTTGTGAAGCAGATTTAATATATCCTAAATTCCACAAGTGAACTTTTTTCAAATCGGCAAAACCACCATTAGAAAATGCTCTTATAAGGTTAAGTGTAGATGCAGATTGGGAATAGGCCCTGAATAATCTTTTAGGATCGTACTCTCTAGCAGTTTCATTAAATTCTACACCATTAATGTTATCTCCCAAATAACTTGGAAGCTCTATGTCTCCACGTTTTTCAGTAGGCGCACTTCTGGGCTTCGAAAACTGGCCAGCAATTCTTCCTAACTTCACAACTGGTAATGATGCTGAGTATGTTAAAACTAAAGACATTTGCAACATTAATTTAAAATAGTCTCTAATATTATCTGGATTAAATTCTGCAAAACTCTCCGCACAATCTCCTCCCTGAAGCAAAAAAGCTTTGCCATCTACAACGTTTGCAAGTTGATCTT
>CACAEM010000027.1 GCA_902531455.1 uncultured Pelagibacteraceae bacterium | reverse complement strand
TATTGCTTTAGATCCAAGAAGTCTTGGTACTCAAATAGATGACTCGATTATGCAACAAAATTTAAGAGCAAAGTTAATAACTGAAGATAAAAGTTATATTATTTCGGTAAAAACAAAAATTCTCGATGGAAGAATATTTCTTACAGGGAAGGTAAATTCTGTTGAAGATAAATTGAACATTACAAAATTAGCGTGGGAGATTAAAGGTGTGAGATCAGTTAAAAATGATTTAAAGATAAAAGAAAAATTTAATTTCAAAAGGTCCGCAAAAGACCTACTTATAACATCACAGCTAAGAGCAGCTTTAATTGGAAGTAAAAAGATTAAAGCAGTTAATTATAATATTGATACTTACAAAAAGAAAATTTATGTTTATGGAATAGCACAAAATAAAACGGAGAGAGATGAAGTCATTAAAGAAGCTAAACAAATTTTAGATGTAGAGGATGTGGTTACAAGTATTTTTTTAGTTGATGATTTAAGAGTTGTTAAAAAATAACAAATATTTTATTTTGTTTTTTGATATTTAATCACCCCAGCTGAATAAGCTGCAACAGATGCTAAATCTAATATATCGGAAGTTGAAGATCTTAATGGGGCAATTTCTATTGGTTGCGCTAGTCCTATTAATAATGGACCAATAACTTTAGCACCACCTAATGTTTTCATAATTTTATTTGAAATTGCTGCACTATGTTGACCGGGCATTATTAAAATATTAGCATTTCCAACTATCTCTGAAAAAGGATATAAATCAGAATATTCCTCATTAAGAGCAACATCTGGTTGCATATCTCCATCAAATTTAAAATCTACTTTTCTTTCTTTTAATATTTCTACAGCATCCCTTATATGTTTTGTTCTACTTGTTATTGGTTGTCCAAATGTTGAATGAGATAAAAATGCTACCTTGGGATGAAATCCAAATAATCTCACAACTCTTGCTGACGAAATTGCTATATCAGCTAATTCTTCAGAGGAAGGATATTCATTTACTGATGTGTCTCCAATAAATACAGTCTTTCCTTTACTCACTACCATGTTTAATCCAAACATGATTTCACCTTTTCGAGCAGGAATTACTTTTTTAATTTTTTCTAACGATTGGGAATATCTTCTTGTATTGCCTGTAACCATTGCATCTGCATCTCCACATTCAACCATACAAGATGACCAAATAACTCTATCATTTCTAATCATTCTGTCACAATCCCTCTCAAGTAAACCCTGATTTCTGTGCATTTTCTTAAAGAGAAATTTTACATATTTATCTCTCATTTTTTTATCAGTAGAATTAACAATTTTAATATCTAAATTTTCTCCATATCCAATTTCTTTTAATCTTTGTTTAACAATATTTTCTTTTGCAACAATTATAGGAGTTCCTAATCCGCTATTTTTAAAAGCAATTGCAGCTTTCAAAGTATTTTCGTCCTCCCCATCGGCGAATACAACTGTTTTTTGATTTTTTTTAACTTTAGAATTGATTCCTTGTAGAACAGTTACAGACGGATCTAATCTCTGTTTTAATTGTTCAGCATATAAATTAAAATCGTCAATCTTTTTTCTAGCAACTCCACTTTTTATCGCAGCTTTTGCAACTGCTACTGGGATTACACTAATTAGCCTTGGATCAAATGTAGAGGGGATAATATAATCTTTACCATATTTAGGTCTATCTCCACCCATTGCTGCTGCAACTTCATCTGGAACTCTTTCTCTAGCTAATTTAGCAATTGCATTAGCTGCAGAAATTTTCATTTCCTCGTTTATTGTTTTTGCTCTTACATCAAGTGCACCTCTAAATATATATGGAAAACCAATTAAATTATTAACCTGGTTTGCATAGTCTGACCTACCTGTGGCTATAATTGCATCCTTTCTAATTTTATAAGCTTCCTCTGGTAGAATTTCAGGATCAGGATTAGCACATGCAAATATAATTGGATTTTTTGCCATTTGTTTAAT
The DNA here is from genome assembly GCA_902531455.1 of uncultured Pelagibacteraceae bacterium. The sequence goes on along the minus strand of CACAEM010000027.1, from coordinate 5,249 downwards.
CATTTCTTTCTTCAGAATACCTGCTGATGATAATCCTAAAAAAACATCTGCATTTTTTAGAGCGTGACTTAGGGTTTTATCTTTTGTATTTTTTGCGTATTTTAATTTCCACTTACTTAATCCTTTTCTACTTGAACTAATTACTCCCTTACTATCTATCATTGTTAAATTATTTTTTTTTACTCCTAACTTTAAAAATAAATCTGAGCATGCCATAGCAGATGCACCTGCACCATTTACAACAATTTTAATTTTAGAAATTTTTTTTTTTGTAATATGTATTGAATTAATAAGCGCTGCTGATGTAATAATTGCTGTTCCATGTTGGTCATCATGAAATACTGGTATATCAAGTATTTTTTTTAAGTTTTCTTCAATTATAAAACATTCTGGAGCTGCAATGTCCTCAAGATTAATCCCTCCGAAACTTACAGCAAAGTTTTTTATACTATTAACTATTTCTTTAGGATCTTTACTATCGATCTCTAAATCAATAGCATTAATATCTGCGAATCTTTTAAATAAAACTGCTTTACCCTCCATTACAGGTTTTGATGCAATTGCTCCTAAATCTCCTAATCCTAAAATAGCAGACCCATTACTTATTACTGCAACTAGGTTTCCTTTAGTTGTATAATCATATGCCATATCTTGATTTTTATAAATTTCTTTAACTGGTGCTGCTACACCCGGTGAATATGCTAAAGCTAGGTCTCTTTTTGATGTCATTGGTTTAGAGGAATTTATTTCAATCTTCCCAGATTTGTTTGAATTATGAAATTCAAGAGCCTCTTTATCTGAATAATGTTCAATTTTGTTTTTTTTCATTAGTTAAATTAAATATACTATTAAGGTAAATTTAAGACTAATATGATTTATGAACCTCATTAAGTCAACAAGCACATTTAGTATATTTGTTTTATTAAGCAGGGTTCTTGGTTACATAAGAGATTTTTTTATAGCAATATACCTTGGGTCAGGACCTTTAGCAGATACTTTTTTTGTAGCCTTCAGAATTCCAAATACTTTTAGAAGATTATTTTCAGAGGGAACTTTTAATGCTGCATTTGTTCCCTCTTATTCCTCAGAACTTCTTAGATCAAAAAAAAATGCAAATACTTTCGCAAGTACAATTTTTAATCTATTGCTGTTAGGCTTGTTCTTTACGATCTTAATAATTGAAATATTCATGCCAGCTTTTATTAAATTAATTGCACCAGGATTTTCAAATGATATAGAAAAATTAAATATTGCAATTGACCTAACTAGAATTACATTTCCTTTTTTATTTTTTATTAGTCTTGCATCTTTTTTTTCAGCAATTTTAAACTCACACAATAAATTTGCAGCTGCAGCTGCAGCACCAATGATTTTAAACATATTACTAATAATTTGTTTGTTATATGCCGAAAATTTAAATGATTATTTGGTTTATTACTTATCATATGCTGTTACTCTTGCTGGGCTTCTACAATTTATTTTTTTATCAATATTTGTAAAAAAATATTTTGTATTAAATATAAATTTTCATTTTAAAATAAACGATAAGGTTAGAAACTTTTTTAGTAAACTTTTACCAAGCATATTTTCTTCAGGTGTAACTCAGATAAATATCTTAGTTGGCACAATTATTGCATCATTTCAAGCAAGTGCTGTTTCCTATTTATACTATGCTGATAGAATTTATCAGATAAATTTAGCAATAGCTGGTATTGCTATAGGTACTGTAATCCTTCCAAACCTTAGTCGACATATTAAAAGCAATAACTCGTTAAAAACGAGAGAATTACAAAATAAAGCTTTAGAATTGAGTTTATTTTTAAGTTTACCGGCATCACTTGCTCTAATCATTGGTTCAGAGCAAATAACATCTGCCTTATTTGGCTATGGTTCTTTTGATAAGTTAAGCGTTAGTAATTCTGCAAAAGCTTTATTTTATTTTTCTTTTGGGCTTCCAGCATTTTCTTTGATCAAAATATTTTCAACCTTTTTGTTTGCAAGAAATGATACTAAAACACCATTTAAATATTCTTTGATTTCTGTAATTTTAAATATCATAATTAGTTTGATGTTTTTTTCAAAGGTTGGATTTATTATAATACCAATCGCAACTACAATCTCTTCATGGTTTAATGGAATTGTCTTACTAATTTTCGTAATTAATAAAAATTACTTTAAATTTAGTTCAAATTTTATTATTCAAATATCAAAAATTATTTTCTCAAATATAATTGCAATTTTCATATTTTATTTTTTAATAAACATTTTAGAAAGCTCATTAGTCTATGTAAATAATTATAAATTTATTTTTATTGTTTTTATTGTTTTATCAACTTTTGTTTCATACATTGGAATTTCAATTATTATAAAAGCCTTTAAAATTTCAGATATTAATTTAAAGTATTAAACAATGTCTAAAAAAATATTCTCTGGTGTTCAGCCTACTGGCAATCTTCATTTAGGTAACTACCTTGGAGCTATTAAAAATTTTGTTGAATTAAATAATGATAATCAAAATGAATGTATTTTTTGTGTTGTAGATTTGCATGCAATTACTGTTAAGCAAGGTAAAGATCAATTAAAGAATAATATTCGTGAAACAACTGCAACATTTATAGCGAGCGGTATTGATCCAAGTAAAAGTATTATTTTTAACCAATCAAATGTTTCTGCACACGCAGAAGGTTCATGGGTTCTAAGTTGTATGGCACCAATGGGTTGGTTAAATAGAATGACACAATTTAAAGAAAAAGCTGGTAAAGATAAGGAAAAAGCTTCTGTTGGTCTATATATTTATCCTATTTTAATGGCTAGCGATATATTGCTTTATGATGCCACCCATGTCCCTGTTGGAGAAGATCAGAAACAACATTTGGAATTAACAAGAGACATTGCCCAGAAATTTAATAAAGATTTTGACTGTGAAGATTTTTTAAGGGTTCCGGAACCATTAATAAAAAAAGATTTTTCAAGAATAATGAGTTTAAAAGATGGTTTAAAAAAAATGAGTAAATCAGATCCATCAGATCTTAGTAGAATTAATTTAACCGATACTAAAGATGAAATTATCAATAAAATTAAAAAAGCAAAAACTGACTCTTTGCCAATTCCTTTTGAAGAACAAAAATTAAAAGATAGACCTGAAGCTGAAAATCTTCTTGGAATATATTCAAGTATTTTAGATCAAACTTTAGATAAAACTTTAGAAGAATTTGGGGGAAAAAATTTTTCAGATCTAAAAAGTCAATTAGCTGAAGTTTTATCAAGTAAAATTTCCCCAATTTCCCATGAGATAAAAAAATTGATTAATGATCAAAATTATTTAGATAAAGTTCTTGTAGAAGGAGCATTTAAGGCTGAAGAAATTGCAGGAAAAAAAATAAAAGAAATGAAGAAAATAATAGGTTTTTAAATTCTTTAAATTTAAGAATTTATGGCTATATAAGAAGTATGTTTATTCAAACTCAAGAAACACCAAACCCAAACTCTCTTAAATTTCTACCAGGAAAAGGAGTATCTAATGATGGGCCTTACGAGTATTTAGATGAGAGCCAAACAGAAATTCCTATATTAAAAAATATTTTATCAATAAATGGTGTGACAGGAATATTTTTAAGTGAAAATTTTTTATCAATAAATAAATCTCAAGATGAAAAATGGGAAAATATAAAGCATATTGTTATTTCACATTTAAACGAATTCTATGATGAAGGTAATGAGTTTATTATAAATAAAAAGTCAGAATCCGAAGATAGTAATGATTATGGTGAAATTGAAAATAAAATTATTAAAATATTAGAAACTAAAATTAGGCCAGCTGTAGCGAGAGATGGTGGAGACATAACATTTAAAGAATTTAAAGATGGAAAAGTTACAGTTATATTAAAAGGTAGTTGTTCTGGATGCCCATCTTCAACTTTAACTTTAAAACAAGGTGTTCAAAACCTACTTTGTCATTATATCCCAGAAGTTAAAGAAGTTTTAGCTGTATAATATCACTTCTATCAATTATAAGAATCAAGAAGAGTTATGAAAAAAAAAAGTTTTAGGGTAAAACAAGATAATAGTAGTTCAAATTTTTTTAAAACTCTGTTAACAAGTTTAGCTATAATTTTAGTATTCTCAATTTTACCAAATTCAGTTAGTTTTATAAAAAATAATTTTAAATCAAATGAAGTTGTTCTTAATTCCTCAAAACAAAGTTTTAACGAAATATTAGATAAGCAGAATAAAAAAAATAAAATAATAAAAGATAGATTTTCATGGAATATTTTTGAAGACATTGACGTTTTTGGTAAAGATGAAGAGGATAATGATCCTCAAAGATTGAGCGCCTCAACAATTGAAGAACTATTTAAAGATAATGGATATGATCTCGATACTGTTAAAAAAACTAAATTAGTCAATGTAGGCAATCAATTAACAAAGCTTCCTAAAGAACTAAAAAATATTGAAAGTCCCAAAAAAAGAAAAAAACTATTTATTAAAATTGTACTACCATTGATTATTGAGGAAAATCTTAAAATAAGATTTGATCGAAAAAAACTTTTTGAAATTTTAAATAAAAATAACACCTCATCGCGAGACAAAGCATGGGTTGAACTGAAATTTAAACAGTATGGTATTAAAAATAATGATTTGGCAAAACTTAAAATAAGAATGGATGAAATACCAGTTTCATTAGCAATAGCTCAAGCTGCAAAAGAAACTGGTTGGGGAAGTTCGAGATTTGCACAAGAAGGTAATGCATTGTTTGGGCAGTGGACTTGGTCCGGTGAAGGTATTAAGCCTTTAGAGGTTGAAAAAGATAAAAAACACAAAGTCGCAAAGTTTAAAATTTTGAAAGCTTCTGTAAGAGCTTATCAAAGAAATTTAAATACACATCCTAGCTATAAAGAATTTAGAATTGAACGAGCAATTCAAAGAGATCACGATGAAAAGTTAGATAGTTTAAAACTAGTTAATTTTTTAGAAAAATATGCTGAAACAGGTAAAGAATATACAGAAGTTCTTAAAAAAATTATTAATCAGAATTCTTTAACTGATTTTGATGATGTAGATATTTTACCAACAAGTTTAAAAATGAAAAATTTAATTTAGAGTAAATTGAGTTCCAAACCATCTCCATCCATCTGTATCTTTCATTGAACAATTAATTCTCCCTCTTCTTGGTAAAAATTTTTCAGTAAATATAACTTCAATTTTATTTTTTTTATAATTTAGTTTAGAGTTTTTCCAATCACCACCTT
>CACAEM010000026.1 GCA_902531455.1 uncultured Pelagibacteraceae bacterium | reverse complement strand
CATACTATGAACATACCCAAACTTCCTGTCTTTACTACTGAAGATGCTATTAAAAGAATAAAGGAGTTCTTTGGCACGCTTAATGATTGGAAAAATTTGTCTGAGTTAGTTCCGTCTGGATTTAATAAATCTCCTAATTTAAAAAGAACAGGTAAAGCAGGAATTTTTGCTGGCTCTTTAGAATTGGTAAAAGAAGGAAATATATCTTTAAAGCAAAAAGAATTATTCGATGATATCTATGTAAAGGAAAATTAATGAACAAAATTAAAAAAAATAATATTGTAAGTTTCCCAACTAAACTCACCGATGTAGAAAGAGAGATTGAAGCTATTATATTTGCCGCTGCTGAACCTCTTTCAGTTGAAACAATAGAGTCTAAATTATCTAAACAAACAGATATTCAGCAATCACTGGAAAAACTAAGAGATTTCTACTCAAATAGAGGTATTAATTTGATTTGTATATCTAATAAATGGTCATTTAGAACTGCTGTTAATTTATCTTCTTTAATGTCAGAACAAAAAACCGTTGAAAAAAAATTATCTAGAGCTGCAATCGAAACTCTTGCTATTATTGTTTATCATCAACCTGTTACAAGGTCTGAAATTGAAGAGATAAGAGGTGTAGCTTTTGGAACTAATACTTTAGAAATTCTAATGGAGTTAAATTGGGTAAAACACGAAGGTAGAAAAAATGTCCCTGGTAAACCAATTCAATATGGAACAACAGATGAATTTTTAAGTCATTTTAATCTACAAAAATTGTCAGATTTACCAACTGTGAATGAATTAGGTTCAGCAGGATTAATTGATACATCAAGTGTAGACACATCAATATTTGGAACAGGCAAATTTTTTAAAGAAAAACAAGTCGATAAGAAGGAAAATATTTATTCTAATATTGATGAAATGATAAGCAGTACCCTCAAATCTGACGAAACCTAAAAAATCACTTTTAATAAATCAATAATAAGGTTATAAATAATTTATGAGCATAGGATTTTGGCAAATAGCGATTGTAGTAATTTTAGTAGTATTACTTTTTGGTAGAGGAAAAATCTCTAGTTTAATGGGTGATGTAGCTAAAGGAATTAAAAGTTTTAAAAAAGGTATGGCTACAGATGTTAATGATGAAGACCAAACTAAAAATATTTCAGAGAATCAAGACTCTAATAAAAAAGAATAACAAATGCCGTCAATTGGCTGGCTAGAAATACTAATCATAGTCTCAATAGCAATTATTGTAGTAGGTCCTAAAGATTTTCCTTACATGTTAAAAAAAATTGGTTCATGGATTGGTTCAGCCAAAAAATACGTTCATGATGTCCAAGGACAAGTCAGTGATTTAACAAATGAAACTTTAAATACTGATATAGACGATAAACCTAAATCAGAAAATAATGAGAAAAAAAAAGATGAGTAAAGATAAAGAGGGAAGTTTCATAAGTCATTTAACTGAATTAAGAAAAAGATTAATAAACTCATTTATATTTTTGGCTATTTTATTTGTAATTTGTTATTATTTTTCTGAGTACATTTATGGATTTTTAGTTGAACCATATGCGAATGCAGTAAAAGATGATGACATAAATAGAAGATTAATATTTACTGCTCTTCAAGAAACATTTCTAACATACTTAAAGGTCTCTTTTTTTGCAGCTTTCTTTATCACAAGCCCATTTATACTAATCCAAGTTTGGAAATTTATAGCACCTGGACTTTATAATCATGAAAAGAAAGCTATAATGCCTTACTTAGTGGTAACTCCAATTCTATTCTTGCTTGGAGGAATGTTGGTTTATTATCTAATAATGCCCTTAGCTATAAAGTTTTTTTTATCCTTTGAGAGCTTAGGTGCAGCCACTAATCTGCCAATTCAATTGGAAGCTAAAGTAAATGAGTATTTATCATTGGTAATGAAACTTATTTTTGCATTTGGTTTAAGTTTTCAATTACCGGTAGTATTAAGTTTATTAGCTAGAATTGGAGTTGTGAATTCAACATTTTTAAAAGAGAGAAGAAAATATGTTGTTGTAATAATATTCGCTGCAGCAGCTATATTAACACCACCAGACCCAATCACACAAATTGGTTTAGGCATACCTTTATTAATTTTATATGAATTATCAATAATATCAGTAGGAATAATTGAAAAGAAAGCAGCTGAAAAAAATGCACAATATTAAAGATATCAGAAATGACTTCGAAAATGTTAAGGAAAAACTTAAAAATCGAAATATTGATATAAGTCTTGATAACATATTAAGTTTAGATGGAGAAAATAGAAAACTTATTCAAGAAAAAGAAAAGTTTGAAATGGAAAAAAGGTCTATTTCAAAATCGAAAGACCAAAGTTTATTCAAAAAATCAAAAGAGCTTTCTTTAAAAATTGAAGAAATTAATAAAAATCAAATTAAATTACAGACACAGATTACTGAAATTTTATCTTCTATACCGAATATCCCATTAAGTGATGTCCCAATAGGACAAGATGAAAATTCTAATAAAGAAATTGAGAAAAAGGGAAAAATAAAAGATTTTAATTTTAAGCCAAAATCTCATTATGAATTAGGAAATAAATTAAATATGCTTGATTTTGACCTAGCAACAAAAACAACCGGTTCAAGATTTGTATTTGTAAAAAAAGAATTAGCTCAATTAGAAAGAGCAATATCAAATTTTATGATTGATACACATACTCAAAAAAATGGTTATACAGAAATATCTCCTCCATTAATTGCAACCGCTGAAACAATGTTTGGCACTGGACAATTACCAAAATTTGAAAATGATCAATTTGAAATTAAACTAGATGAAGATGAAGAAAGAAAGTTTTTAATACCAACAGCTGAAGTAATTTTGACAAATATTGTGAAAAATCGAATTTTGGAAAAGAGAGAATTACCTATTAGAGTAGTTGCATCAACTCCATGTTTTAGAAAAGAGGCAGGTAGTTATGGTAAAGATACTAAAGGTATGATCAGACAGCACCAATTTTATAAAGTGGAACTAGTAAGTATTGTAGAAAATGATAAATGTGCAGAAGAGTTAGAAAGAATGTCAAACTCTGCTACAATGATATTGGATGCGTTAAAACTTCCTTATAGAAAAATTGTTTTATGTACTGGTGATATGGGTTTTAGTGCAGAAAAAACTTATGACATTGAAGTTTGGCTTCCATCTGAAAATAAGTATAGAGAGATTTCAAGCTGTTCATCTTGTGGTTCATTCCAAGCAAGAAGAATGAAAGCTAGATATAAAGGACAAAACAATCTAAAAGAATTTGTTGGAACTCTTAATGGCAGTGGATTAGCAGTTGGCAGAACTATGATTGCTATTATGGAAAATTATCAAGCAGAAGATGGATCTATTTTGATACCTGATGTTCTTAAGCCATATATGTCAAATATAGATAAAATTTCTATCAATTAAGAGTTGAGTTTGAATAATAGATAGGATAAATAGCCTTAACTTAATAGGATACGTTATGGATGCTGGAATTGGACAATTTATACCTTTAGTTTTAATTTTTGTTATTTTCTATTTTTTTCTAATTAGACCTCAACAGAAAAAAGTAAAAGATCACAAAGCCATGGTTGAAGCACTTAAAAGAGGAGACAAGGTAATTACCTCTGGTGGTATAGTTGGTACTGTTGAAAGAATAATTGATAACGAAAAAGTTGAGGTTAAAATTTCTGATAATGTGAATGTTGAAGTTGTCAGAGCAACTGGAATTCAAGGTTTAGTAAGCTCTACAGAACCAAAAAAATAACATCATAAAAAAGTGTTATACTTTTCAAAATTACGAATAATTTCAGTAATTGTTTTTACAGTTATTTTCTCATATTTTGCTTTTTCAAATTTTGTTAAGTTTGATGATAATTTTTTTCAAAAAAAGATTAATTTAGGCCTGGATTTACAGGGAGGTTCTTACCTACTTCTTGAAATAGACAATCAGCCAGTAATTACTCAAAAATTACAATCAAAAATAATTGAATTAAAAAGATATTTTAAAGAAAAAAAAATAAATTTAAAAAATTTTTCACTTAATGAAAATACAATTTTATTTGAAGCATCAGATAATGAATTTGAAAATGTTAAAAAAATTTTAAATGATAAAGAAAGTGATATTAACCAATATTATCAACAATATAAATCACACGAGTTTGATGTAACAGAAAATGAGAACTTCTTTAATTTAACATATTCAAGATATGGATTAGTTTTACTAAAAAATTCTTCACTAGATCAAGCTATTGAAATTGTCAGAAGAAGAGTAGATGAAGTTGGAACGAATGAGCCTAATATTCTAAAAAGAGGAAATGATAGAATATTAGTTGAATTACCTGGCTTGGATGATCCAAATAGAATTAAATCTTTACTTGGGAAAACAGCAAATCTAACATTTCAATTTATTTCTCAAAATAATGAAGAGTCATTTGGAACTGAAAAATTATCTTTTGAAGATGGTTCCAGAGATGCAATTGTTGGTAAAAGGATAATTTTAAGTGGTGATAATCTAGTTGATGCAAAGCCAACAATGAACACAGAGACAAATGAAACTGTAGTTTCATTTAGTTTAGATAGAGTAGGTGCCAAAAAATTTGGTAAAGCAACAAGTACTGGAGTTGGTAAACAATTAGCAATAGTGCTAGATGGAAAAATAATTAGTGCTCCAACAATAAGAGAGCCAATAATTAGTGGCTCAGGACAAATTTCGGGTGGTTTCACTTTTCAATCTGCAACAGATCTTGCTCTACTACTGAGATCTGGAGCATTGCCTGCACCTTTAAATATCATTGAAGAAAGAACTGTTGGACCGGACTTAGGTCAAGACTCGATAGATGCTGGTATTTTATCTTTATTTATTGGTTTCTTGTTAGTTATTTTATTTATGATTTATAAGTATAGAGCATTTGGATTAATTGCTAATTTAGCATTAGTCACAAACCTTTTTTTATTAATTGGTATTCTAACTTTATTTGAAGCAACATTAACATTACCAGGTATTGCAGGAATCATCTTAACAGTTGGTATGGCTGTTGACGCAAATGTTTTGATTTTTGAACGTATTAAAGAAGAGTCTAAAAATGAAAAAAACCCAATAATTGCCTTTGATGCTGGATATACAAAATCAAGAACAACTATATTAGATGCAAATATTACTACACTAATTGCAGCGTTTATTTTATTTTTTATGGGTTCAGGACCTGTAAAAGGTTTTTCAGTAACTTTAGGTGTTGGAATTTTAACTACCTTATTTTCAGTATATTTTATAGCAAGATTATTAACTTCTGTATATGTAGTCAAAAATAAAGATAAGGAGCAGCTACTTTAAAATGAGAGATATTTCTTTTAATAAGTTTTATAGAAAATTTAATATATTATCACTTGTTCTAATAGTGATTTCATTAGTATTTTTAATTTTTAAAGGTTTAAATTATGGTGTTGATTTCAAAGGTGGTACTTTAATTGAATTAAGAACTACAGATAAAACTAATAATATTAGTCTTATTAGAGATAGCTTTAATCAAATGAATTTAGGGGATGTATCTGTCAAAAAATTTGGTAATGAAACAGACTTTATTGTTAAGTTTGAAAAGCAAAATTCAAATGATCCTGAATTTATTCAAAATATTAAAAATAAATTATCTAGTTCTATTGGTGATGTAGACTTTAGAAGAGTAGAAAATGTTGGTCCTAAAGTAAGCTCAGAACTCTTAAAATCTGGAATTATAGCTATAAGCTTATCCCTTGCAGCGATGCTATTGTATATTTGGATAAGATTTGAATGGCAGTTTAGCTTAGGAGCTATTTTAGCTATATTTCATGATGTTATTATTACATTAGGTATATTTTCAATTTTTTCACTTGAGATAAATCTTTCTATAATTGCAGCTGTTTTAACTATTGTTGGTTACTCTATGAACGATACCGTTGTTATATTTGATAGAGTAAGAGAAAATTTAAGAAAGTATTCTGATATTAAAATTTTTGACTTAACTAATATTTCAATTAATGAAACTTTATCTAGAACAATAATCACATCTATAACAACATTATTAGCTCTTTTATCAATTTACTTATTTGGTGGTGAAATTCTAAAAGGCTTTTCTTTAGCAATGATATTAGGAGTTATTTTTGGAACTTACTCATCAATATACATAGCAAATCCAATTTTAGTAGCTTTAAACGTTAGTCAAAGAACAATACTTAAAGAAGAAAAAGATCAATAAAGATTTTGAGCGATTACCATCGTTAGAAGCATTGGCAACGATAAAAGTGTATTTGTTCTAGAAAACAACATCGCTATTTTTGCTGATTTAGCTTTAACATCAGACTCAACCTCAATAATGCCTAAAGCTTTTTTCTGATTTGGCCATATTACAAACCAAACATTAAATGCCATTATAATTCCTAACCACATACCAATTCCGATGGCTGTAGCTTTACCACCACCTGATCCAATTCCTAATGTCATAGCTTGATGAACATAACCGTTTAAATAAGCTAAGATCAGACCTGATATTACAGTAACTAAAGCTGCCCATCTAAACCAAAACAGAGCTGCAGGAGCTATAACTTTTCCAATAGCTGGTTTTTGTTCGTCCGGTATTTTTGCCATGTTTGGTATTTGAACAAAATTAAAATACCATAGTAAACCTATCCACATTATAGCAACAATGACATGTATATATCTAAATAACCAACTCCAAAAAACTACATCGATATCAAAGCCGTCATTTCCAAAATATAAACCCAAAAATAGTAGAATGGATAATGCTAAAGAGATATGAACTGTTTTAGATAATGATTGAAGAATCGAAGTCATAATATTTATAATTTATAACATTTTTAATTAAAATTTAAGCAGTTTTTTTGAACTTATTGTCCAACATTGGTTTTAAAAATTTACCTGTATAACTATCTTTAACATTAATGATTTCTTCAGGTTTACCCTCTGCTATGATATTACCACCCTTAACACCACCATCTGGGCCCATATCGACTATATAATCTGCTGTTTTAATAACATCTAAATTATGCTCGATAACAACGACAGTATTTCCAGTTGCAACAAAGGTATGTAAAATTTCCAATAATTTTTTAATATCGTGTTGATGCAGTCCTGTTGTTGGTTCATCTAAAATATAAATTGTTCTTCCGGTTGACCTTTTTGATAATTCTTTTGCTAACTTAATTCTTTGAGCTTCTCCACCTGATAGTGTAGTAGCTTGTTGACCTATTTTTATATATCCTAATCCAACTTTTTTAAGTGTGAGCAATTTTGTTTTAATATTTGAAATATTTTCAAAGTATTCGCAACCCTCATCAACTGTCATATTTAAAACATCGGCAATGCTTTTATCTTTGAATTTAATTTCTAGTGTTTC
>CACAEM010000025.1 GCA_902531455.1 uncultured Pelagibacteraceae bacterium | reverse complement strand
AGGGTTTTAACTATAGCCTTGGATTTATTTACATTGTCACAAATATTCATTATTCTTCCTCCAGTCTGAACAGTTAAGCCTGCATCATTTATAATTTTAGTTAATTCATTTTTTTCAAACTCTGATCCAGTAAATTTAATTGGTATTGAATGATTTCTTTTCATAGCCAATTTAATTTTATTTAATGGAAGACCAAATATCTTTTCCTGTTCTTTATAATTTAATTTTGAGATTATTATAACTTTTTGTTTTAAATCATATGGAATATTTTCATTGTAAATTTCATAAATTTTATCAAGTGTTCTGCCCATTGAGATAAAATTAGGTAAATGAGCATGTATCAAATTTAATCCATGAATAGATGAACCATTTTCTGCAATGAAACTTAAATTTAAATTATACTGTTTATTAAAGTCTGATAATTCAGCTTCTGTTTTGCTAGAGTTAGGAATTATTTTTACACCTTTTGAAACTAATTCTCTGAAATAATCCTCAATTTCATCAAATCCAAATGTATCTTTGTTTAAAAGAGACCCATCTAAATCAGTAAAAATTATAATTTGTTTTTTTTGTTTCATTAAAGTAAATATTAACACAATTACTCATGAAATTCACAAATGCCCTCGTGGTGAAATTGGTAGACATAAAGGACTTAAAAGCCGAGGGATTCACAAGTGAGTCAGTCCATAGTAGTCCAAGGTACTCTAAAACATCCTATAAAATCTCATAACTTCAATTTAGCTTTCAATTAAAATTAGAAAATAAGCTTTAATTAATTTGCTCAAACTGGAGCAAGACTGGAGCATAGAGAGATATTATGTTAAAATATATTATGAAAAAAATTTTTTTGTATTTAGTTTTAAGTTTTGCCTTGGTATCTTGTGAAACAACATCATCTCAAACATACAATCAATTTAAAATAGAGCATGGGTCAAATTGGAAGTATGCAAAAGTTTGCGCAGAAAGTGCTCCTTACTATGATGGAAAATATTGTGCATATACTGGAAGAGCAACACAAAGCGAAGCCAATCAAGCAGCTTTTGATAATTGTCATTATTCAGATTGTGTTCTTGTTATGGAAGGAAATAAAACTGTTTATACCAAGGGTCAAGGAAACAAAGTTCAAATGGCAACACTTATTGAAGAGTCAAAAAGTACCTGTAAATCTTTAGGCTTTAAAGAGGGTACAGAGAAATTTACTGACTGTAGTTTGAAACTTTATTCGCAAAAGTTAGATTTAGCCGTAAAACAGAGTCAGCAAGTAGTTGTTCAAAATCAAGGATCTTCAACAGTAAGAGTTATTGATGTAACTAGAGAAAGAGAAGATACTATGAGAAGAAGTATGGGTTTAATTAATGGTACTTGTACTCTGGCAACATATTACAGCTGTTAAATTAATTTAGAGGATAATATAGGATATCTGGAGCAAGACTGGAGCATAGAGAGATAAATTAAAAAAATTTTACTTATTAATCTTGTTCAATTATAAATATTAGCATAAATACTCATGAAATTCATTAATGCCCTCGTGGTGAAATTGGTAGACACAAAGGACTTAAAAGACGAGGGATAGAAGTCAAAGTCAGTCCATAGAAGTCCAGAGTAGTTTAAACGTCAGTGTAAAACTTATAGAATAGAATTAACCTTCAATTTAATTAACAAATAAGCTTATATTAATATATTCAATTATCGTACAAGCCTCGTACATAGATAGATAATATATTATAGTTATTTTATGAGTTCAAAAAATCCTTTTTCAGTAATGATTATAAAATCTGGGATATTTGATAACTTAAGTTCATTTAATGAATTGGAGCAAAGAATTGATACTGTAAAATCTATTAATAATAGAGGAGTCGCAATTACAAAAGGGGATGTTTTTGAAATTTTTATAGAAGCACTTTTGAATATTAACAATAAATATAGATCTGAAGTTGTTTATCCATCAGGCAAAATTCCATTTTTGATAAATCAAAAACTTAAATTAAATATCAATGAAAAAGGTCATGATGGAATTTATAAAAAAGATAATCATTTGGCATGTTATCAAGTAAAATTTAGAAAAGGCGAAAGCTTAAGTTGGGATGAATTGTCAACTTTTATTGGAGTATCAGAAAAGGCTGATATAAGACATTTGTTTACAAACTGTTCAAAAATTTCTCAAGAATTTCTCAATAAATCTAGAGTAAGAATTACTTCAAGAAAGGATTTAGTAAATTTAAAAAAAAATGAGTTTCAAGAAATTGAAGCTTGGTTAAAAAATAAAAAAATTAAAATAGATAGACATGTTCCTGAACCATATCAAAAAGAAGCAATAAAAAATATTTTTAAGGATTTAAAAAAACATGATCGTACGACTGCAATTATGGCATGCGGTTCCGGAAAAACTGATGTTGGCTTATGGGTATATGAGAAAATAAATCCAAATTTATCAATAGTATTTGTACCATCAATTGCCCTAGTGAAGCAAATCCGTTCTGATTGGTTAGAGCAAACTTTGAATAAAGAAATAAAAACCATTCAAGTATGTTCAGCTAAACATAAAACTGATAGGGAAGATAGCATCATTTTAAATGAGATTGATTTAGATTTTAAAATTACACTAGAAAAAAATGAAATTAAAAATTTTTTAATCAAAAATAAAAATTTTAAAAAAGTAATATTTTCAACATACCAATCTTCTGATGTACTAGCTCAAGCTTTAAAGGGTATTAAAGTTGATTTTGCAGTTTTTGATGAAGCTCACAGAACAGCTACATTATCGAACTTACGCAAATCAAAAGTCTCAAATTTTCAGTTACCTTTATTTAATGAAAACATATTTATTCAAAAAAGATTATTCATGACAGCAACGAGAAGAATATCTAACAAAAAAACATTTAGAAAAGAAGGTGATCCTAAATTACTATTATCAATGGATAATGAAGTTTTTTATGGAAAAATAAGTCATAATTTATCTTTCTACAAGGCTATGCAATTAGGATGTATCGCAAAATTTAAAATAGCATACAGTATTGTAACTTCAGATGAGGTTGATACTTATCAAAGAAAAACTTCTGCAACACTAATTAAAAAATCAAGAATTAAAAGTGAGCAGGTAGCTAAACAAATAGCTTTAAAAAAAATAATAAGAAAACTTAACATTAAGAAAGTTTTTTCATTTCATAGAACTGTTAGTCGAGCAAAATCCTTTATTGCTGAAGGGCCTGAGGGGTTTGGATCACATTTAAGTAATTTTTATTGTAATCATGTAGATGGAACAATGAAAATATCCGATAGAGAGAAAATTATAGAAAACTTTAAAAATTCTAATAATGGAATATTGTCAAATGCCAGGTGTCTTATAGAGGGAGTTGATGTACCGAGTGTAGAATTAGTTTCTTTTACTGACTCAAAAAATAGCGAGATAGACATTATTCAATCTGCCGGTAGAGCTCTTAGGAATAGAAATGTAAATAAAAAATTTGGTTATCTTTTTGTTCCAATTTTTGTAGAAAATAAAAAAAAAGAAAATATTAAAGATGCTCTAGTTAGATCAAATTATGAATTAATTGCAGAAATTTTAAATGCAATTAAAGATCATGACAAAGAAATTGCCCAAATTATCAAAGATTATTATACAGACGATACCAAAGGTTTTAATAATGTAAAAAGAAAATTTAATGAATTATTTATAGGTGATAAAAATATTATTTCATTAGACGTTCTTAACAAAAAAATAAAAAATAAGATAAAAGATAGAGTACTTACAAGATGGGATTTCTATTTAGATAAATTAAAAAAATATATTAAAAAAAATAAACATTCATTAACACCAATTATCACTTTAAATAAAAAAAAATTAAGTGAAGAAGATAAATTTTTTCAATGGATTCATAATATTAAATTGAGAAAAAGATCAAATGATTTAATGAGTTATCAAATTGAAGAATTAGAGGATGTTGGTATTAACTGGAAAATTAAAGGTGAAACACTAGAGGAAAATGACATTAAAGATTTAGTATCTGTAAAAAATCTAAAAAAAAGATATTTCTGGTTCCACAGACAAGGTAAAAAATTAATCAAACCCAAAGGAAGTTTTTATTCAACAACAATGAGTGAATATTATGACAAAAATAAAATATTGATTCTTGCAAAGAAATTTGAAAAAATTATTCATCCTCACGACAAACGCTACGTTTCAAAGTTTCAAATCATTATTTCATTAAATTTACAAAGTGCCAAAAGTAAAAAAAGAGATAGTAATTATCATAAATTACTTGATAACTGGATAACAAAAACTAAAATTAAACCCGCAGGACAAAGAGCATCTAAATATTATTCTGGAAATTATGATGACGTCTACCCTAAAAAAATTATAAGAATAATTAAAATACAAAATCGACTAATTGATCCAATAGAGGTTGATAATAAAAAAATATTTTCTAGAAATTATCTAAGTAGTTATGGATATAGATTTAAATATGATTTCATTGATAAGAATTTCAAAATTTACGGATATTCCGTAATAAATAGATTACAAACTTGCTATCATATTAATGATATTAAATTTTTTTTAGATAAAGAAAAAAAATACAGGGAAATCAAAAAAGATAAAAGATATATACTTATTCATTCAGCAGTAAAGAAATATAATTTTTTCCCATTAAATAATAAAAAATTTAGAAATTTTCATAAAATTAAAACTATTATTGTTGAAACTACGAATGGTGACAAATCAATCTACGTCCTAAATTCACAAATTAAAAAAATAATTAATCAAATTAAAAAAAATAGAAAGTTTGATCATAATAAATACATATCTTTCACAGAATTAAATAACAAGATTGGCGCTGGAGGTAATTCTAAATTGATAAAAAAAGCATTTAAAAATCAACTTTTTAAAATCAAAGGTTATTTTAAATCTCCTAAAGCAACATATGAGTCAAATGCTTTACCTTTTATATTAAGAAACAAAAAAAATTTAAATATTATAAAAACTATAAATGATAATATTAATATTCCATCAGCTTTGGTTGGCCCAGTTTATCTTCTTAAAAAATATAAGATATATGGAACTCAGGTAAATAATCTCATATCTAAAAAAATTCTAAAAGTTCATTCATTTAGAACATCTACAAAAAACCCTTTATCTACAAAAAAAAATGTACCCTATTTTGAGAAAAAATATTTAGATAAAACTTTAGGTGAAATATTAAATCCACCAAAAAATATAGTTGGATTAGCATATATTTGTAAGCATTATAAAATTCAATACTCAACTATAAAGCGATGGATTAAATTTAATTTTATTAAACCAGATTATTATTTAATTACAAAAAAAAATTTAAATAAGATGCCGTATTTTAAGTTAGACTTAATTTCGGTTAAAGTAAAAAAAGCTATTAGACTATCATATAAAAAAAAAGTAAAAGATAATACTGGAAGTAAAAACCCAATGTTTGGTAAAAAACTAACTGCCTCTCATAGGAAAAAAATCTCTATTGGTGGAAAAGGAATTTTAAAGCCCAGAGATAATTAGAATTATCTAAGACTTCTCGTACAAGCCTCGTACATGGGGAGATAAAATAAAAAAAATTTTACTTATTATACTTGTTCAATTATAAATATTAGCATAAATACTTATGAAATTCATTAATGCCCTCGTGGTGAAATTGGTAGACACAAAGGACTTAAAAAACATAGGGTTGAGATATTTAATAGTCTCACACAGTCTTATACGGTCTTAAATCCCATTAAATCCTACACTTTAAAAAAACCTTAAATTATTTTTATTGGAAAATATGAATAATAAATTCTCTCAAACTAGACGTAGACTAGAAGTTAAGGAGATGAAATATTATAGTAATTTATGAAAAAAATATTAATTTTTATCTGTTTAAGTTTCTTAATTTCTGCTCCATCATTTTCACTTACTGCTGATAAATATTTAATTAATCGAAATAGTGATGATAGTAAGATAACAACTATGCTTAAAGTTTACATAAATGGTGTTGGTCATGCAAATTTTTGGACAAGTGCAGTTTCAGGCACTTTAAATAAAAAATTGTTTTGTCCACCAGGTAATTGGTCACCAAATGTAAATGATTTCCTTAGCTATATTGATGCAGAAATTGTACACCAGAAGAACAAAGGTAGTTATAATAAAGAGGATCAGGTAGAATTTTATATGGCAACATATTTAGTAAGGACCTATCCTTGTGAATAGACTTTTAGAACTATCTAGACATATTTATATATTTTTACTTATATTCTTTTTAACAATTCCAGCTAATGCGGAAATAAAAAAAGGAACAGTTTTATTTTGTACTGATGGACAAAATGGAAGTGTATTTAAAATCCTTAATAAATTTGATGATAAGCACTTGGTTATTTCTACTGGAACACAAATGAAATTTATTAATTTTGGAGTTATAGAGGATAATATTTTACAATTTCTTTCGGTTGAAAAAGATTTTATTACAAATACTGTTGCAACAATAACTGGTAACCAGGCAAATATGGTTATGTCAGTCTTCAAAATGGATTACAGCCAAGTTAAATCATTAAAAATCAACAAAAAAAGCAAGTTTGATAAACCAGAAAAAAAAGTCAGACATTACGATATTGAAAAACTCAAAGAGAAAGACTTAAACAAAGAAATCGAAATACATTCAATGAAAGTTAAAACTTTTAACAGTGTTGTCGATAAACAAAGTTTAGAAGGCATTATTGCGGCTAGTATTTTTGAATGCAAAATCAAATGATTAGGAAAATAAATTAATGAATTTCAAACTTTTGGTACGGTGATTATAAGTGTCGAATTAAGTAACTAATTCTTCTTTCCAAAATTCTTTATAAATAAAAAAATTCCAAAGATAGTAATTATTATACCTGCAACTAAAAAAGTTCTTACCGTTCCATCCATATAGGACATACTTATTGTTGCATAAAGCAACAATAATCCAAGTATTATCAAGCCTATCGAGGCAAACTTATTGTGCAGATTTCTTTTATTTTTCATTGTAATTTAAATGTTAATTAATTTTAATAAAAAGTAAATCTAAAATAAGTATAAGTAGAGATTATTTTTATGAAAAAATTTTTAATTGTTTTGTTTTGCATATTTGTTTCTTCAAATTGTATTGCAGAATTTAAACCATTGTTTAAATTTAAAGAGGGCACAAAAGAATTTGTAAATGAATATTGTCCAAATTTTAATGATGGAAAAAATAATTGTTTATGGGATCTGAATACTGTTCTTGAAAACGGTTATAAAGTTTCCAATACATATAAAGAAGATAAATCGATTATTTATATGTTAAGAAAAGCAAATAAAATAGCAATGTGTAAAGTAAACACAAAAGACGCCTCCTCTTGGTGTGAATTAGTTTATTAGACTATTCTAGGATTTTATAGGATAACTAGAAGCCAACTAGAAGCCAGGGAGATAAAATAAAAAAAAT
>CACAEM010000024.1 GCA_902531455.1 uncultured Pelagibacteraceae bacterium | reverse complement strand
TAAAAAATTTAGTGAGTCAACAGCAATTCTTGCTGGCAATTCTTTACTTACTATTGCATTTCAAATTCTAAGTGAAAAAAGATTAAATTTAAATGAACAAAAAAAAATAAATCTAATAAACTTGCTTTCTGAAAGTTCAGGACATACAGGAATTGCTGGTGGGCAATTTTTAGATTTAAGTTATGAAAAAATTAAAAAAACTAAAAAACAAATTATAGACATGCAAATCAAAAAAACTGGAAAGCTATTTAGTTTTTGTTGTGTTGCTCCTATTATAATGTCTGGTAATACAAAATATCTTAATAAGTTTAATAAAATAGGTAATGAAATTGGATTATTATTTCAAATTGCTGATGATTTGATAGATTTAAGAGGTAAAACATCTAGTGCAGGAAAAAAAACGAAAAAAGATTTTAAAATGGGAAAAGCTACTTTAATAAGTTTACTAGGCACTGATAATACTATTAAATATGCAGATAACCTTAAATTAAAAATATTTAAAAGTTTAAAAATTTTTGGCAAAAAAGGTGACGATTTTAGAGAAACAATAAATTATATTTTAAATAGAACAACATGAACAATAATTATAAATTTCTTAATAATATTAATTTCCCTGATGATGTGAGAAAACTGTCTCAATCTGATATAAAAATTTTGGCAGACGAGGTTCGACAAGAATTAATTGACGTTGTTTCTGAAACAGGAGGGCATTTAGGTGCTGGACTAGGAGTTGTAGAATTGACTGTTGTCTTGCACTATATATTTAATACTCCTCATGATAAATTAGTTTGGGATGTGGGGCATCAAACTTATCCACATAAAATATTAACTGGTAGAAAAAAACAAATAAGAACTCTTAGAAAAGGTGAGGGATTATCAGGTTTTACAAAAAGATCAGAAAGTGAGTATGATCCATTTGGTGCCGCTCATAGTTCAACTTCTATTTCATCTGCATTAGGAATAGCAGTAGCTAATAAGTTATCAAATAAATCAGGCAATGTAATTGCGGTCATAGGGGATGGAGCGATAAGTGCTGGTATGGCTTATGAGGCTATGAATAATGCTGGTGGAAGCAAAACAAAGATGATTGTTGTTTTAAATGACAACGATATGTCAATTGCAAAACCTGTTGGTGCTATGAGAAAATATCTAGCAAAAATTTTATCTGGAAAAGTTTACTTTAGTTTTAGAGAAACATTAAAATTAATTATATCTGCTTTTTCAAAAAGATTTAAAAATCAAGCTGGAAAAGCTGAAGATTTTTTAAGATCTGCAGTCACTGGTGGAACCTTATTTAATTCAATGGGATTTTACTATATTGGACCAATAGATGGTCACGACATTGACTCAATGGTTTCAGTATTTACTAATGCGAAAGATATTAATTATGATGGACCAATTTTAATCCATGTGAAAACTGAAAAAGGAAAAGGTTATTCCTTTGCTGAAAAATCAGAGGATAAATTTCATGGTGTTTCAAAATTTAATGTAAAAACAGGAGAACAAGAAAAGTCTAAATCTAATACTCCTTCTTATACAAAAGTATTCGCCAATTCATTAATCAAACATGCAGAAAAAGATAGCAAGGTCGTTGGTATAACTGCTGCTATGCCATCAGGAACAGGAATGGATTTATTTGGAAAAAAATTTCCAGAAAGAATGTTTGATGTTGGAATTGCTGAGCAACATGCGGTTACTTTTGCTGCGGGTATGGCTACCGAAGGGTATAAACCTTACGCTGCAATATACTCAACATTTCTTCAAAGAGCTTACGATCAGGTCGTCCACGATGTTGCCATACAATCTTTACCTGTTAGATTTGCAATTGACAGAGCGGGGTTAGTTGGTGCTGATGGCCCAACACATGCTGGGTCTTTTGATATAACATACCTTTCAACATTGCCAAATTTTGTAGTAATGGCTGCAAGTGATGAATCAGAGCTTGTAAGAATGATAAATACATCAATGGATATAAACGATAGACCATCAGCTTTTAGATATCCAAGGGGCAATGGTGTAGGAGTTCAATTACCTGAAATAACTGAGAAAATCGAGTTGGGTAAAGCAAAAATAATTAAAGAAGGAAAAAAAGTTGCAGTTTTAAATTTTGGAGCAAGGTTACAGGAGTGTATTTTGGCTTCGAAAAATTTAAAAAAAAAAGGAGTTAATATCTCTATTATTGATGCAAGATTTGCAAAACCGTTAGATGAAAACCTAATATGGCAAATTGCTGCGGAACATGAGGTTTTGATTACAATAGAGGAAGGTTCAATTGGGGGATTTGGATCTCACGTGAGTCAATTTTTAAGTGAAAAAAATTTATTAGACGGTAATCTTAAATTTAGATCAATGATATTACCTGATAGATTTATTGATCATGACAAACCAGAGCTAATGTATAAGTTTGCTAATTTAGACTCTATTGGTATTGAAAATAAAATTTTAGATACTTTAAATTCAAAAGTTTTAATTAAAAAATCTAACTAAATTTTATTTTGTGCTGTATTCATTAAATAGTGATCAAGAATTACACAATGCATCATCGCCTCTCCTATTGGAACCGCTCTGATTCCAACACATGGGTCGTGTCTTCCTTTTACGGATATAGTCGTATTCTTCCCAAATCTGTCAATTGTTTTCCTTGACGATAAAATAGATGATGTTGGTTTTACTGCAAATGAAATATTTATCTCTTGTCCAGTAGATATTCCTCCAAGAATTCCTCCTGCATTATTTGATTTAAAACTAGTTTTACCCTTTTTTTTTAAAATTTCATCAGAGTTTTCTTCACCAGTTAACATTGCCGAGTTCATCCCTGATCCAATATTTACACCCTTTACAGCATTAATGCTCATCATCGCTGCTGCAAGGTCCATATCTAATTTTGAGTATATAGGTGCTCCAAGTCCCAAAGGAACTCCTCTTGCTCTAACCTCAATAATTGCTCCACAAGATGATCCAGCTTTTCTTATCCCAAGCAAATATTTTTCCCAAAGTTTAATCACAGTTTTATCAGGACAAAAAAATGGGTTACTAGAAATTGTTTTGTCTTTCCATTTCTTTAAGTCACATCCTAATATTCCTAATTGTGTAACAGCACCAACTGCTTGATACATCTTACCAATTTTATTTTTCAAAACAATTTTTGCAATAGCACCTGCCGCAACTCTAGCAGCAGTCTCGCGAGCAGATTGTCTTCCACCACCTCTGTAATCTCGGATTCCATATTTTTTAAAATAAGTATAATCTGCATGTCCTGGTCTAAATTTATTCTTTATTGTCTCATAATCTCTTGATCTCATATCTTTATTATAAATTATAAGAGAAATTGGAGTTCCAGTTGTTCTACCCTCAAAAACACCAGATAAAATATTAATTTTATCATCCTCTTTTCTTTGAGTTGTAAATTTAGATTGTCCTGGCTTTCTTTTATTGAGTTCTTTTTGTATATCTCTTTCTTTTATTGGAATATTTGGAGGGCAGCCATCAACTACACATCCAATAGCTGGACCATGTGACTCTCCCCAAGTAGTAAATCGAAATAACTTTCCAAAAGTATTAAATGACATTATTTTAATGTATAAATTATTTTTTTAAATTTATGAACGAAAAAAACTCACTTGGACTAAATCTTTGCTTTAAAGATCATAATAACCCAATAAAGCTTTTTGAAGAATGGTTCAATAAAGCAAAAAAAACTGAAATTAATGATCCAAACGCATTTGCGGTTGGAACTGTAAACAAAAATGGCTTTCCAACAGTTAGAATGGTACTTCTTAAAGATTTTGATAAAAATGGATTTGTTTTCTACACAAACTTTAATAGTGATAAAAGCAAGGCTATCAAAAATTCCTCAAAAATTTCTATGTGCTTCCACTGGAAAAGTTTACAAAGACAAATTAGAATAATTGGTATTGCTAGCAAGGTAACAAAAAAAGAAGCTGATGTTTATTACAATTCAAGAGCTTATGGAAGCAGAATTGGTGCTTGGGCCTCAAAGCAAAGTTCTATTTTAAAAAAAAGACAGGATTTATATAAGTCTATTGATGAATTTAAGAAAAAATTTCCAAATAAAAATAAGATACCACGACCCGAATATTGGTCTGGTTGGAGAATCAAACCTAAAGAAATTGAATTTTGGTTAGATGGACAGAATCGAATCCATGAAAGATTAAAATATATTAGAAAAACCAAAAAATGGAAAAAAGTATTATTAAGTCCCTAAAAATTTCTTTCAATACTAAAAGATGTTAAGTTTTTTAATATATTTTTTTCTTCTGATTCTTCAAATACACTCAAAGAATTAGATGCTAAATTTATATAATGTTCCGCTTTTTTATAACACTGATTAATAATATTATTTTTTTTTATTAGATCTAGCACATATTCTAAGTTTTGCTTTTCACGTATATCTTTTTCAAAAAAAGATTTTAATTTTTCTTTTTCAAACTTGTCAACTTTTTGATAAAGTAAAATTATAGGTAAAGTAACTTTACCCTCGTAAAAGTCATTGCCAATATTTTTTCCAAATAATTTTAATTCAGAATTGTAGTCCAATGTGTCATCTGCTATTTGAAATGTAAGGCCTAGGTTTTTTCCATAAAATTCTAATGCATTTTTGAATTTTAAATCTTTTTTAGTAATAATTGCTCCAACTTTAGTAGCTGCTGCAAACAGAGAGGCAGTTTTTGATGAAATAATATTAAGATATGTTTCTTCTAAGATATCTATTTCTTTATTGTGTTGTAACTGTAGAACTTCACCTTGTGCGATTTCAGAAGATGTAGTTGCTAAAAGTTTTAAGAGTTCTAGACTCCCGTCCTCTACCATCATTTCAAAACATTTACTAAGTAAATAATCACCTACTAAAATTGAGGAATGATTCCCCCATATTGTGTTCAAGGTTTTTTTTCCTCTTCTCAGATCAGCATTGTCTATTACATCGTCATGCATTAAAGTTGCTGCATGTATAAGTTCTACACAAGCTGCCAGATTCACATCCCTTAATCCTTTTTTATATTCACAAATTTTAGCACTTTGCAAGGTTAAGAGTGCTCTTATCCTTTTTCCACCAGTTTTTAAATGATACTTAGTCATCTTTTGAACCAAGTCAACCTTACTTGCTAATCTAGAATTAATTTTTTCTTCAACTAGAATCAATTTATCATCAACAGAATTTTTTAAATCCTCATAAGAATTATTAATTTGTTTTTTTAGCTGTATTACAGTTCCCATATTTTAAAACTATTATATCCAATTTTTTAATATACTTATCAATTGACGCACCTTATTCTTTAATTATAAGTAGGGTTTATAATATATTAAAAAAACTTATAACAATTCTAATGTTCTCATTTTTTAAAAAAAAAAAGATAATAAGTCACCTTAGATTATCAGGAGTTATAGGAAATGTTGGAAGGTTCAGACAAGGAATAGAATATTCAAGTGAGGAAGAGATAATAAAAAAGGCTTTTTCAGTAAAGAAAGCTTTGGCAGTTGCAATTACAATTAACTCACCAGGAGGATCTCCAGTACAGTCACATTTAATTTACAAACTAATAAAAGAGCAATCTAAAAAAACAAAAAAAAAAGTAATTGTTTTTGCTGAAGATGTGGCGGCATCTGGTGGATATCTTATTTCATGTGCTGGCGATGAAATTTATGCTAACTCAAGTTCAATCATAGGATCTATCGGAGTTATTTCTGCATCATTTGGTTTTAAAAATTTAATTGAAAAAATTGGGATTGAAAGAAGAGTTTACACCGCTGGGAAAAATAAAAGTACCTTAGATCCTTTTTTGGATGAAAAAGAGGAAGATATTAATCGTTTAAAAAATATTCAATTAGAAATACATCAAGATTTTATAGATGTTGTTGAGGAGAGTAGAAAAGATAAATTAAAAAAAAATGCTGGTATTGAACTTTTCTCTGGGGAATTTTGGGCAGGAAAAAAAGCAAAAGAATTAGGACTAATCGATGGATTAGGAAATGCAGAGCAAATATTAAGTGAGAAATATGGTGAAGATATAGAAATTAAGAAATTTGGAAAAAGTAAAGGTTGGTTATCAAAAAAGCTATCATCTTCTGAAAATTATACTGATAAAGTAATTAGTTTATTAGAAGAAAGATCAATCTGGCAAAGGTATGGTCTCTAAAATAAAAAAAAAAACTTTATCTTTTCAAGATACAATCTTTAATTTACAAAAGTATTGGTCTAAAAAAGGTTGTGTGATATTACAACCTTATGATCTAGAGGTAGGAGCTGGAACATTCCATCCAGCAACCACTCTAAGATCGCTTGGCCCAAAACCATGGAAAACTGCATATGTTCAACCATCTCGCAGACCGACTGACGGAAGATATGGCGACAACCCCAATAGATTGCAACATTATTATCAATTCCAGGTATTAATTAAACCTTCACCAAAAGAAATAAAAAAAATGTATTTAAATAGTTTGTCATCAATAGGTATTAATCATGAGGAACACGATATAAGGTTTGTTGAAGATGACTGGGAAAGCCCTACATTAGGAGCGGCAGGTCTTGGATGGGAAGTTTGGTGTGATGGTATGGAAATTACACAATTTACCTATTTCCAACAAATGGCAGGAGTTGAATGTAAACCTGTATCTGTTGAAATTACATATGGATTAGAAAGGTTGTGCATGTTTATTCAAAATAAAAAAAGTGTTTTTGAATTAATATGGAATGATGAAGAAATTACCTACAAAGATGTTTTTCATCAGTCAGAGAAAGAATTTTCAGCATATAATTTTGAATATGCCAATACTGATAATTTATTTAAAATATTTGAAATGCTTGAAGAAGAAACAAAATTATTAGTTAAAAAAAAGATTTCTCTCCCAGCATATGATCAATGTTTAAAATGCAGTCATGTTTTCAATATTTTAGATGCAAGAGGGGTGATTAGTGTAGCACAAAGGGCTGAGTATATTGCAAGAATAAGGGAACTAACTAAATCAATTGGGAAAGTTTGGATTGAAAGCCAAAGTTGATGTCAGAATTATTTGTAGAGCTATTTAGTGAGGAAATTCCTGCAAGGCTTCAAATAAACGCAAGGAATGAATTAAAAAAAAATATTAAAAATTTTTTTATTGAAAATCAAATTAAATTCAACGAAAATTTCAATGTTTATTCAACACCAAACAGACTAGTTCTACATGTTAATAAAATCCCTAATGAAATCAAATTAAGCTCAGAGGAAATTAGAGGCCCAAATGTTAATGCTCCTGAAAAAGCATTAGAGGGATTTATTAGATCGAACAACACAATATTAGAGAATATATTTAAAAAAAATACTGAAAAAGGTGAATTTTATTTTTTTAAAAAAGATTCTAGAAAAATAAAGGTTTCAGATTTACTAGAAAATAATTTAAGTGAAATCTTATCAAAGATGGCTTGGAATAAATCAATGAAATGGGCAAATTATGATCTTTATTGG
>CACAEM010000023.1 GCA_902531455.1 uncultured Pelagibacteraceae bacterium | reverse complement strand
CTCTTTCTTTTCCAATTGACAAGTTTTTTGCAATATCTTCAATATAAATTGTTTCTGTTGGGTCAATATCAAATTTTTTTACCATCAGATCGAATGCTTTCGCTGCAGGTTTAGGGTTATATTCCGCGTCAACTATATCAAATACGTCCTCAAATAGATCATCAATCCCTAAATGTGTAATTATATTACTAACATGCTCACTAGAACCATTGGTAAAAACAAACTTTCTTAAATCCAACTTTTTTATTTCATCTCTCAAAACAACATCCTTTTCCATAAAAGATAGGTCAATGTCATGAACAAAATTTAAAAACTCTTTAGGAGGAATATCGTGATGTATCATTAATCCATTTAGACTTGTATTATATTTATGAAAGTAGTTGGTTTGTAATTTTTTTGCATCAACTAAGTTAATTTTTAATTTTTGAGATATATATTGAGTCATTCTTTTACTTACTTGACCAAATACTGATTCCAAGTCCTGATAAAGAACACCATCACAATCGAATAAAATATTTTTTATATTTTTCATTTTCTTATTAATGTTCCAGCTCCTTCATCTGAAAATAATTCAAATAAAATTGAATGTTTTTTTCTTCCATCAATAATTCCAACACCTGTAACTCCATTCATCACTGCATCTAAGCAGGTGTTAATTTTAGGTATCATACCCTCAGTTATAGTTCCATTATTTATCATCTCCAATATTTCTGAAGATGTAATTTCTTCAATTAGTTTTTTTTCTTCATTTAGTACACCCTCAACATTAGTCATTAGTAATAGTCTTCTACATTTCAAAGATTTAGCTATAGCACCAGCTGCTGTATCTCCGTTAATATTAAATGTTTGATTATTTTTACCTAATCCTAAAGGTGATATAATTGGAACTGAATTTACCTTAATTATATCTTTTATAATATTTGTATTTATTTTATTTGGTTTTCCAACAAAACCAAGTTCCTCTGTCTCTGGAATAACCTCAATAACATTATTTTTTTTTGTGTTTAATGAGATTGCTTTTGAACCTTTTTTAATTAAAGAATTCACAATATCTTCATTAAAATCAATAAGGACTTCTTCAACAATATTTATAATTTTTTCGTCTGTAACTCTTAAACCTCTAATAAATTTTGATTGAATATTTGATTTTTCTAATTCTCTTTTAATTCTAGGACCACCTCCGTGAACTATTATTATTGATAATCCTAACTTATTTAGAATACTAATATCTGAAATAAAATTGTTAAAAATATTCCTATCAATAAAAATATTTCCTCCATATTTAACAACTATTAATTCATTTTTATATTTATCTATATATTTTTTAACCTCGTCAATGGAAGGACCATCTTTTGGTACTATTTTTTCTATTTCCATTTCTATTAAACAGTTTTGACAGTCGTTCTTTTGATTATTATGTACTGTTGTGCCATTGTTAATATGTTATTTATCGTCCAGTAAATAACTAGTCCTGCTGGGAAAGGAGCTAGTATTACAGTTAAAAATAACGGGAAGAACATAAATATTTTTGCTTGAACAGGGTCGGGAGGTGTAGGATTTAGTTTTTGTTGCATCCACATTGAAACACCCATTAAGCATGGCCACACACCTATCAGTAAAAAAGAAGGAGGGTCCCAAGGTATTAGTCCAAATAAATTAAATATAGATGTAGGATCTCTTTCACTTAAATCTTTTATCCAACCAAAAAATGGTTGATGTCTCATCTCAATTGTTACAAATAAAACTTTATAAATTGCAAAGAAAAATGGAATCTGTATGAAAATCGGTAGACACCCACTTATTGGATTGACTTTTTCTCTTTTATATAAAGCCATCATTTCTTGTTGAAGTTTCATTTTATCTTCTTTGTGTAATTCTTTTAGTCTTGTCATTTCTGGCTGCAGAACTTTCATTTTAGCCATTGATCTGAATGAGTAATTTGCGAGTGGAAAAAATGCTAATCTTATACAAGCAGTTATCATTATAATTGCTATTCCAAAATTGCCAGCTAGATTAAAGAAATATTGAATAGCAAAGAATAAAGGTTTTACAATGAAGTAAAACCACCCCCAATCTATTGCTAAATCAAACTTATTAATATTTTCACTTTCAGCATATCCATCAATAACGTTTACCTCTTTTGCAGCAATTATTACTCTAATTGAGTTGCTTTTTGTCTCGTTTGCACCAACTTCTGTTGCATTCGTCTCAATAAAATTTGCTCTGAACTTATTTTTGTAATCAAAATCAGCTCTAAAGCTTTTATCTTTTTCAGGTATAAGACTAGTAATCCAATATTTATCAGTTATACCTAGCCATCCAGATTGTGCATTCTTAGAATATTTTTTTTCCTCGATATCATCATAATCCTCTTCAATTAATTGATCATCAAAAACTCCAATTAAACCCTCATGCAAAATATAAAAATTAGTTACATCAGGTGCTACATTCCTAATTATTTGTCCATATGGGTAAAAGTTATAAGTTTTATCTGAACTATTAATTATCGTTTGTTTGATGTTAAAAAGATATTGTTTATCTATACTTATTTCTTTTAAGAATTTAATATTTTGACTGTTAGTCCAACTTAATATCACTGGCGAACTAGGTGTGAGTTTGTTACTACCTTCAATGCTCCAAAGAGATTTTGAGTTTGGTAAATCAATATTTTTGTTAGTGGTTGCCCACCCAGTTTCTACATAATATCCATTATCAGACTGTTTAGGATTTAATAAGATTACATTATCATCTCCATTTAAAGTATTTGTATAATTTTTAAAAGTTAAGTCGTCTATTGATGACCCGATTAATGAAATTGAGCCTCTAATTTTGTCATTTTCAAAAATAACTCTTTCATTTTCTTTTAAAGCCTCATTTCTAGATATTTTAATTGTTTCTTCATCCTGAACTAATGATGGCGCATCCGTTGAAGAATTTTCACTAGTAATATTTTTGTCATTTGAAATATCTTTTTGGTCTACTACTGCTGGAGCGAAGAATAGACTATAAAGTATTATTACAGCTGCACTTAGAGATATTGCGGCAATTACATTTTTGGTATCCATAAATTACTTTTTCTTTTTAACTGGATCAAATCCCTCTCCACCACCCAAAATTTTTATCGGATGACAACTAAGTATTCTTTTAAATCCATTAATACTTCCTTTTAAAATTCCATTCTCCTTTAGGTTTTCAATAAAATAATCAGAACATGTTGGAAGATATCTACAATTATTACCTAGATATGGAGATATAAGTATTTGATAAAATCTTATAATCTTGATCATTAAAAATTTAACAAAATTGGTCATTTAATTTTTTTAAAGTCTTCTAGTGTTGCTTTTTTTATTGTTTCATAGGGATCTTTGTTAACAGATATTTTTGCAATCAATAAATAACAGTAATTAAGATTAATGTTAATTGATTTCACAGCTTCGTTCATAATATTTCTTAGTCTTCTTTTAATTTTGTTTCTTGTTACTGCATTTCCAATTTTCTTTTTAGCTACAAAACTAATATTTAATCTATTATTATTTTTATCAGAAAGTTTTTTAAAGAAAATTGTTAAGTATTTATTTGAAATTTTTTTTCCGCTCAGAATAGACTTAAAATCCTCATTTTTAGAAAGACTAACAATCTTGTTTTTCATTAAGCATTTGTTAATTTTTTTCTTCCTTTGGCTCTTCTTCTTTTTAATACTTTTCTTCCACCTTTTGTCTTTTTTTTAGCTCTAAAGCCAACAGCTTTTTTTCTTTTTCTATTACTTGGTTGATATGTACGTTTCATTCTTGTTAAATTAATGTTAAATTTCGGTAGTTATACAAATATATATATATAAGTACAGTGATTTTTAATAAGTTAAAAATCAATGAATAGAGAAAAAAAAATTAAACTATTTTTAGGCTCTGCCTACATTTTGATAGTATTTGTTTTTTTATTGATTTTTTTTAATAATTTTTCCTTTCAGGATTTCTCAAGTTATGAATTAATAAGAGAAAATAGAGAAGCTTTAGAGAATATTAAAAATAGTAATATTTTTTTATCAAGTATTATTTTTTTAATAGGTACCGTAGTCTGGGTTCTCTTATTAGGCTTTGGATCGCCAGTATTTCTAGTTGGTGGTTTTATTTTTGGAAAGTGGTTAGGAACTTTACTAGTAGTTTTTGGCTTATCTATTGGCGCAACACTTCTTTATATGCTTGCAAATTATTTTTTTAAAGATTTGGTTGAGGAAAAATTTTCATCTCGTTTTAGCAATTTTACTGAAAAGTTTAAAAAAAATGAGTTTGTTTTTTTTCTAATCTATAGATTTATAGGTGGTATTCCTTTTTTTATTTCAAATATTTTACCGACAATATTTAATGTTAAGGTTATAAATTTCTTTCTAGGATCAATAATTGGAATGACTCCACAATTATTTGTTGGAGCATCTCTTGGCGCTGGTTTGAGTAAGATATTGGAAGAAAATTCTGAGTTACCAAGTTTTTTAGAATTAATTTTTTCTCCTGATATTTATTTACCAATTCTAGGAATTATAGTTTTAGTTATAATTGGGTTTTTGCTAAAAAAAAATTTTTATACAAAATAATAGTGGTGCCCTCGACGAGAATCTAACTCGTAACTGACCCTTACCAAGGGCCTGTTTTAACATTAAAACTACAAGGGCATTTTTTAACGATAAATAGTGTATAAATTAAAATTTTTCAAATTATTGCCTTATTTTTTTTTAAAAATGGGTTATATCTATTTAAGGAAAATGTTATGGGAATTCACTACACGTATGGAGCTAATAAAAATGCAAAGCTCATGGAAAAAAAAGCTAAAAGAGAGAAAAAGCTTGCAGAAAAAAGAGCAAAAAAACAGGTGAAAACTGGCCCATTAAAAATTGAAGAAAAAAAGACAATTCCTCTTGATCAGGTAATAACGCTCGAACATCTTACAAATCCTGACAAAAAATAAATAATGAGTTCAAAAAAGAATAATTTTAGTAAACTTGAACTTGCTTTAAGAAAAAATTTAAAAAAAAGAAAAGAATTTCAAAAAAAAACTAAGAAAAAAAATAAATAATGTCAGTTCAATCTGATAAGTGGATTATACAAATGGCTAGAGAAAACGACATGATCTCTCCTTTTGAAGACAAACAAGTTAGAGGAGATAAAATATCATTTGGCGTTTCATCTTATGGTTATGATGCGAGAGTTTCTGATGAATTTAAAATTTTCACTAACGTAAATTCAGAAATTGTAGATCCGAAAAATTTTAAATCCTCAAATTTTATTACTAAAAACTCATCTGAATGCATAATACCACCCAATTCATTCGTATTAGCAAGGACTGTAGAATATTTTAAGATACCTAAAAATGTTTTAGTTATTTGTTTAGGAAAATCTACATATGCTAGATGTGGAATAATTGTAAATGTTACGCCTCTCGAACCAGGCTGGGAGGGACATGTAACATTAGAATTCTCTAATACAACACCGTTACCGGCAAAAATTTACGCTAATGAAGGAGTTGCTCAATTTGTTTTTATTAAGGGCAATGAGGATCCAGCTGTTTCATATGCAGATAGAAATGGTAAATATCAGGGTCAAAAGGGAGTTACACTTCCAAAAATATAATAATGGACAAATTTATTATTAAAGGTCCTTGTAAAATAAAGGGCGAAATTTCAATTTCAGGCTCAAAAAATGCTGCCTTACCAATTTTGGCATCGACAATCTTATTCGAAAACGAAGTCATAATAAAAAATTTACCTCATGTTAAAGACATAGATACAATGATTAATCTTTTAAAATCTCTTGGTTCAGAAATAAAATTTAATAAAAATAGAAAAATTATTAAAATAACAAAGAAAAAAAAGCAAAAATTTTTTGCATCATATTCACTTGTTAGAACGATGAGAGCTGGAATATTAGTTTTAGGAGCACTTGTTGCTAAACATCAAAAGTCTATTACTTCTTTACCTGGTGGCTGCCTAATAGGGGCAAGGCCTGTAAATTATCATTTGAATGCGCTTAAAAAACTTGGAATGAAATACGATATTAAAAAAGGCTATATTCATGCACATACGAAAGAAAAACTCAAAGGTGCAAAAATCAGATTTTCAAAAATTAGTGTTGGGGCTACTGAAAATACAATTATAGCTGCATGTTTAGCAAATGGAATTACTATTCTTAGAAACTGTGCAATCGAACCAGAAATAATTGATTTAATAAATTTTTTAAAATCAGGTGGTGCTAAAATAAAATTTATAGGCAAACGTACTTTGAAGATAGAAGGCATTAAATCTTTAGAAAGTACAAGTTATTCTGTGATGTCAGATAGAATAGAAACAGGAACTTTTTGTGTAGCAGCATGTTTAACTGGAGGTAATTTAAAAATAAATAATTTTGATCCAAAAATTATTAAAACGGAATTAGCATTACTAAAAAGAGTTGGAGCAAAAATTAAAGTAGCCAAAAATCAAATTCATATATCTGGTCCAAAAAAAATCAAAAATTTAACTAATTTAGTTACTAAAGAATATCCAAACTTTCCTACAGATTTACAAGCACAGTTTATGGTTCTACTTTGTAAGGCTAAAGGCAAAAGTTCAATAACTGAAAGTATTTTCGAAAATAGATTTATGCATGTAGCTGAATTGAGAAGATTAGGTGCTGAGATCATAATAAAAAAAAATAAGGCATTTATTTCAGGTGATACTAATTTTCAAGCTGCTGAATTAATGTCTAGCGATTTAAGAGCTTCGGTTGCATTAGTTTTAGCTGCAATAGTTGCAAAAGGATCATCTATAATCACTAGAATTTATCACTTAGATAGAGGATATGAAAATATAGAGAATAAACTTAGAAAAGTTGGTGTAAATATCCGACGGGTTAATTGATGGAAAACCAATATTTAAAAAAGATAATTGCCCAAACTCCCGAAGATCTCCATATTATTTCAGCTTGCTGTTCCGAGGGGAAAGTTAATATTGATGATATTAAATATTTAGCTTCTAACAAGATTTTCCTAATTTCAATAGCAAGATTTAGCAAAGAAGAGGAAAACAAAAAAAATAAATTAATAAATAGTATTATTAAATTTGAATTTATTAATTCATCAAAATCAAAGAATATAGATCAAAAAGACACTAATCTTACGTTAGAATTATTAACAATTGATATTTTTAAGAAAGAGGAGAATTTTGAAATAATTATGTTATTTTCGAAAAATAGAATTATAACTCTTGCCGCTGAAGTAATTGAGGTGACACTAGAGGATCAAAAAATAGTAAATGATAAAAGTAATTAACTGTAATAAAAAAAACTACTTAAACAATTTAACAAAGTTTTTAGATTTAAGGAGATCTGGAAAAAGAATTGAAAATAAAACTATATCTAACATTTTAAAAGATATTAAAAATAATAAAAATAAAAGTCTTTTAAAATATGAGAAAAAATTTAGTAAAAATAATCAAATTAAACCTAGTATTGAGCAAATTAATAAGGCAATTAAATTTTTAGATCCATCAATTAAAAGAGCTATAGATTTTGCTTACAAACGGATACTCAAATTTCATAATTTACAAAAAACTAAAGATATTTTTTATAATGATAATCTAAACAATAAAATTCAATATAAATATGTACCAATTCAATCGGTTGGCATTTATGTTCCAGCAAACTTACCATCTACATTATTGATGAATGCTATTCCAGCAAAAATTGCAGGTGTTAAAAGAATTGTA
>CACAEM010000022.1 GCA_902531455.1 uncultured Pelagibacteraceae bacterium | reverse complement strand
GATTACCATTTGATTTTTCTTTTAGAATTATATTTTGAACATATTCTTCAATCAGTGGCTCAAAATATAGTCTATCACTGGTGTCATAGTCTGTTGAAACAGTTTCAGGGTTACAATTGACCATTATTGTTTCAAATCCAGCTTCTTTTAAAGAAAAGCTTGCTTGGCAACAACAATAATCAAACTCTATACCTTGTCCAATTCTGTTTGGACCTCCTCCAAGTATTATTATTTTTTTCTTGTTACTTGGATCTGCTTCACACTCAGTATTTATTGAAAAA
This sequence comes from uncultured Pelagibacteraceae bacterium, assembly GCA_902531455.1. The sequence continues at coordinate 8,205 of CACAEM010000022.1, read as the reverse complement.
CTTCTCTGGTATGTTGAATACATATATGGAGTAAAGGATTTAAATTCTGCTGCACAAGTGTCCACTTTTTTGAATACTGGTAAAACTTTAAGTGCAACTCTTTTGGATCTTACAATTTTTTCTTTTATTCCAGTAATATCTGACAATTTTTTATCTGAAAAACCTATAGATTTAATTCTATTAAATTCGTTATATGTTTTGGGAATACCTTTTTTTTTTATATTCTTTTCCTCTTCGATTAGATCCTTAATTTGATTTAAGAACCAAGGATCAACATTTGATAATTTGTATATTTTATCTAATGAAATATTTTTTCTAAATGCTTCAGCAATTAACACCAATCTATTTGGAATATTATTCTTTAAATTTTTTAAAATATCTTTTTTTGAATAATTAAAAATATTGTCTAATCCTGAAAATCCAGTTTCTAGGGAAACCAAGGCTTTTTGAAAAGATTCTTTGAAGTTTCTTCCGATTGCCATTGCTTCACCAACAGATCTCATTGAAGTTCCAAGCACTGCTTTAGTGTCTGAAAATTTTTCAAATGTAAATCTTGGTATTTTTGTAACAACATAATCAATTGTTGGTTCAAATGAAGCCGGAGTTACTTTTGTAATTTCATTTTTTAATTCGTCTAAAGTGTATCCCACAGCAAGTTTGGCTGCTACTTTAGCAATTGGGAAACCTGTCGCTTTTGATGCAAGAGCAGAGGATCTTGATACTCTTGGATTCATTTCTATTATAACCATTCTTCCATTTGCTGGATTTATTGCAAACTGAACATTAGACCCCCCGGTTTCAACTCCGATTTTTCTTAAGCAGGCAATTGATGCATTTCTCATGACTTGGTATTCTTTATCAGTTAAGGTTAATGCTGGAGCAACTGTGATAGAATCCCCAGTATGGATTCCCATTGGATCCACATTCTCTATTGAACAAATTATTATACAGTTATCTTTTTTGTCTCTTACAACCTCCATTTCAAATTCTTTCCAACCTTCTAATGACTCTTCGATTAAAACCTGATTTTGAGGGGACTCGTTCATCCCAGTTTTAACAAGTTTAAAGAAATCTTTTTTGTTTTTAGCGATACCTCCTCCCAAACCGCCTAAAGTAAAAGATGGTCTAATAATTGCTGGTAATCCAATCTCCTTCAAACATTTAGCGGCATCTTTAAAATGATTTATGATTCTTGATTTTGGCAGATCTAAACCAATGTCAGACATATTTTTTCTAAATTTTTTACGATCTTCTGCATTTTCTATTGCTTTCGACTTTGCACCTATTAATTCAATTTTATATTTTTTAAGCACTCCAGCTTTTTCTGCACTTATTGCTAAATTTAATGCGGTCTGACCTCCCATTGTTGGTAAAATTGCATTAGGTTTTTCTTTTTTAATAACTTCTTCTAAAACAGGAATTGTGATGGGTTCAATATAGGTTTTATCAGCTACTCCAGGATCAGTCATAATTGTTGCAGGATTTGAATTTATTAAAACTACCTCGAAACCTTCATCTTTAAGAGCCTTACATGCTTGAGTACCCGAATAATCAAATTCACATGCTTGTCCAATTATTATTGGACCTGCTCCAATAACTAATATTTTTTTAATGTCTTTTCTTTTTGGCATATTTTTTTACATCTTGAATAAAATTATTGAATAAATATTGACTGTCTTGTGGTCCAGGATTTGCTTCTGGATGATACTGCACAGAGAAGACGGGTTTGTTTTTTAACCTAATTCCTTCAATAGAATCATCAAAAAGAGACTTATGAGTTATTTGGATGCTTTTTGATAAGCTTTTTTCTATAACAACAAAACCATGATTTTGGCTAGTAATTTCAACTGAGTTGGTAATTAAATTTTTGACAGGATGATTTGCACCTCTATGACCTAGTTTCATTTTTTTTGTTTTTGCATTCAAAGCTAAAGCTAAAATTTGATGACCAAGGCAAATCCCAAAAATTGGATAATTCAATTTAATTAATTTCTTTATATTATTAATTGCATACTCTCCAGTTGCTGCCGGATCCCCTGGACCATTAGATAAAAAAATACCGTCTGGATTAAGTTTTATAATTTCATCAGCAGTTTTTTTACAAGAAACTACTTTCACTTCACAGTTATAATCAGAAAAATATCTTAAAATATTTTTCTTTATCCCATAATCAATTGCAACAATTCTAAATTTTATTTTAATATTTTTTTCATAACCAATTGATTTTTTCCAAGTCTTAAAACCTTTCCAGATGTAAGTTTTTTTTGTTGATACTTCTTTTGCAAGATCTAGACCATTTAAACCAGGCCATTTAATTGACATATTGATTAGTTTTTTAAGGTTGAATTTTCCTTTTGTATCATTTGAAATAGTGCCTTTTGGAGCACCTTTATCTCTAATCAAGTTTGTCAGGCTTCTAGTATCTAATCCAGTTAGCCCAACAATCTTATTTTTTTTCAGCCATTCATCTAAATTTTTCAAAGCTCTATAATTTGATGGAGATGTTATTTCAGAATTGAATATTACACCCTTTGTCCAAACTTTATCAGACTCTAAATCTTCATTATTAGTTCCAACATTTCCAATATGAGGAAATGTAAAGTTTATGATTTGTCCAGCATAAGATGGGTCTGATATGATTTCCTGATATCCTGTTAAAGATGTATTAAAACAAACCTCTCCAGTTGAAGTTCCCTTATATCCAAGGCCAATACCTTTAAAAATTAGCTCATTATCTAGAACTAAAATACCTGTGGGAAATTGGTGTTTAATTGCAATTTTATTTTTTTGTTTTTTGTTCAATTACAACTCATGAGTTAAAGGTCTATACAATAAAACCTTTTTTTGCGCAACACATCTAATGTATATTTTGTAAAAAAAATATTTTTCTTTTTGAAGAATATTCTTAATACGTTAAAATTAAATATGTCACTAAGAGAAAGTATAGAGTCAGACTACAAAACAGCTTTAAAATCTAAAGTTAAAAATAAAATATCAACTTACAGGTTAATTTTATCTGGTATTAAAGATTTAGATATTAACAATAGATCTGGGGCAGAAAAAAAAGAAACAGATAATGAAGATATTAAGAAGTTATTAAAAAAAATGATTAAACAACGTAGCGAATCAATTGAATTGTATAAAAAAAATAATCGTAAGGATCTTCAGGATATAGAAGAACAAGAAGTTGGAATAATTAGCCAATATTTACCTAAACAGATTAGTGAGGAGGATACTAGGAGAGTTTGTGAAGAAGTGATTAAATCAACAGGCGCAAACTCAATTAAGGATATGGGGAAAGTAATGGGTGAATTAAAGAAAAATTATGCTGATAGCATTGATTTTTCTAAAGCAGGAGCAACAATAAAAGAATTATTAAATCAAAAATGAAATACCCTAAAGAGTACTTACAAGAAATTAAAACTAGGTTAAAAATTTCAACTGTTGTTTCAAAAACTGTAAGTTTAAAAAAGAGAGGAAAGGAATACGTTGGCCTGTCACCTTTCAAAACCGAAAAAACACCCTCTTTTACAGTGAATGATGAAAAGGAATTTTATCATTGTTTTAGTACTGCTGAACATGGAAATATTTTTGATTTTGTCATGAAAACTCAAAATCTAAAATTTGGTGAGTCCGTTAAATATTTAGCAAATTTATCAGGAATGAGACCTTACACATTCTCAAAAGAGGATGAGATCAGAGAGGAAAAATGGAACAAGTACAAATTGATATATGCAAAATACGTTGAATTTTATTTCAATGATCTTTTTAAAAATCCTTCAGCAAAAAATGCAAAGGATTATCTAAAAGATAGAGGTTTAACCATTCATGAAGTAAAGAAATTTAAAATTGGATATGTTTCAAATAATGAGAAACTTAAAGAAGATCTTTTTAAAGAATTTAGTGAAATTGAAATCAAAGATACAGGGTTATTTTATTTTGATGAAAATAAAAAAAAATATGTAGATAGATTTAGAGATAGAGTAATTTTTCCAATTAATAATATCTCAGGTGATCCAATAGCTCTTGGAGGTAGGATTTTAAATGATAATAAATATCTGGCTAAATATATTAACTCACCAGAAACACCATTTTTTAAAAAAGGATCAAATCTTTATAATCTAGATTTTGCTAGAAAACTTTCTAACAATATTAATAATATATTTCTTGTTGAAGGTTATATGGATGTCGTCGGTCTTAGTAAAAACAAAGTGGATAATGTCGTTGCTAATCTTGGAACTTCTTTAACAACAAGACAGATATTAACTCTAAATCAATTTTTTCAGCATATCATAATATGCTTTGATGGAGATGAAAGTGGATATAAAGCAGCTTTAAGGGCAGCAGAAAACTCTATTGTTGAATTAAAACCAGAAAAAGAGATTTCATTTTTATTTTTACCTGACAAACATGATCCAGATAGTTTTGTTAATGAAAAGGGAAAAGATTTTTTTGAAGATTTTTCTAGGAGTAACGCAGTCCCTATCCACAAATTTATATTTAGTCATTATTCTAAAGATATGGATGATAATCCCTCTTCAAGAGCTATATTTGAGAAAAAACTAAGAGCAATTTCCTCAACTATCAAAGATGAATTTATTAGAAAGTATGTTCTTGAATACTTTCTAGAAAGAGTTTCTGAATTAACACCAAATACAAACTATAAATATAAAAAAAATTATTCTAAGACTGCCAAGTCACTTAAATCAACACAAAACTATTACAATGAGACAAAGTCTTTGAAGGCTATTGATATTAAAGAATTTTCTTTTTTATATATCTTGTTAAGTAAATCTCACTTAATAAAAGATAATTTTAATTTAATTGAAAATGTAAAATTATTTAGTAGTGAAAATAAATTATTATATGACGAAATTAAAAATCAAACTAATAATTTTGAAAATACTGACATTGAAAGTTTAAAAATTGACAAGAGCTTGGTTGCAAGAGTTTTTAAATATGCATCAATAAAGCATATAATACTAAAAAATTTAAACGATGATGAAAAAATTCTTGAAATCCTATCTGAGTTAATAAGAGACCTAAAGAATTATGAGCTAGAATTAAGAATAACTGATTTAGAATCAAGATTTTCTAAAGATTTGAGCGAAGCAACATTTAACGAGTTAAAAGAGCTCAAAAAACTACAAAAAATCAATTAAATTATAAACAGAATCCCGTAGATTTTTTTAATTTTAGCATTATATACATTCTGAACTTTTTTATTGTGGAACGTATAATTACAAAATCATTTGCTAGGCTAATGGGCAGGGGTGTCCATAGAGGATTTATCACTTATGATGAATTAAATAAATCTTTAGGTAAAAGAAATTTATCTGATGAAAATTTAGAGCAAGCTTTTATCCATATACTTGATGAAAAAATAATTTTAGTAGAAAAAAAATCAGACTTTAAGGTTCTTCGAAAAAAAGATAATGGATCCAAAGAAGAGGGAAAATCAATAGAAAAAAGTGACGACCCAATAAGAATGTATTTAAGAGAAATGGGCGGTGTTGAACTTCTTTCCAGAGAAGGTGAGATTGCTATTGCCAAAAGAATAGAGGCTGGAAAAGACGTTATGTTAAATGCTCTCTCTCAAAGCCCAATTACAGCTCAACAATTTTCTGAATGGAATAAACAACTCCAGAATGATGAAATTTTGGTTAGAGAAATTATAGATATTGACACAAACTATATGGAAGATGAAGATACTGGACAAAGTGCAAAGCAAAAAAAATCTGATGATGGAAGCGATACACAAAATAATGAAGAAAATAACAATTCTGATGATGAATTTAATCCAACTCTTGCTGCAATGGAAACTGAGATTAAACCTAAAGTTTTACAAACAATTAATAACTTAACTAAAGAATATAATAAACTTATAAAGTATCAGAAGGAAAAATTAAATTGTGTATTGAACTCAAAGCAATTTTCACCCTCTAAAGAAAAAAACTATAAAAAAATTGTAGAAGATGTTTTGGAAAATATTAAAACTCTTCAATTATCTCCTTCAGTATTAGAGGAATTAGTCCAGAAACATTATATTGAGAATCGAAAAATAATATCGCTTGAAGGAAATCTTTTAAGACTTGCCCTAAATGAAAAAATTTCAAGAGATGAATTTATTAAATTTTATATTGGAAATGAAATTAATCCTAATTTAAAAAACTTTCTGGACACAAATGATATTTGGAAAAAATTTTTTCAAAAATACAAAGTTGAATTTAAAAATATCAGAGATCGTTTAATCGAGACTAGTAATAAACTGGGGATTTCAGTAACAGACTATAAATTAATGGTAAGCAGAATACAAAAAGGCGAAAAAGAGTCAAGAATTGCAAAGAAAGAGATGGTCGAGGCTAATCTAAGATTAGTAATTTCTATTGCTAAAAAATATACTAACAGAGGATTACAATTTTTAGATTTAATTCAAGAGGGAAATATTGGTTTAATGAAAGCTGTTGATAAATTTGAATATAGAAGAGGATATAAATTTTCTACATATGCAACTTGGTGGATAAGACAAGCAATCACTAGGTCAATTGCTGATCAAGCAAGAACAATAAGAATTCCTGTTCATATGATAGAGACAATTAATAAAATTGTGAGAACTCAAAGATTAATTCTAAGTGAATTTGGAAGAGAGGCCACTCCAGAGGAGCTTGCAAAAAAATTAAGAATGCCATTAGAAAAAGTAAGAAAAGTTTTAAAAATTTCAAAGGAGCCAGTATCACTTGAAAAACCAGTTGGTGACGAGGAAGATAGTAGTTTAGGTGATTTTATCGAGGATACAAAAGCATTGGCACCACTTGAGCAAGCTATAAAGTCAAATTTAAGTGAAGCTACAACAAAGATTCTTTCAACTCTAACTCCGAGAGAAGAAAGAGTTCTAAGAATGAGATTTGGAGTAGGTATGAATACAGATCATACATTAGAAGAGGTTGGGTTACAGTTTTCTGTAACAAGAGAAAGAATTCGTCAAATAGAAGCAAAGGCACTAAGAAAATTAAAGCATCCAAGTAGATCTAAACAATTAAAAAGTTTCTTAGAAAGTTAATGGGCCGTTAGCTCAATAGTAGAGTACTGCATTGACATTGCAGGGGTAGTTGGAGCGTAACCAACACGGCCCACCAATTAAATAATTATCTTTAATTGATAACTGCTTAAAAATGATATAATTAACTTTAATCTTTGGGCCTGTAGCTCAGTTGGTTAGAGCAGTACACTCATAATGTATTGGTCCCAGGTTCGAGTCCTGGCGGGCCCACCACTATTTAATTATGAATTCTTCTATAGATTTAAAAAGAAAGTTAATATCTCCATCATTATTTTGTATTATAGATCTAAACTCTTCCTTTTGAGTTCTTGCTAAACTTAATCCCTCAACAATAAGATCTCTAATTAACGGCCTTTCAGGATTTTTTGTGTAAATTCTCCAATCAATTCTTATTTCTGGATTTTTGGATGTCTCTTCTAATATTGTATTCACAATAGTATATTTTTCATTTATTTTCTTTTTAGAAACGATACTTATTTTTGGATCAGAGTAATCAACTAATCTACTAGAAAAACTTTTTAAAAAATAACTTTTAAATAATTTTTTATATTTAATTTTTTGATCTTCGCTAAGGCTCTTACGATACTTTCCAAGTGTATACATACCTATGCCATTAATATCTACACTTCTCTCTGCTATATCATTCAATCTTATTATTTTAGACTCAACAGGATCAGAACTTGATAAAATTACTGAGGCTTCATTAACTATTTCAGTTATTAATTTATCTGGTTCTTTAGCCTCTAAAGGAACAAAAACTAATGATATTAAAAATATTAGTTTGGTAAATTTAACTTTGAACATTAACAATTATTGGGTATCTATTTCTTCCCAATCGTCATCATTCATAGTCTCTGTAGTTTCATCAGAGTTTAGAATTTTTCTTTTTCTATCTTGTAAATATAAACTTCTTACAGAAGCATATAAATCTATAGAATTATTCTCAAGACTATCAAAAGCCTCTAAGTTTTTTGCTCTAAAATCTATACCAGAAGTCAGTCTTGAATAATAATAATCTGAGTCATCAAAGTGTTTGGTGTTATTTGATATAGTTACATTGTACCATGGGTCACCACCTGAAAAATTAGCTAGTGAACCAAGTGTGTCCCTTACAGTTGTGGGACCTAGAACTGGTAAAATAAAAT
>CACAEM010000021.1 GCA_902531455.1 uncultured Pelagibacteraceae bacterium | reverse complement strand
GTGCTGAACATTCTCCTGCAACAATGTTATCATTACCAAAGTATCCCTTAGCTAACATTGCAACTGATAATGGTATGTCATCATCAGGAATACTTAGACAATTATTTACTGAGTTTTTTAGAATTTGCCATGGGACTAATGATACATCTCCACATGACATTCCACCCATAATGCTCTCTTTTTCTATTTCAACTCTAGTAAGTTTACCTGAATCAATACTTTTCAAGACACAGTCTGCATTTTTTGGTTCAACAATAATAATTTTTGGAATTCTTTTAAAATACCGTGCAACTCCTGCTATTACACCAGAGGCCATTCCTCCTACACCTGCCTGTAGAAATATATGTGTTATATAATGATCAGTTTGTTTGGAGATTTCTTCTATCATGACTGAATATCCAGCCATGGTTAGTTTTGGCACTTTTTGATAATCTTCCCAGGCAACATCTTGAACAATTTCCCAACCATTTTCCTTAGATTGTTTTATGCATTCATTTAAAGAATTTTCATAATTGCCTTTTACTATTGTCACCTCTGCTCCAAGTTTTCGCATCTCGCCAGCTCTTGTTTCACTAACAAATTCACTTATGAAAATTTTACATTCAATTCCTAGTCTTTTTGCTCCCCAAGCAACTGATTTTCCATGATTTCCTGCTGTTGCCGTAGCAACAACTACATCCTCTCTTTTAGCCGAAACCTCTGCTACCGCATAAGCACCACCAAGAGCTTTAAAAGATTTAAGTCCAAATCTTTTTGACTCATCCTTGTAAAAAATATTTTTAAGGCCAAGGTCTTTTGAAAGTTTATTTAAATTAAGAAGGGGAGTGGGATTATAAGTCTCCCAATTAGAGATAGTATTAAATGCTTTATCTATAGTTTTTTCATTTAATACATCCAATATTTTATCTCTACTAAATGAATAATTTTTATTTTTAATAAAAGATGAAAATTTCTTAATATGACTATAATTAATAGACATATTTTAACAATCTAAGGTATTAGATCTTTCCCATTTTGTAATAGGTTTTTCTTTATCAAACTTTTCTTTAGATTTAAAACTTTCAATTTCTGATTTTTTTAATTTGATATAACTGTTTAAAACATTTTTACCAAATGCATTTTTCATAACTGAATTATAATTTAACATTTCCAATGAATCTTCTAAAGTATTAGGTAGTTTTTTTAAGTTAGGGTATTTTGCATGGTCTGTATACATATTACAGAACAATGGTTTTCCTGGATTAATTCTTTTTCTGATACCATTTATTCCTGCCGCTAAAATTCCTGCTTGAACTAGATATGGATTAGCTGATCCATCCATTAGCCTTAATTCAAATCTTCCTGGATCTGGAACTCTTATCATATGTGTTCTATTATTTCCCGTATAAGAAATACTACTTGGTGACCAGGTTGCGCCTGATTTTGTAGGAGGTGCATTTATTCTTCTATAGCTATTTAATGTTGGATTAAAAAATGCTGATAATGATCCAGCATTTTTAATGACACCACCTAAAAAATTATATGCCAATTTACTAAGTCCAAGTTTGTCATTTTTATCTAAAAATTTATTTTTTTTCTTATTCCATAAAGAGATATGTGTATGACAACCATTTCCTGTTAAATTTTCAAAAGGTTTTGGCATGAAAGTTGCTCTAAGACCATGTTTTTCTGTTATGGTTTTGACCATAAATTTAAAAAATGTATGTCTATCTGCTGTAGTTAAGCAGTCAGTGTAGTCCCAATTCATTTCAAACTGGCCATTAGCATCTTCATGATCATTTTGATATGGGTTCCATCCCATTGTAATCATGCAATCACAAATCTCTTTAATTAATTCATAATTTCTCATTAAGGAAGATTGATCGTAGCAAGGTTTAGATTGAGTATCTCTAGGGTCTGCAATAGAACTACCATCGGGTGATATAAGAAAATATTCACACTCAACTCCAGATTTCATGGTGTAACCTTCATTTGATATTAATTTTATTTGCTTTTTTAACATCACTCTTGGTGATGCCTCAACAGGTTTGCCATCCATCCACAGATCAGAAGCCAACCAACCAACTTCTTTATTCCAAGGTAACTGAATTAAACTATTTGGATCTGGTACAGCGAACATATCCGAGTCTGCTGGGGACATATCAAGCCAAGCTGCAAATCCAGCAAATCCAGCTCCATTTTTTTGCATCTCTTTGATTGCTTGTGCGGGTACTAATTTAGATCTTAAGACACCAAATAAATCAACGAAACTTATTAGGAAATATTTTATTTTTTTTGATTTTGCAATTTTATATAAGTCTTTTGCCACTCAATCTTCTTATCATACTTTTTAAAAAAATGATAAAAAGAAATCTTTATAGTAAATTATATTTACAACAATAATAATTAATATAGCAAGTACCAATCCATATTTTGCCTTTGGCCATGCTAATCTTGCCATTTTACTCGGAGTTTTATTTGATTGCTCTTTTTTATTTTGATCGTCCATTTTAATCTAAGGGCGCAAATAAAATTTTGCGCCCCTATTACTATTTATTTATCCGTCAGTTATATTACTTTTCCATGCATTTGAGCTTGGTCTTTTTCTTGCAAGCTTAGAAAGTTTATCACTTTCTTGTTTTGAGCTTACAACAGTCCAACCTATCCAAATAACTGCAAGTATAAGGACCAATATACCTTCTGATCCTACTCCAGGATAAATAGCACCTACGACATCTTCTGCAGGTTTATTTAAGTGATCTATCCAATTAGATACTGTAGCCATATTATCCTCCTTTAACTACTTGAAGAAGCAACAGTGCGTTCATCTTCTTTTGCTTCCTCCATTATTTGATAGTCTAAACCAGCTAACTCAACTTCCCTTGGGATTCTGAGTTTGCCAAGACCATTTAACACTCTAGCTATAATATAGCCTGGGATCATTCCAAGAACAAAGAACATGATTATTGCACCTATGAACATTCCTAAAGGATTTATTGCAGCATATGTGGTTCCATCCCACATAGCGCCAACACTGTATCCTGAAGAAGGGTATCCATTTAATACAAAACCACATATCACAAGTCCTGCAAACCCAGCGTAACCATGAACTGCTACTGCTCCAACTGCATCATCAATTTTGAACCTACGTTCAACCCAGTAATGCATTTTGTAAGCTATAACGACACCAATCATTCCAATTATCAAAGATTGTATTGGATGATATAGGTCATTTCCTGCAGAAGCACAGATTATTCCAGCTAAACCACTTGAGTAAGTCCAGAAAGGGTCACCTTTGGAAACAACATAACCTGCTAATAATCCTCCTGAGAGAGACATTAAAAAGTTCATTGTTATCCCACTAAGTGTGGTTGGCGTTACATAAATTGTGGTTGCAGTAAAGTAGGTCACACCTTCCATGCCATACTCAGGTCCAAGATCATAAATTGGAATATTACAAGCAGCATAAAATCCCCAAAAACCTGTATAAATTAAGAATAATCCAACAGTTACTAACCAAGGATTTCTTGGTCCTATGTTTCTAGGTTCACCACTTGATGAAAATTTTCCAATTCTTGGTCCTAAAACAGCAAGTACCCCTAAAGCAAATCCACCGGCCACTGCGTGAATTACACCTGAGGCATAAGCATCATGGTAACCGAGTATTTTCAACATCCATCCGTCAAAGTGCCATCCCCATGCAGCATCTATACTCCAAAATACAGATCCAATCGCAATTGCAAGAATTCCAAAAGCAAAAGTTGTAATTCTTTCAATCACAGCACCTGACACTATCGAAGCTGCTGTCCATGAGAATAATAAAAATGCAGCCCAAAATACTCCGCTAATATGATCTCCTAAGTTTACTGCCATCAATTCACTATTTGGTAGATACCACTTAGCACTAAAAGCTGAGTCATCTGTAATCAGCGCTGCGCTTTCATTCATTATTGATGGTGCAAGACCTGGCCCAGTTGGAAATGCCCAATAAATCCACCAACCAAATAAAAACCAAGTTACTGTTACTAAAGGTATCAGCATTGTGTTTTTCATTAATGTATGTTGATGATGTTTGTATCGGGAAGCTCCAACTTCATACATACAGAATCCTACATGGATAAGAAACATAAGTACTACTGTTATCCAATAGTAAAATTCTGTGAATATGGTTGTCAATGCACCTAGTTCGTCAGTCATTTAACCTCCAATTGTTTAAACAAATTATTTTAATATTATTATTTCGAATTATCGGATCAATCTTAAATAAAACAATTATTTCAATGCAAATTTACAATATTACAACTATAGATATATATAAATTGCTGGCGATTCTAAAATTTTCGATATGCTTTTTTTAAATCTACTAAAGGGTGATTTGGAGACATTTGAAATTTAACCAATAGTTCTCGTGCAATCATGTCTCTATCTTGTTGGTTATTTGGTAATTTAATTTTTTTTGGAATGGTGACCCATCCATTTGCATTTCTATCAAAAACTGCGGGTCTATCTTCTTCATAACCCATATGAACATCTTCTAACCAATTTAAATCATCCCAACCCATTGCTTCAATATATTTTTTTAAGAATGGGGTTATTCTAGAATAGTCTGGTAATAAATTTACGTCATATCTATAACCAATAGTTTGACCTATCATCTTTTCTCGAGCGGTCTCTTTCTTTTTACCTAGCTGTCCTTTAATTATTTTTTTGCTCGATTTTTTAGTTTTTTTCTTTGGCATTATTATATTTTATGAAAATCATCTACTCCAACTGTATGGTTTGTACCAGATAGAGGTACTTTTGCTAAAGCAGAAGCTTCCATTGTTAAAGCTGCCATATCTTCAGGCTCTAATGAATGGATATTAGTTTTACCGCAAGCTCTTGCTAATAATTGTGCTTCTAAAGTCATAGTGTGTAAGTAATTATATACTCTAAGGGCTGCCTCATCTGGATTTAGTCTTTTTCTTAACTTAGGATCTTGAGTAGCAACACCTACTGGGCAACGACCAGTATGACAGTGATAACAATGACCTGCTGGTACTCCCATTTCTTTTTCAAAGTTAGACTCTGGAATTTCTTTATTACAATTTAATGCAATCATAGCTCCAGTACCTATAGCGATAGCATCTGCTCCAAGAGCTAGTGCCTTTGCCATGTCAGCTCCATCTCTAACTCCACCGGCATAAATAAGAGTTACTTTTCCAGTTTTTCCAACATCATCTATTGCTCTTCTTGCTTCTCTGATCGCAGCTATTCCAGGTATACCCGTGTTTGCTGCTGCGATGTGTGGACCAGCGCCTGTTGAACCTTCCATACCATCTAAATAAATAGAGTCAGGATCACATTTTGCTGCCATACGAACATCATCATAAACTTTTGCTGCTCCAAGTTTTAATTGTATTGGAACTTTATTTTTGGTCAACTCTCTTAGCTCTTGAACTTTTAAAGCTAAATCATCTGGTCCTAACCAATCAGGATGTCTAGCAGGAGACCTTTGATCAATACCGGCTGGTAATGATCTCATCTCTGCTACTTGGTCAGTAACTTTTTGACCCATCAAGTGACCACCCATTCCAACTTTTTGTCCTTGACCAATGAAAACTTCTATTCCATCAGCAAGTTGAGCATGATGAGGATTAAATCCATATCTTGATTGAATACATTGATAGTACCATTTTTCTGAATATCTTCTTTCATCAGGTATCATTCCACCTTCACCTGAACATGTTGCGCTACCGGCCATAGTTGCTCCTCTTGCAAGCGCTGTTTTAGCTTCATAAGATAAAGCTCCAAAACTCATACCTGTAATATAAACTGGTATATCTAATTCTACCGGGTTTTCACATCTTGGACCAATTATAGTTTTTGTTTCACACTTTTCTCTGTAACCTTCAATGACAAATCTTGTAAGGGTACCAGGTAAAAAAACTAAATCATCAAATGTTGGAATTTTTTTCATTAGAGCCATACCTCTCATTCGGTATCTTCCTAACTGAGCTTTAATATGAATGTCGTCGATTACTTCTGGTGTAAATATAGCGTTATAACCTAATAAACTTTTATTTCTTTTTGAGAATTCATTTCCACCATTCCCATTGGAATGACCATTTGATTTTCCGTTTTTTTTCCTTGCCATTAAATTGCTCCTTTTTTCTCAGTTGGTTCTAAAGCGTCGTAATTCCATAGTTTTTTACCTGCAACTACTTTTGTCATATTTGAAACATTGAAATTTTCGCCTATCTCAGCTACTTTAAGTTTTCTTTTAATCCAATCCACATCACTTTTTGTCATAGGCGACTCAACCGCATCACTTCCAAATGACCCAATTTTTCCACCCACATAAATTGTTCCATCGTACATAGAGTCACCAAGGTTTATACCGACATTACCTAAAATTATTATTCTTCCTCTTTGCATCATAAATCCAGTAAATGCTCCAGCGTCACCACCAACAATAATCGTTCCACCTTTTTGATCAATTCCTGTTCTAGCACCAACACTACCTTTACATATTAAATCTCCACCTCTAACTGCTGCACCAAAACATGAACCTGCATTTTTTTCTATTACTACTTTTCCTGCCATCATATTTTCTGCACATGACCATCCAACTCTACCATTAATTCTTACCGTTGGACCATCAATAGAACCAACACCAAAATAACCCAAACTTCCTTCAAATATTAAATTTAATTTATTTAACACCCCAACACCTAAACTATGCTTTCCTTGCGGGTTCTTTATAACTATTGTTCCATAACCTTGACTCATAAGTTCATCAATTTTTTTGTTTGTCTCTTTGCAGTCTAGATCATTTACATCAAGATCAATTCTTTTATTAAAATCAACATCATAAGTTCCCCAATAGTAAAAGTTTTCTGCCTCATCAGGGTTAAAAAATTTTTGTTGAGTTTTACCTGTTAGAACTTCAGTATGAAGTCCCATTGATTGTGCTTTAGTTTTTTTCTCAGTTGTTTTTAAATTTGCCATACCTTAACCTCTCCATCAAATGGATCATATGTGTCTATCTCTTGTGGTAAAATAGATCTTATAGCTATTTCCTCAGAACCCATTGCTACTAAATCATCAGACTCGTATAATACTAATGGTTTTGCAGCCATCGTATCTTTTGCCATTCCCAACGAATCTTTTGTTGCTACAAAATAAGTAAATACACCATCTAAGCCTGATAAACTATCTTTCATACCCTCTTCCAAAGATGCACCATTTCTCATTTTTTCTGCTAAATAAACTGCAATTAATTCAGAGTCACATTCAGACATAAATCTCATACCTTTATTCTCTAACACTCTTCTATTGTTCCAATAGTTTGTAAGTTGACCGTTGTGTACAACTGATACATCACTAAAAGGATAACCCCAAAATGGATGAGCAGATTTAATATCTACTCCAGATTCAGTTGCCATTCTAGCATGTCCAATACCATGGGTTCCTTTAACTTTTGCTAGATCATATCTTTCAGAAACTGCCTGAGCATCTCCTAGATCTTTGATTAATTCTAATGATTTACCGATAGACAATATCTCCACACTCTCTATGCTTTCAATTTTTTTTGAAAACTCCATTAAATCCTGTTCATATTTCATTTCATATCTGTAAGAGTAAGGAGTTAACTTTTCCTCTTTTACTACTGTAGCATTAAGGTTTTTTAGCATCTGGTCGACAAGTTCTTTTCTTTTGTCATAAACACTATCATCTTCATTAACTGATGTGCTTCCTTCTCCAACATTTTCCCCAACCTTAAATCTCATTATAAAATTTTCTCCATCATTATCTGCATAGAGAGCGTATCCAGTTGAGTCAGGACCTCTATGTTTTAATGCTTGAAGCATTAACTGTAATTCATTTCCTACATCAGAAGATTTTCCTCTATGGATTAGTCCCGCAATTCCGCACATATTTTTTCCTTCCTAAAATTTCTTATGGTAGACAATCCAAATAAGTATCTAGATCCCATTGAGTTGTTGCCCCTAAAAATCTCTCCCACTCATCATTTTTATACCAATGAAAAATTTTATACATTTCATCTGGCATAGCAGATTGAATAACTTTGTCATCCGCCAATCTATCTAACGCTTCTCCAAGACTTAAAGGTAATTTTTTAACATTCTTTCCAGCTTTTTGAGCTTCATAAATATTTCTAGACTCAGGTTTTCCAGGATCAATATTATTTGTTATTCCATCATCAAAAGCTTTTAATAAACTTGCTCCCATTAAATATGGATTATGCATTGAGTCTACGGATCTGTATTCAAATCTTCCTGGAGCAGAAACTCTCAATCCACAAGTTCTGTTTTGATATCCCCAATCTGCATAAACCGGTGCCCAAAAACCTTGATCCCAAAGTCTTCTGTATGAGTTAACAGTTGATGAACCAATAGCTGTTAATGCAGGCAAGTGTTTCATTACACCTCCAATAGATTTCAAACCAATTTTTCCTGGCAACTGTACATCTTTAGTGTCTGGCATAAAAGTATTAGTACCACCTTCAACATAACTGAAAACTTCGTCCATGCCTGGTAAAGATTTATGACCTAATTTATTTACTTTGTCCTTTCCACCTGTCCATAAAGACATGTTAGTATGACAACCACTAGCAGAAACTCCCATAAAGGGTTTTGTCATAAAACATGCAATTAAATTAAATTCTCTCGCCACTTGTGCACAAATTTGTCTGTAAGTAGATAATCTATCTGCATTTCTTAAAACATCATCGTACATCCAGTTTAGTTCTAGTTGACCGGGAGCATCTTCATGATCACCTTGAATCATATCAAAGCCCATAGCTCTTGCGTATTCCATTACTTTCATAAATACTGGTCTTAAAGACTCGAATTGATCTATGTGATAACAATATGGTTTAGAAAAACCTTTTCCTGTTGGAGTACCATCATCATTTCTAGTTAACCACATCATTTCTGGCTCAGTTCCAACTCTTAGTTGATAACCGTGTTTTTTCTTAAATTCTTTAGCAATAATTCTTAAATTACCTCTACAATCAGATGTTAAGTGACCACCTGGATTTTCTCTTTCTTCTCTATTTCTAAAACAAGTTACAAAAACTCTTGCAACTTTTTTATCCCAAGGTAACTGGCAAAAAGTTTCAGGATCTGGTATTCCAACCAATTCTTTAGCCTCCGGACCATATCCTATATAATTATTATGACGATCTAAGAATAAATTAGCAGTTGCTCCATAAACTAATTGAAAACCTTTTTCGCATGTTCTTTCCCAATGATCAGCAGGAATTCCTTTACCAACAACTCTTCCAGTTACTGAAATGAATTGAAAAAAAATATAATCAATTTTTAGTTCATTGATTTTAGCTCTAACTTGTTTAACTAGTTTAGCTCTACCCGGTTGATTAACATGTTTCTCTAGATCAGTCATATTCCCCCTTAAGAATTTTTAGACCAAAAAGTTAACTGAAAAAAAAACATCTGTCTACTTAGATAAATTAGCTCCAAGGAAACGGACTATTAGATGTTGGGTGTAATTCACCTTTCTCGTAACGGTTGAATCTAAATGGTT
>CACAEM010000020.1 GCA_902531455.1 uncultured Pelagibacteraceae bacterium | reverse complement strand
CTCCAATGAACTTTTTTGGAGAAGATGAAAAATAACAAAATTGGAACTATTGGTACGTAAAACACTGTAAAAAAAGCTGCATTTGCAATATTTGTATATTGGAGAGCAGCTTGTTGTAAAAAAGTACCCAAAAACAGAGATACTCCCATGAAAACTAGATATTTTATAAAAAGTTTTGATTTTGAAAGTATTTCTAGTTTAATTTTCTTCCTCTCAAATAATAAGGCAAGTGGTAATATTGTAAAAAAGCCAACAATAAATCTTGCTGAATTAAAAGTTAATGGACCGATATTATCCATACCAGTGTCTTGAGCGATGAAAGCTGTTCCCCAAATAAAAGTTGTGACAGATATGACAGAGCAGGTGGATTGTTAATCTATGGAATACCAAATTTTAAATTAGAAAAGCATGTAGTTGAGAGAAGAATTAAACTTTTAAAAGAAGGTGGAATAAAATTTGTTCATAATTTTGAGGTTGGCAAAGATTCTACATTAAAAGAATTACAATCAAAACATGATGCCTTGTTAATTTCAACAGGTGTATACAAAGCAAGAGAAGTTAACTTACCTGGAAATGATCTAAGTAATATTTTTCCTGCAATGGAATTCTTAACAGCTTCAAACAAAAAAGGTTTAGGCGATAAAGTCGAAATGTTTGATAACGGAACATTAAATGCTGAGGGTAAAGATGTAGTAGTAATTGGTGGTGGAGATACTGCAATGGACTGTGTAAGAACTTCTGTAAGACAAAAAGCTAAATCTGTAAAATGCCTTTACAGAAGAGACAGAGAAAATATGCCTGGATCTGCGAGAGAAGTCGGCAATGCTGAGGAGGAAGGTGTAGAATTTATTTGGTTAAGTAACCCGAAAGAGTTTAGAGGAACTAATAAAGTAAATAGTATTATTGTAGATAAAATGAAATTAACGGATCCAGATGAAAGTGGCAGAAGAAGACCCGTTGCAGAAGAGAACTCAGAATTTGAAATTAATGCTGATTTGGTGATTAAATCCTTAGGTTTTGATCCAGAAGATTTACCAGTTCTATTTCAGGAACCTAGATTACAAGTTTCACAGTGGGGAACAATAAAAGCTGACTTTGATACCTTGGAAACTAGTATACCAGGTGTATTCGCGGCTGGAGATATAGTAAGAGGAGCCTCATTAGTTGTATGGGCTATCAAAGATGGTAGAGATGCTGCCACTTCAATTGAAAGTTATCTTCAATCAAAACAAAAAATGAAAGTTGCATGATGGATATCCAAAACAAAAATCGTAAACTTTTAAAAAAAAATCATGTTTATGATGAAACTATGGAACATGATGCATGTGGAGTAGGTCTTGTTGCATCAACTGAGGGTCTAAAATCAAGAAAAGTAGTCGAATACGGTATCGAGGCTCTAAAAGCTGTATGGCATAGAGGTGCAATTGATGCAGACGGTAAAACTGGAGATGGAGCAGGTATTCATATTGAAATACCAAATGATTTCTTTGCAGAAAAAATTGAAATAACAGGTCATGAGCACGATAACTCAGATTTATGTGTGGGAATGATTTTTTTGCCAAGAAATGACTTTGGGGGACAAGAGCAATGCAGATCAATTGTAGAAAGTGAATTAACAAAAAAGAATTTTAATATTTACGGATGGAGACAAGTACCTGTGGATCCTTCTGTTTTAGGAGAAAAGGCAGAACAAACTAGACCTGAGATTACACAAGTTCTTTTTACACATAATGATAAGTCAATTCATGGTAAAGATTTAGAAAGAGCTCTTTATGAAACTCGAAGAAAAATTGAAAAAGAAGCATTAAGAAATCAATTAAACAATTTTTATATTTGTTCATTCAGCTCGAAATCAATAATTTATAAAGGAATGTTTTTAGCAGAGTCTTTATCTGATTTTTATCCAGATTTAAAAGATGAGCGTTTCATTTCACGTTATGCAATTTTCCATCAAAGATTTTCTACTAACACCGCTCCAAGTTGGGATTTAGCCCAACCTTTTAGATCAATTGCTCACAATGGAGAGATAAACACTTTAAAAGGAAATATTAATTGGATGAGAATTCATGAAGAGGAAATGTTAAGTCCTTTGTTTGATGATATGGAAAATTTAAAACCGGTTATCCCTGCTGGTAATTCAGACTCTGCATCATTAGATAATGTGTTTGAACTATTAAATATTTCTGGACATTCAGCACCTTTAGCAAAACTTATGCTAATACCAGATGCTTGGTCAAAAAAAAGTAAAGTTCTTCCAAAAGATCATCAACAACTTTTTAACTTTTTAAATAGTACAATGGAACCTTGGGATGGACCTGCTGCTATAGCTGCAACTGACAATGAGTGGGTTATTGTGGGTAGTGACAGAAATGGACTTAGACCTCTTAGATATACAATAACAAGAGATAAACTTCTATTTGCAGGATCTGAGACAGGAATGATTGACCTAAATGAGAAGAAAATTGTTTCAAAAGGAAGACTAGGACCAGGAGAAATTTTGGGTGTGAGAATTGAAAAAGGGAAAGTTTATACAAATAATCAAATTAAAAATTATTTGTCTAAAGAATACAAACATTTTAACAATCAAATAATTGAATTAGATAAATCATTAACTATAGAAAATGAAAAAAGTGAGTTTTCAGGCTCTGATTTAAAAAAGATACAACATTGTTTCGGTTATAGCCTTGAAGACTTGGAGTTAATTTTGCATCCAATGGCAGAGGATGCCAAAGAAGCAACCGGGTCAATGGGAGATGACACTCCCCTTGCAGTTTTATCTGATAAATACAGGCCTCTTTATCATTATTTTAGACAGAATTTTAGTCAGGTGACCAATCCCCCGATCGACTCTCTTAGGGAAAATAAAGTGATGAGCTTGAAAACTAGGTTTGGAAATTTAGGAAATATTCTTGATTTTTCTAATCTTACTGAGGAAAATATTTATGTTTTAGATAGTCCGATTTTATCAAACACTCAGTTTGAAAAATTTATAAAGTATTTTGGAGATAACTATAAAATTTTAGATTGTACATTCAACACTGAGCAAAGTTTAGAAGAAACTATAGAATTATTAAAAAATAACGCTGAAAAAGCAGTTAGAGAGGGCAATACTCAACTTATTTTATCTGATAAAAATATATCCGAAACAAAATTACCAATGCCAATGCTATTATGTATTGGTGCAATAAATACTCATTTAATAAAATTAGGCTTGAGAGGCTATGCATCAATTAATGTACAAACAGGGGATGCCTTAGACACTCATTCATTTGCAACATTAATAGGTGTTGGAGCTACAACGGTTAATCCTTACCTAGCATTTGATAGTTTGCATCAAAGATATTCAAAAAAACTTTTTGGTAATTTCTCTTTTGATGAGTGTGTAACCAGATATATAAAATCAGTAAATCTTGGACTATTAAAAATAATGTCAAAGATGGGTATATCAGTTTTAAGTTCATATAGAGGTGGATGTAATTTTGAAACTGTTGGATTAAGTAGAACAATTGTAAAAGATTATTTTCCTGGAGTATTATCTAAAATTTCTGGAATAGGTTTAACTGGTATTGAAAAAAAAATAAGATCTATACATAAAGATGCATTTGATATTCACTCAAACATTTTACCTATTGGCGGAATATACAGATATAGAAAAAATGGCGAAACACACCAATATCAAGGAAAATTAATTCATCTTTTACAGGCAGCAGTAGGCTCAAATTCATACGAAACTTATAAAAAATATACTAAGGGTATTTATGGTTTAAAACCAATTAGTCTAAGAGATTTAATTGATTTTAAAAATCAAGAGGCAATTGATATTGATCAAGTTGAACCAATAACTGAGATTATGAAAAGATTTGGAAGTGGAAGTATGTCTCATGGCGCTTTATCAAAAGAGGCACACGAAACACTTGCCATGGGAATGAATAGAATTAAAGGAGCTTCATGTAGTGGAGAAGGTGGGGAAGACGAGGAAAGATT
Source organism: uncultured Pelagibacteraceae bacterium (assembly GCA_902531455.1). Next base: position 5,593 of record CACAEM010000020.1, on the reverse strand, counting down.
TAAAGTATTAGATAATGGAGATAGCGCAAATTCTAGAGTTAAACAAATTGCGTCAGCGAGATTTGGAGTAACTATTAACTATTTAAATAATTGTAATGAGATTGAAATTAAAATTGCTCAAGGTGCAAAACCTGGTGAAGGTGGACAATTACCAGGATTTAAAGTAACAGATGAAATTGCAAGATTGAGACATTCTACTCCTGGAGTAACTTTAATTTCGCCACCACCACACCACGATATTTATTCAATTGAAGATTTAGCTCAGCTTATTTATGACCTTAAACAAATTAATCCTAAGGCAAGAGTTGGTGTTAAATTAGTTGCCTCTTCTGGTATAGGAACTATTGCAGCAGGTGTTGCTAAAGCAAAAGCAGATATAATTTTAATTTCAGGTCATAATGGTGGGACTGGTGCCACTCCACAAACAAGTGTTAAATATGTTGGTATTCCATGGGAAATGGGCCTAACAGAGGCAAACCAAGTATTAACTTTAAATAAATTAAGACACCTTGTTACATTAAGAACTGATGGAGGAATTAAAACAGGAAGAGATGTAGTGATTGCAGCAATGATGGGGGCTGAAGAATTTGGTGTAGCAACAACAGCGCTGGTTGCAATGGGTTGTATTATGGTAAGGCAATGTCATTCTAATACATGTCCAGTTGGAGTTTGTACACAAGATGAAGAATTAAGAAAAAAATTTACTGGTACTCCTGATAAAATAGTAAATCTATTTTCTTTTATTGCTCAAGAAGTTAGAGAAATTTTATCAAGTTTAGGATTTAAAAATTTAAATGAAGTAATTGGAAGAACAGATTTACTAAGACAAGTCAGTAAAGGATCACCAAACTTAGATGACCTAGATTTAAATCCTTTATTTGTTCAAGCTGATCCAGGCACAAACAAAAGATATTGTGAAACTCCAATAATTAATGAAGTACCAGATACTTTAGACCAAAAAATTTGGCCTGAGATAGAAAGTTTAATTAACAGAAAATTGCCATTAGAAAAAATTTATTCAATTGAAAATACAGATAGAGCTGTTGGAACAAGAATTTCATATAATCTTTATAAAAAATTTGGAAATAATAAATTAGAGGAAAATACTTTTGCAATTAACTTTAAAGGTTCAGCTGGCCAATCTTTTGGTGCTTTTGGTGTTAAAGGACTAAAATTAATTTTAAAAGGAGACGCCAATGATTACGTTGCAAAAGGTCTTTCAGGCGCATCTATAGTAATTAAACTTCAAGATGAGAGTAATTTAATATCAAACGAAAATACAATAATAGGAAACACAGTTCTCTATGGAGCAACATCAGGATATCTTTTTGCTGCTGGTCAAGCTGGCGAAAGATTTGCTGTTAGAAATTCAGGAGCAACTGCAGTTATAGAAGGATGTGATTCAAATGGTTGCGAGTACATGACAGGTGGGTCAATAGTAATATTGGGAGAGGTAGGTGATAATTTTGGAGCTGGTATGACTGGTGGTATGGCATTTATATATGATCCAAAAAATCAATTTGAAAAAAAAGCTAATCCTGAAACAATAGTTTGGCAAAAGCCTGAGACAGAATATTGGAAAAATTATCTTAAAGATTTAGTTTTAAAACACACTCAAGAAACTAACTCAAATTTGTCAGCAAAAATTATTGAAAATTTTGATGATGAATTAAATAATTTCCTTCAGGTTTGTCCTAAAGAAATGCTAAATAAATTAGAAAATCCTATTACAAATAAAAGTTTAGTTGGAAAAGCTAGTTAATCTTTTTTATTATCTTTTCTAATTCTTTACAAATTATATTTAAATTCCTGCTTGAGGAGAGACTATGATCTCCATTCTTAATTATTAATAGTTTTTTATCTGCTTTAGGAAAAGTTTTTAATACCATTCTTGAATATTTAACAGGAACCACCTCATCTTTTTGTCCATGAACCATTGTGACTGGTATAACGTTATTTAATTTTTTATTAAGGACTTTATTGGTGGCTTTTTTTCCGTCTAAAATAAGCTGTTTGGTAATTAAATATTCATAATCACCATTCTTAATTTTAGATATTCCTTTTCTGATTATTTCATTCTTTATTTTTTTTGGAAATTTTCTCCACATAATTCTTGTAAGAAACTCAGGCGCAGATCCAATACCTAGGAAACCTCTAATTTGAGAACCAAAATATCTATGCATTATCATCGAAATCCATCCACCCATACTGGAGCCAATGAGAATAAAATCATTTTTTTTTACAATTCTATGAATTGCATTCTTTGCGTCATTTGACCATTTTGTAATATTACCTTTTGTAAATTCTCCCGAAGACCTTCCATGACCAAAATATTCTAAAGCTAAAAACCCTAATTTATTTTTAATGCTAAAGTTTAAAAACTTCTTAGGTTTATCACCATCTATATCTGATGCAAAACCTGGTAAAAAAACTATGTAGAGATTTTTCTTATAATTATTTGCGATATATCTTAGTTTTTTATATTTAGAAATTCTTAGAAATTTATTTTTTTTCATATAAAGTATTTATGTTGACTAGGTATATATTATTATTATCACATGCAGCCTAAATTAAAAGTATTACAGGTAATTCCTAAATTAGGTTATGGAGGTGCAGAAATAGGTTGTTATGATATTGCACATTACCTACCAGAAAATAATGTTGGTTCATATTTAATTACAAGTGGTGGTGAACTTCTTCAGCATATAGACAAGAAAAAAGTCAAAGTTATAAGACTTCCTGTCCACACAAAAAATCCTTTACTGATATTTATAAATTCAATAATCATTTCCGCAATTATCTTAATAAATGGAATAAATATTGTTCATGCTAGAAGTAGAGCGCCCGCATGGTCATGTTTATTTGCAACAAAAATTACAAGAAGAAAGTTTGTTACAACTTTTCATGGAACTTATAACTTTAAAAGTAAACTTAAAAAATTTTATAATTCTGTCATGGTTAAATCTGATCTAATTATCGCTGGATCTAACTTTATATTTACACACATTAAACAAAATTATAATGAGTATCTATCAGACAAAAAAAAATTATTATCAATATTTAGAGGTATAAATACAGACTACTTTGACCCTTCAACAACTCTAGAAGCAGATGAAGATAAATTATTTAAATCTTGGGATTTGGTAGTTGGAAAAAAAATAATTTTATTACCTGGAAGACTTACAGCTTGGAAAGGTCAAGAGATGTTTCTAGAAGCATTAAATAAAGTAAATATTCAATTAGGCAATGAATCTTTCATCGCAGTAATTTTAGGTAATGACCAAGGTAGAGATCTTTATAAAAAAAAATTAATCAGACTTGTTGAACAATATAGACTTACCAAACAAATTAGATTTATAGACCATTGTAAAAACATGCCATTAGCTTATAAAATTTCTGATATAGTTGTTTCCACATCAATTGAACCTGAAGCTTTTGGGAGAGTTGCGGTAGAAGCTCAATCTATGCAAAAATTAATTCTTGCTAGCAATATTGGTGGATCTAATGAGACAATTATTGATGGAAAATCTGGAATATTATTTGAAGCGGGTGATCCTATTGATTTATCAAAAAAAATTATACAAGTAATGAACCTAGATCTTAATGAACTTTCAAAAATGGGTAATTTTGGAAGAGAAAATGCTTTAAAGAAATTTAATGTTGAAAAAATGTGTTTTTCTACTTATTCAGAGTACAAAAAACTATTTAATTAATGCCAAATATTACACTACCTGATGGAAAAAAATTGAACTTTGATAAAAGTGTAACAGGTTCAGAGGTTGCAGAAAAAATAAGTAAATCTCTAGCTAAACAAGCTCTAGTAATGAGTGTAAACGGTGAATTAAAAGATTTATATTCAATAATAGACAAAGATAGTTCAATTGAAATTTTTACCGCAAAAGATCCTGAAGGTTTAGAAGTTATTAGACATGATACAGCACATATTATGGCAATGGCTGTTCAAGAATTATTTCCAGGAACACAGGTAACAATAGGCCCAGTTATAGAAAATGGCTTTTATTATGACTTCGCTAGAAAGGAGCCTTTTACTAGTGATGACCTTAATAAAATTGAAAATAAAATGGCAGAGATAATTGATAAGGATGTAAAAACTAGAAGAGAAATATGGGAAAGGGATAAGGCAATAGCTCATTTTAAGAAAATTGGAGAAAAATATAAAGCTGAAATAATTGAGAGTATTCCAAAAAATGAGATGCTCACCGTTTATCATCATGGTGATACATGGCATGATTTGTGTAGAGGGCCCCACTTAGAATCCTCTAGTAAAATTGGCAAGGCATTTAAATTAACAAAAGTATCAGGAGCTTATTGGCGAGGGGACTCTAAAAACGAAATGTTGCAAAGAATTTATGGAACAAGCTGGGCCAATCAAAAGGACCTAGATTTGTATCTTCAAAGAATAGAAGAAGCAGAAAAAAGAGATCATAGAAAAATAGGGAAAGAGATGGATTTATTTCATTTCAGAGAAGAGAGTCCTGGATCTGTATTTTGGCATCAAAAAGGATGGAGTTTATTTCAAAAACTCATTTCATATATGAGAATGAAGCAAGAAATTGCAGGATATCAGGAAATAAATACCCCAGAAATATTAGATCGGTCCCTTTGGGAGAAGTCAGGTCACTGGGAAAAATTCGGTGCCAATATGTATACCTCTATTACACCTGATGAAAAAGTTTTTGCTATAAAACCAATGAATTGTCCTGGTTGTGTGCAGGTTTTTAATCAAGGTTTAAAAAGTTATAGAGATTTACCACTTAAAATGTCAGAATTTGGAAAGGTTCATAGGTATGAACCGTCTGGAGCTCTTCATGGACTATTGAGAGTTAGAGCTTTTACTCAAGACGATGCACATATTTTTTGTACGGAAGAACAAATCACTCAGGAATGTTTAAGTGTAACAAACCTAATTTTAGAAATTTATAAAGATTTAGGATTTGAAGATGTAATTTTGAAATATTCTGATCGACCAGACTTAAGAGTTGGTGATGATGAAGTATGGGATAAATCTGAAGCTGCTTTATTAGAGGCAATCAAAGCAACGAAATTAGAATATTCTATTAATAAGGGTGAAGGCGCTTTTTATGGTCCAAAAATAGAATTTGTTTTGAGAGATGCTATTGGTAGAGATTGGCAATGTGGAACATTGCAAGTAGATTTAAATTTGCCAGGAAGATTAGGTGCTTCATTTGTAGATAGTGATGGAAACAAAAAAGTTCCTGTCATGCTTCACAGAGCTTTATTTGGATCATTGGAGAGGTTTATTGGAATTTTAATTGAAAATTATTCTGGAAAATTGCCTTTTTGGCTTTGTCCTATTCAAACAATAGTTATTCCCATCTCAAGTGATTTTGATGATTATGCAAAACAAGTAAACAGTCAGTTAAAAAAAGTAGGACTTTCTTCTGAAGTAGATTTAAAAAATCACAATTTAAATTATAAAATTAGAGAACATTCATTAACCAAAGTCCCTATGCTACTTATATGTGGAAAAAAAGAAGTTGACAGCAACACAGTAACTATTAGAAGATTGGATTCTAAAAAACAAGAAACTATGGATTTAAAAGAATTCTTA
>CACAEM010000019.1 GCA_902531455.1 uncultured Pelagibacteraceae bacterium | reverse complement strand
TATCAAAAAAAATTAGCAAAAATTTTTCAGACGCGGAGTATGATGTTTTAGTTTCATCAGGAGAGCAAGTTTCTTGCGCATTAATTTCAGGAGAATTAATTAATAAAGGTTTCAATTCAAGATCTTGGATGTCATGGCAAATCCCAATCAATACTGAGGGAAAATATAAATTTTCTAGAATCAATAAAATTAACAAAAGTCAAATCATGAGTTACTTAAAAAAAGGTGGCATTCCTATAATTACAGGATTTCAAGGTATTAATAATAAAAATAGAATAACCACAATTGGTAGGGGTGGAACAGATGCTAGTGCAATTATGTTTGCAAAGTTTTTCAATGCTGAAAAATGTATAATATATACAGACGTTGATGGTGTTTATTCTACAGATCCAAATAAACTTAAGTCAGCTAAGAAAATAAAAGTTATATCATATGAGGAAATGTTAGAAATGGCTTCTCTAGGAGCAAAAGTTATGCAACCGCACTCCATTCAAGATGCAAGGTTGAATAGGGTTGATGTAGAGGTGAGGTCCTCATTTACAGATAATGAAGGTACGTTAATAACAAAAAGAAAAAATATAATAAATAACAAGATCATAACTGGTATTTCAAATACAATTAATGATGCCAAAGTTACACTTTTAGGTGTTAAGGATAAACCTGGTATTGCAGCATCAATTTTTAAACCTTTATCTGAAAATTCTATAAATGTAGATATGGTAGTACAAAATATTTCTGTTAATGGAAAAGAAACTGACTTAACTTTTACAATAAAATCAGATGATTTAAACAAAACAAAAAAAATTATTTTGCAAAATAAAACAGTAAATTTTAGAGATTTGATATTTGATAAGAATGTGTCAAAAGTATCAATAATTGGAGTTGGAATGGTTACTACTCCAGGTGTAACTTATAGAATGTTTCAGTCACTTGCTAAGCATAAAATAAATATTCAAGTAATATCTACTTCAGAAATAAAAATTTCTGTGTTGATAGATAAAAAGCATGTGCAAAAAGCTATCTCTTCTTTACACAAAGAATTTAAATTAAATAATTAATTTATGAATATTAGACCATTTAGAGAAATAAAAAGAAGAAAAACCAAAGAAATTAATGTTGGTAATGTGAAAGTTGGAGGAGATAATCCTATTACAGTTCAATCAATGACCAATACACTAACAAAAGATGTTAAGGAAACTGTTAATCAAATTGAACAAATTCAAGAAGCTGGTGCTGATATAGTGAGAGTATCATGTCCAGATGAAGACTCAACTAAAGCACTTAAAGATATTATTAAGAATACATCTATACCAATAGTTGCTGATATACATTTTCACTACAAAAGAGCAATAGAAGCAGCCAATAGTGGAGCGGCATGTCTTAGGATCAATCCAGGAAATATAGGAGATAAAAAAAAAATTAAAGAAGTAATTTCTGCTGCAAAAGATAATAATTGTTCAATAAGAATTGGTGTTAATGCGGGATCTTTAGAAAAAGACTTATTAGAAAAGTATAAAGAACCTTGTCCAGAGGCTTTAGTGGAAAGCGCATTGAGAAATATAAGTATTGTGGAAGACTTCAATTTTAATAAATTTAAAGTCAGTGTTAAATCCTCTGATGTATTTTTATCTATTGAAGCTTACAGACAACTTTCTAAAGTTACTGATTATCCGCTTCATTTAGGTATCACTGAAGCTGGAACTTTCTTACCTGGTAGTATAAAATCATCTATTGGTTTTGGATCACTTCTTATGAGTGGTATTGGAGATACTATAAGAGTTTCTTTATCCGACGATCCAGTAGAGGAGATAAAAGTTGGGAATGAAATACTTAAATCTTTAAATTTACGAAATAGAGGTGTAAAAATTATTTCCTGCCCATCTTGTGCCAGACAAGCTTTTAATGTAATTGAAACTGTAAAAAAGCTAGAAGATAAACTATCCCATATAAAAACTCCTATTTCTTTATCTATAATTGGATGTGTAGTTAACGGTCCAGGTGAGGCAGCACAAACAGACATAGGTATTACTGGAGGAGGAAAGGGAAATAACATGCTTTATTTAAATGGGATAGAAAGAGAAAAAATATTAAGTGATGAGATGATTTCTAAAGTCGTAAGATTAGTTGAAGAAAAAGCAGAAGAAATCGAAGAAGTCAAATAATGGTACCTTTATCAAAAGTTCAAGATTTAATCGCAAAACATTCCAAATTGGAGAAAGAGCTATCCTCACAAGAAATTGATAAGAAATCTTTTGCAGATAAATCAAAAGAATACTCTGACTTGAGTGATATTATTAAAGAGGCAATTTCTTATTTTAATTTTCAAAAAAACAAAAATGAATTGGAAAATTTAATTAATGATAATGACGCAGACAAAGAAATGAGGGATTTAGCTTTAAGTGAATTAAATGAGCTCGAAAAAAATAATATGAGTAATGAAAAAAAAATAAAATTATTTTTATTACCTAAAGATGAAGCAGATACAAAAAATGCAATGATAGAAATTAGAGCTGGAACAGGCGGTCTTGAGGCAAGTTTATTCGCTTCTGACTTGTTTAAGATGTATGAAAAAGTAAGTCACAAAAAAAAATGGTTAATGGAGGTTATTTCTATCTCTAAAAGCGATGCAGGTGGACTGAAGGAAGTTATTGCATCAATAAAAGGTAAAAATATTTATTCATCATTAAAATATGAAAGTGGTGTTCATAGAGTTCAAAGAGTTCCAGATACTGAAACTCAGGGTAGAGTTCACACATCTGCTGCTACAGTAGCAGTAATGCCCGAGGCCGAGGAGGTCGACGTAAAAATAGAAGATAAGGATTTAAGAATTGATGTGTTTAGGAGTAGTGGCCCAGGAGGTCAAAGTGTTAATACAACAGACTCTGCAGTAAGGATTACACATATTCCAACTGGAATAGTAGTTAGTCAGCAAGACGAAAAATCACAGATTAGAAATAAAGAAAAAGGATTAAAAATTCTTAGATCAAGAATTTACGAATTAGAACGTCAAAAAAGAGACGAAGAGAGGTCAAAAGATAGGAAAAGTAAAATAGGTACAGGAGACAGATCCGAAAGAATAAGAACATACAATTTTCCACAAGGAAGAGTGACAGATCATAGAATTAATTTAACATTACATAAATTATCTGAATTCATGGAAGGTGAAATATTTGATGAGATGATTGAAAATTTAGTGATCCAGGCTCAAGAAAATGAACTCAGTAACATATAAATATGAATTATAACCAAATTCTAAAAAAAGGCGCGAATTTTTTAAAAAAAAATAAAATTCAAAATCCATATCTTGATGTTGAATTAATTTTATCAAAAGTAGCAAATAAGAAAAGAGAAGAAATATTATTGAATGTAAATAATAAGTTAAAAAATTTAGAAATGATAAATTTTAATCATTTTTTATCAAGAAGATGTCAAAAAGAACCAATGGCATACCTTCTTGGTTATAAACATTTTTGGAAAAATAAGTTTATAACAAATAAACATGTTTTGATCCCGAGGCCAGATACTGAATTAGTAATTGAGGAATCTCTCAAGTATTTACCAATTGATAAGTCAAAAAAAATTTTAGATGTTGGAACTGGGTCAGGCTGTATTATAGTTTCTTTATTAAAAGAAAGGCCAAAATGTACAGCAACAGCCATAGATATATCTATAAAAGCCTTAAATGTTGCAAAAACTAATGCAAAATTACATCATTTAGAAAATAAAATTAATTTTATTAATATCGATATTGACAAATATAAAACTTGTAACTATGATTTAATTATATCTAATCCTCCATACATAAACAGTATTGAATTAAATAGATTAGAAGATGATATAAAATTCCATGAACCTAAATTAGCACTATCAGGAGGTTCAGATGGTTTAAGGGATTTAAAAAAAGTAATTTTTAAGAGCAAAAAATTGTTAAAAGTAAATGGAAAGTTAATACTTGAGATAGGACATAAACAAAAAAAGCAATGTGTAAAAATATTAAATGATAACAATTTTTATATTAACAAAATATCTAAAGATTTATCCAGTAAAGATAGATGCATCGTAAGTACTAAATTACAATAATGAATAATTTCAAAAATAATAATAGAAGGGGTAGATTTAAACCAAACGGCGACAGAAGCTTTAGAAGAAGCGGAAATGGGCATAAACCTAATGGGGATTTTAGTAATGGATCTGCTTTTAAAAGAAGACATCCAGGAAAAAATAACCAAAATGCTGCAAAACTTGTTGACAAATACAATGATCTGGCTCGAGAAGCGCTTTCAAATGGGGATAAAATTTTGTCTGAAAACTACTTACAGCATTCAGAACACTTTTCTAGAATTCTCATATCTCAAGAAAATTCAAGAAGCCATGATGAAAATTCCCCTGATACTAATATTAGTAATCAGGTTAAAGTTGAGGTTGAGAGTAAAGAAACAAACGAAAAAACAACAAAATAAATTACATTTTAGATATTAGATTAGATTTTAGAACATCAATTTTAATTTTATTTACTTCAAATACTTTACGTTGATCGCCCTTTAATATTTTCCCAGAAGGAAGTTTAAGTTTTTGTGAATTTATTTTTCTTCCATTTTCAATAACTTCATAATGTAAATGTGGACCAGTAGAAAGACCTGTTGAACCAACGTAACCAATTATTTGACCCTGTTTAACTCTAGCCCCTTTCTTTATTCCTCTACCAAACTTTGACATGTGTGCATAAACAGTTTGATAAACTCTATTATGTTTTATTTTCACACAATTTCCTCCACCTCCACACCATTGGGCTCTCGTAACCAAACCATCTCCTGATGCTAGTATAGGCGTACCAGTTGGGGCAGCAAAATCAGTTCCTGTATGCATTTTTGTAAAACCTAAAATGGGATGTTTTCTTTTACCAAAAGAAGATGATAATCTAGCTCCATTTATTGGAGTTTTCATTAAAGTCTTTCTCATACTTTTGCCATTCTCGTCGAAGTAATCAATTTTATCCTTTTCATACACATGTCGGTAAAGTTTAAGGTCTTTATTTTGTAAATTTAAATTAGTAAATATTATATTACCAGTCTCAATTACTTTCCCATCTTTATTTAAAAATTCTTCAAATATAATTTGAAAGCTATCATTTTTCCAAATATCTCTTTGAAAATCTACTTGAAAGCCATATAATCTTGCAAATTCAATAATAATATTTGGTTTAATTTTTAAGCTAAGAGCAGTTTGATAAAGACTATTAGTAATCTCACTTTCTTTATAAGAAAGAATTTTAGTAAGCTCTTTCTCGTTGATTTTTGAATAAAAAATATTTTTTTTATTATCTCTTACATAATATATTTCTTTTTTTTTGTTAATCTCAATTACAAATTTTTCAATCTTAGGGTTATTTTTTTTATCAATTTCACTGAGTTGATGTTGGAGACAGCGGAGAAATCGTTACGCCATTCATGCAGGTCGGAACTTACCCGACAAGGAATTTCGCTACCTTAGGACCGTTATAGTTACGGCCGCCGTTTACTGGGGCTTCAGAAATGAGCTTGCACCCATCGCATTAACCTTCCAGCACCGGGCAGGCGTCAGACCCTATACATCCACTTACGTGTTAGCAGAGCCCTGTGTTTTTGATAAACAGTCGCTTCTCCCTGGCTTGTGCCACCTTTTAATGGTTGCCCAAAAAAAGGTCTTCTTTATCCCGAAGTTACAGAAGCATTTTGCCGAGTTCCTTCAACATCATTCTCTCAAGCGCCTAAATATACTCTATTAATCCACCTGTGTCGGTTTAGGGTACGGTCTTAATGATGGAGCTATTTCCTGGGACTTTTTCGCAGCATGTTCAATCCATTAAGAACACACAACTTACAAAATCCGTCACTTCCATCTGGTTAAGGAATATTAACCTTATTTCCATCGACTACGGCTTTCGCCCTCGTCTTAGGGGCCGACTAACTCTGCGCGGATTAACCTTGCGCAGAAACCCTTGGATTTTCGGCGAAGAAGTTTTTCACTTCTTTAATCGTTACTCATGTCAGCATTCGCACTTCTGATACCTCCAGGATCCCTCACGGGTATCCCTTTACAGGCTTACAGAACGTTCCGCTACCGCTTATAAAGTTCGAAAACTTTATAAACCCACAGATTCGGTATGTGATTTTAGCCCCGTTACATCTTCGGCGCAGAAACTCTATTAGACCGGTGAGCTGTTACGCTATCTTTAAAGGATGGCTGCTTCTAAGCCAACCTCCCGGCTGTTATGGAATTTCCACATCCTTTCACACTTAATCACAATTTTGGGACCTTATCTGGTGGTCTGGGCTCTTTCCCTCTCGACCATGGACCTTAGCACCCACAGTCTGTCTGTTGAAGAACTACATTTAGCATTCGGAGTTTTATTAGGTTTGGTAAGAATCTCTTCCCCCTAGCCCATTTAGTGCTCTACCTCTAAACGCATATTTATTCAACGCACTACCTAAATAGTTTTCGCGGAAAACCAGCTATCTACGAATTTGGTTGGCCTTTCACCCCTTACCACAAGTCATCCAAAGACTTTTCAACGTCAACTGGTTCGGTCCTCCGGCAAGTGTTACCTTGCTTTCAACCTGCTCATGGTAAGCTCATTCGTTTTCGGGTCTAATTCATAAAACTTATCGCCCTATTAAGACTTGCTTTCGCTACGCCTACACCTAGATGGCTTAAGCTTGCTTTATAAATTAAGTCACTGACCCATTATACAAAAGGTACGCCGTCACTCTAAAAAGAGCTTCGACTGATTGTAGGCATGCGGTTTCAGGTTCTATTTCACTCCCCTAATAGGGGTTCTTTTCACCTTTCCCTCACGGTACTAGTTCACTATCGGTCACTGAAGAGTATTTAGGCTTAGAGGGTGGTCCCCCTATATTCGAGCAGGATTTCACGTGTCCCGCTTTACTCAAGAAATTTGTTAAACATTACTCATACGGGACTATCACCCTCTGTGGTTAGCTTTTCCAAACTATTCAAATTTTTTCAACAAATCTACTGGCCTATTCCGTTTTCGCTCGCCACTACTAACGGAATCTCAATTGATTTCTTTTCCTCCGGTTACTTAGATGTTTCAGTTCTCCGGGTTGTCTCTTTAAACCTATGTATTCAGTTTAAAGTACCACATAAAGTGGTGGGTTTCCCCATTCGGAAATTTACGGATCAAAACTTGCATACAGCTCCCCGTAACTTATCGCAGTATACCACGTCCTTCATCGGCTTTCAGTGCCAAGGCATCCGCCACACGCCCTTAAACGCTTGATTTATGCACAGAAAAAAATTCTGTGTTGAATCAAATTTTTTTTAATATTCATCAATTCGAATATTAATTGATTGTTCAAATCTTCGAACAATCGGATATAGATATTGATAATAATTATAAAATATTCACAAATATAATAGCTAAGTGTTTCATGGTGGAGGATAGCGGGATCGAACCGCTGACCTCCTGAATGCAAATCAGGCGCTCTCCCAGCTGAGCTAATCCCCCAGAAAATTGGTGGGCCGAGAAAGACTCGAACTTTCGACCCCACCCTTATCAAGGGTGTGCTCTAACCAACTGAGCTACCGGCCCTTTTGTGCAAAAGGAGAAACACTATTTTAAAAAGAGAAATGAGGACGGTCAACATTAACCTGTTATATTATTTAGATTAAGAAAAAATCCTTAATCATCCTTAGAAAGGAGGTAATCCAGCCGCAGGTTCCCCTACGGCTACCTTGTTACGACTTCACCCCAGTCGCTGACTATACCGTAGTCAAGGGTTTAAAACCTTGCCTTAAGGTAGAACCAACTCCCATGGTGTGACGGGCGGTGTGTACAAGACCCGGGAACGTATTCACCGCGGCGCGCTGATCCGCGATTACTAGTAATTCCAGCTTCATGTACTCGAGTTGCAGAGTACAATCCGAACTGAGGCATCTTTTTAGGATTTGCTTGATGTCGCCATCTTGCTTCCTGTTGTAAATACCATTGTAGCACGTGTGTAGCCCAACACGTAAGGGCCATGAGGACTTGACGTCATCCCCACCTTCCTCCAGCTTATCACTGGCAGTTCTTTCAGAGTGCCCAACTAAATGATGGCAACTAAAAGTGAGGGTTGCGCTCGTTGCGGGACTTAACCCAACATCTCACGACACGAGCTGACGACAGCCATGCAGCACCTGTGTTTCGTCCGGCCGAACCGAAAACTCTAATCTCTTAGAGTCGCGACGAACATGTCAAGTGTTGGTAAGGTTCTGCGCGTATCTTCGAATTAAACCACATGCTCCACTACTTGTGCGGGTCCCCGTCAATTCATTTGAGTTTTAACCTTGCGGTCGTACTCCCCAGGCGGTGTGTTTAATGCTTTCGCTGCGACACTGAAAATAAATTTCCAACGTCTAACACACATCGTTTACGGCATGGACTACGAGGGTATCTAATCCTCTTCGCTACCCATGCTTTCGTTCCTCAGCGTCAGTAATGATCCAGAAAGCTGCCTTCGCAATTGGTATTCTTTCTAATATCTACGAATTTCACCTCTACACTAGAAATTCTGCTTTCCTCTATCATACTCTAGCTAAAAAGTTTTGATGGCAGTTCCAGAGTTAAGCTCTGGGATTTCACCACCAACTTTTTTAACCACCTACGAACTCTTTAAGCCCAGTAATTCCGAACTACGCTAGGTCCCTTCGTATTACCGCGGCTGCTGGCACGAAGTTAGCCGGACCTTCTTATTCGGGTACAGTCATTTTCTTCCCCGACGAAAGAGCTTTACAACCCAAAGGCCTTCTTCACTCACGCGGCATCGCTGCATCAGAGTTTCCTCCATTGTGCAATATTCCCTACTGCTGCCTCCCGTAGGAGTTTGGGCCGTGTCTCAGTCCCAATGTGGCTGATCATCCTCTCAGATCAGCTATAGATCAAAGTCTTGGTAGGCCATTACCCCACCAACAAACTAATCAAGTGCAGGCTCATCCTTCGGCGCATAAAGCTTTCTCCGTAAAGACTTATGAGGTATTAGCACAAGTTTCCTCGTGTTATTCCTCACCAAAGGGAAGATACCTACATGTTACTCACCCGTCTGCCACTAAGTATTGCTACTTCGTTCGACTTGCATGTATAAGGCGTGCCGCCAGCGTACGTTCTGAGCCATGATCAAACTCTCAAGTTTAAAAACGGCGCACACTAGCTTCTATACAAATACTAAGAATAATATTTGTATAATGTTGAAGTGTGTACGACAAATTTTGGTAACCTTAACCGTCCACACTTCTCTTCTTAAAATATTAACAATTCAAATAGCTAATTGGACCATAAAGCCCAATAAATAACATTTTTTATATGTTGAGTGTGACGCTTATATTGGAAATAATTTATAAATCAAGTTTTTAGATAAACTAAAAATGTGTTAAAAAGTCATATAAATCAACATTTTTAATCTATTGTACAAATTGTGTTAACAAAATTTAAAAAAAAAATAAAATCACATTCACATTTTATATGGTTAATTTTATTAATTATTATTACAACTTTTGTAACATATTTTTATGAAACTAATAAAATATCACAATATAAAAATCTAAAAAAAACTTTAAACAATATTTATCTTCAAAAAACAATTATCAAAATAACCTCTGAGCTAGAAAATAGATACACTAAATTTGATTATATTATTAGAGAAGGTGACAATTACGAAAGTATAATAA
>CACAEM010000018.1 GCA_902531455.1 uncultured Pelagibacteraceae bacterium | reverse complement strand
TATGCTTGTAATTAAACCCGATGAGTGTATAGATTGTGGCGTTTGTGAGCCAGAATGTCCAGTAGATGCCATTATATCCGATAATGATGATAAGCAAGAAAAATGGTTGGATATAAATAAAAAATATGCTGATTTATGGCCGAACATTAGTGAGAAAAAAGATCCACCAGCGGATCACGAAAAATTTAAAGACGTAGAAAATAAATATGAAAAATATTTTAAAGAAAATCTTGAATAATAAAAAGACCAAAAAGGTTACTAAAAAAAAAGCTAAAAAGATAAAAAAAATCGCTAAGTTAAAAAAAGTTTCTAAAACAATTAAAGTTAAAAAAGTAACAAGATTCAAAAAAGAATTAAATAAGAAGAAAATAACAAAAGAAACAAAAAAAAAAGAAAAAATTGAGGTTAAATCTGACCCATTAAGAATACCTAAAAATAATGAGCAGAAACCCGAAATCAAAAAAGTTAAAAAACAAGAGACAGAAAAAAGATTATTTAAAATAAAGGATCACGTGGTTTATCCAAAACATGGTGTGGGACAAATTACAGAAATCAAAAAAATCAATATAGGTGGAATTGACGTTGAAACTTACATTCTTAAATTTGATAAAGATAAAGCAAATGGAATGGTACCAGTTAATAAACAGTCACATCTGAGACCATTAGCAACAATAAACCAGATAAATAAATGTGTAAGCATCTTAAAAAGTAAACCAAAAATAAAAAGATCAATGTGGAGCAGAAGAGCACAGGAGTATGAAGCTAAAATATCATCAGGTAAGATTTATGATTTAGCTGAGGTTGTAAGAGACTTAAATAAAGGTGATGATATTATGATTGATCAGTCTTACAGTGAAAGACAATTATTTGAAAAAGCTTACGACAGACTATTAACTGAATTCCAAATCGTGATGGGATCGAGTTTAGAAGATGCTCAAAAAAAACTAGACAAAGCCTTGAAGAGAAACTTAGAGAAACAAGTACAAAAGGTTGAAGAAAAACAAGTAATTGAAGAACCAATAAATCAAGAACTAACTGAATAAAAAAAAACGCTTCCCACGCAAGCGCTATGAGAAGCGTTATTAGTTAAAAAGAATACTAAACTATCTTCTTTTTTTCTTTTTAGCTTTTTTCTTAGCTTTTTTCTTAGTTTTCTTTTTAGCAGCTTTTTTTTTTCTTTTAGCCATCTTTAGCTCCCTTTTTTTATAAACGAATCTTTATGATTCGTTAATAACTAATTTTTATTTTTTTTGGATAGTTATGTCAAACATATAATTTTTTATAAAAAATTTTAAAAAATTAATTTTTTATTTTTTTTAATTAATTAAAAAAAAGTTAAATAAATCGCTATTTATAAAGTGTTTTTTAAAATTTTTAATAAAGTTTTTCAAATTCGTTTTTATATTTTTTAATTATTTTATATCTTTTTAGTTTTAAAGTTGGAGTTAACATTCCATTCTCAATTGAAAATTTTTCATTAATTATAAAAAATTTTTTTATATTTTCTATTCTAGAAAGATTTTTATTTATAATTTCTAATTCTTTTTTAATTTGATCTTGTGTTACTTTTATATTGTCATCAGATAGAACTAATAAAGCGACTAAATACGGTTTATTATCTCCATAAACGATTGATTGATCAATAAATTTTGAATTTGACAATTCATTTTCTATTTTGACTGGAGAAATATTATCTCCACCAGGAGTGATCAAAATATCTTTTTTTCTGTCAGTAATTTTTAAGTAACCATTCTCAAAAATTCCAATATCTCCTGTATGTAACCAACCATCTTTTAAAACTTTGTTAGTTTCTTCCTCATTATTCCAATAACCTAACATCACATTTTCACCTTTTACTAAAATTTCTCCATCTGAGGCTATTTTTACTTCATTCCCCTTAAATGGGGGTCCTACAGTCTCAACCCTAATATCATCAATTGGATTACAACTTACAACTGGAGAGGTTTCGGTTAAGCCATAACCTTGTAAAGTAGGAAGTCCTATAGCATTTAAGAAAATACCAACTTCTTTATCAAGGGCTCCACCGCCAGAAACGAAAGTTTTAAGCTCACCTCCAAATTGACTTTTGATTTTTTTTCTTACTATTTTTTCCAATATATTATCAATTAATTTTTCTAAAATTGTTAAAGATTTTTTATTTATTTTTTTGGTTCCTAGTTCTAACATTTTTAATATTAGTTTTTTCTTTAAACCTGTTACTTTGTTAAAACTTACATTAATCTTTTGAAATAAATTTTGATAAAACCTAGGAACTGCAGTCATTAGTTGAGGTTTACAATCGTTCATATTTTTTATTAATTTCTCAATACTTTCTGCATAGAATATTTTCGCTCCAATACTTATTTGAACAAATTGAACAGTGTGTTCATAAGAGTGTGAAAGAGGCAACCAGGTTAAAAATCTAGTCTGATCTGTTAGCAAAGGTTTCAATATATCGAGTGCACCATCACAATTATTTAAAATTCCACCATGACTTAAGATTACACCTTTTGGGTTACCTTGTGTTCCTGAAGTATAAATAATACAAGCTGGATCATTTCTTTTAATTGATAAGTCTGGCACGTTTATATCTTGATAATCTAAATTAGAGAATAATTTATTAATGTTTAAATAGTCATCCTCACTTATATCTAATTCTTCAAAAGAAAAAATTTTAGTAATAAAACTTTTTTTTTTAATAATATCTTTTACTTTGTTGAATTGTTCTTGATTTGAAACAAATATTAATTTTGGATTACAATTTTCAATTATATATTCATAATCTTTCTCTGCATAAGTTGTATAAGCGGGTACAGTAATAGCTCCTGATAACATTACAGAAAGATCTGTTATAAACCACTCAGGTCTATTTTCTGAAATTAATAAACATCTATCACCTTTATTTAAATATTTTTTAATTTCTGAAGAAAGTTTTTTAATTGAATGGAATGTTTTTTCCCACGTAAAACAATTTCTAGTGTCTTTTAAGGATGTTAAAAGAATATTGTCTTTTTTTTGTTTTTTATAATTAATAAAAAACAGTTCGACTAAATTATTAATATTTTGTGTGCTCATAAATTCTTGGTGGGCAAAGAGAGAATCGAACTCTCACAGTATTGCTACTATTGGATTTTGAGTCCAACGCGTCTACCAGTTCCGCCATTCGCCCAAAACTTTGTATATTTTAACTAATAGTATTAAATCATTTATTATATTAAAAGAAAATATGTTTAAACAACTGTACAATAAAACTATTAAACTAGCAGGTCATAAAAGATCCAAATCTTTTTTAGGATTTATATCTTTTATTGAAAGTTTTATATTCCCAATACCACCAGATGTTTTAATAATTCCTATGACAATAGCTCGAAAACATGAATGGGTTAGAATTGCATTAATTGCAACTATAGGATCTGTTTTGGGAGCTTGCCTTGGTTATCTTATTGGATATGTTTTTTTTAACGAAATTGGCCTTAAAATTTTTGAGATTTATGGTGTAGATGATGCTTCATTTTTAAAAGATAAAGTGTCCTCAGAAGGCGGTGTCATAGCCTGGATAACTCTCTTGGCAATTGCTGGCTTTTCACCAGTACCTTTTAAGTTACTTACAATCACAAGTGGTTTTATAAACTTTAACATTTTATATTTTGTTATCATTTCCCTTTTAACAAGAGGTACACGTTTTTTTTTAATAGCATTTTTAGTTGGAAACTTTGGAACTACTATGAGAAAAATTATTGAAAAAAAACTTGTAAAATTCTCTATTTTGCTATCACTTATTCTAATTATATTTGCGTATTTTATATATAAATTTTTAAATAATTTTATTAATTAAATATGATCCAATTTCCAAATAGAAAAAATTTTTATTTAATTATTTTTTTTATTTCATTAATTTCAATAATTTCAGCTTTATATATTGAATACATACTTCAGTATGAACCATGTAAGCTATGTAATTATCAAAGATTACCATATTTAGCTGCAATATTTATAAGCTTTATTGGATTTAATTATTCAAATAATGATCAAATTTTAATAGTTGCAATTATCATATTTATTTTGGGCGCTATACTATCTGGGTATCATTTTGGAATTGAGAATAGTATATTTGATGAGCTTTCAGTCTGTGCAAATGGATCATCAGATATTTTAAATAAATCAAAATTACTAGATTCTCTTAACAAAACTATGCCTACTAACTGTAAAGATGTAACTTTTAAAATTTTTGGAGTTTCGCTAGCGGCAATTAATACAATTTTATCATTTTTAATTGTTATTTTTTCTATTAGAACGTTGACTTATGAGAAAAACTAATAAAAAAAAATTAGAAGAATTTATAAGGGTAGATCATGCTGGAGAAAGGGGCGCAATTAAAATTTATGAGGGTCAACTGCTTGCTTTAAATACTATTGTAAAAAATGATGATTTGAAACAAATTATTGGTGAAATGAAAAAGCACGAGGAGGAACACTCAAATTTTTTTGAGGATGAAATAGAAAAAAGAAATATAAAACCAACAAAATTACTACCATTATGGGATTTGCTTGGACTCGGTCTTGGATTTAGCTCAACAATACTCGGAAAAAAAGCAGCGATGTTATGTACAGCATCTGTTGAAGAGGTGATTGATGAGCATTACCAAAGCCAAATTGATCAAATAGAGGTGGATGAAAAGGATTTAAAGAAAAAAATAATAAAATTTAGACAAGACGAATTGCATCATAAAGATATAGCGTACGAGAAGGGTGCTACAAAAAAAGGTCTTTATTCAATTATGGATAAAGTAATCAAAACTGGTTCTAAGGTTGCTATAAAAATCTCTGAAAAAATTTAGTTACGGTTCAAGTTCAACATCCCAATACAAATAGTCCATCCAACTTTTGTGTAAAAAGTTTGGTGGAAAATTCTTACCATTTTTATGAAGATCCTCTGTAGTAGGTTGAAAAGGCCATTGGTTTAATGTCATGCCTGAGTTCTTTATTAGTCTTCCTCCTTTTTTAACATTACAGGACGAACAAGCTGTTACAACATTATCCCAATTAGTTTTTCCACCTTTTGATCTTGGCAGTAAGTGATCAAAGGTTAATTCATTTTTACTTCCACAATATTGGCAGCTAAACTTATCTCTTAAAAATACGTTAAACCTTGTAAAGTTAGGATTTGATTGAGGTCTAATGTATGATTTAAGAGCAATTACACTTGGAAGTTTCATACTAAACGAAGGACTTCTGATTTGTCTGTCATAATAACTAACAATAGAAACTCTATCTAAGAAAACAGATTTAATTGAATCTTGCCAACTCCACAATGAAAGTGGATAATAACTTAAAGGTCTATAATCTGCATTTAAAACTAACGCAGGACATTTTTCAAGCGAAATACTTTGATCTGAAAGCTCAATCATAATTAAAACATACATTAAATATATTTTTAATCAACTTTACTAATTGTATATTAAAGATTTGTTAATTAATTATATTTTTTTTAATAAAGTTTAATGCCGCACTTGATGCTTCCATAGGAATATGGTGATCACAGTTTTTAATCATTAAAGTTTCAATTTTAATTTTATTTCTGATAAAAAAATCTTCAGCTTCAAGTAAATTGTTTGGGGGGACGATTGGATCATTTTCACCATGTATCATTAAAATATTAGTTTTATTTTTAATTCTTGGAGAAAGGTCTTTCATATTTATGATTTTTCCAGAAAACCCTACAATACAATTAAATTCTTTTTCTAATGTTAGACCAACATTTAATGACATCATGCATCCTTGACTGAAACCAGAAACACAAATTTGTGAATATTCTAAGTTAAAATAATTACTTACTTCTGAAATATAACTGTTTAAAACATTTTCTGCCTTTTTTGACTCTTGAAGAGTATATTCTGGATCCTCATTATTTAAATCAAACCATTGAAAACCAGTTGGATTTATGCTGCACACTTCATGTGCATCAGGACATAAAAAAACTGTATTTTTTAAAAATCTTTTCCAATTTAAGGTAAGCATACTGATATCTTTTCCATCACCTCCATATCCATGAAGTAAAATTACTGCACTTTTAACTTTCTCATTATTTTCTGGTTTTATTATTGTTGTATTTAAAGAAAATTTCATAAAATTTTTGTTAACCAATCAAGTAAAGATTGATCATTAAAGTCAATATACCCAACAATTCTCCCAACTTCAAAACCGTTTCGGTCTATTAAAATTGTTGTTGGTAATCCTCTTAGTTTAAACAACTGTGAAAACTCTGGTCCAGATCCTGTAAATATATCTAAATTTTTAATTTTGATTTCATCAAAAAATTCTTTTGATTTCTTATAGCTTTCGCCACCAATATTAATTGGAATAATATTAATATTTTTAAATTCATTTAAAGTTTTAAGTTTATCCAAAGATGGCATCTCTTTTTTACAGGGAGCACACCAAGTGGCCCAAAAATTTATTATTAATGGGTACGATTTATAATCATTTAAACTTACTTTTTGGCCATCAGATTTAATAAATTCTATATTTTCAATTTTTTTCTTGTCTTTATGTACTATAAGATTCTTAATTTCTGGACGCTCTATTGAATATGAGACGCTAGATGATATTAAGTAAAATATTATTATAAGATAATTAAAAAAAATGATTTTCATAAAATTTAGAACAATTAAATATCATGGGTAAAAATAAAAACAATCAACCAATTTGGAATAGTAGAATTAAAAAGGAAACAAAAAACCTTTTTAAAAAGGTTGGTGGATCAATAGAAATCGATAAAAGATTATTCAGAGAAGATATTGAAGCTTCAATTGTACATGTTGAGATGCTGTTTAGACAAAAAATTATAAATTTTAAAATTAAAAATAAAATAGTATGGGGTTTGAACAGAATTAAGAACGAAATTATAAAAAAAAAATTTATTTTTGATGATAAACTTGAGGATATTCATATGAATATAGAAAACAGACTTTTTGAGCTAATTGGAGAAGAAGCGGGGTATATTCATACTGCAAGATCAAGAAATGATCAGGTTGTCACAGATTTTAAAATGTGGTTAAGAAAAGCCAATAAAGAAATTATTAAAAATATCGATGTTACAATTAAAAATATTTTAAAAAAAGCAGAAAAAAATGTTGAGACAATCATGCCAGGTTTCACACACCTAAAAAATGCACAACCAGTTTCTTTTGCTCATTACTTAATGGCTTACTTAGAAATGTTTAACAGGGATAAAAAAAGATTTAATAACAATTTAGAGAGTCTTAATGAAAATCCACTTGGTGCGGCTGCTCTAACAGGCACTTCTTTTAAAATAGATAGATTTTACACTTCAAAAAAACTAGGTTTCCACAGACCAACTAAAAACTCAATTGACACTGTTTCTGATAGAGATTTTGTAATTGATTTTCTTTATTCTTGCTCTGCATGTGCCGTTCATATCTCTAGGATTGCAGAGGAGTTTATAATCTGGAATTCAGACGCTTTTAAACTTATTAATTTGAATGATAAAATTGTAACTGGATCATCTATTATGCCTCAAAAAAAAAATCCTGATCCCCTAGAATACTTGAGAGGTAAAACAGGTTTCATGTTTGGAAATCTATTTTCTATGCTTACAACATTAAAAGGGTTACCCCTTTCATATTTTAAGGATTTGCAAGATGATAAAGAAATTGTTTTTAAATCATTTGATCAATTAAAAAATTCTTTAATTATATTAAATGATGTTCTTAAAAATTTTTCACCAGATAAAAAAAGAATGATTGAACTTGCAGAAAGTGGCTACATTACAGCAACTGATTTAGCAGATTATATGGTTAGAGAACTAAACTATCCATTTAGAAAAGCCTATTTGCAAACAGCGAAAATTATAAATTTTGCTGAAAAAAATAAAAAAAAACTCTCAGAACTCACAATAAAAGAGATCAATAAAATTGAAAAAGGTTTAACCGCTGATGTTCTAAAAGTATTTGAACTAAAAAAATCTGTTAATTCTAAAGTTTCTTACGGTGGAACTTCTTTCGACAACATTAAGAAAATGATATTAAGTTACAAAAGAAATAAATATGATTAAAAAAATAACTTTAATTACTATATGCGTAATTTTATTAACTTCATGTGGAAGAAAAAATGAGCCAAAATATGAGGCATCATTAAATAATGTTATGAAATTCAATAATATTAATAACGTATTTAAAATGCCAAAAAAAGATGAAATATATCAATAATATTTTTACAATTGAAAAAACAACTCTCACTAAAGTAGTTAAAAAATTTGAAACACCAATTTTTTGCTATTCTGAGAAAAAAATTAATGAAAATATAAGTAAATTTAAAAAAAGTTTTAAATCATTTTCTCCAATCATATGTTTTTCAACAAAGTCAAACTGTAATCTAGAGATACTTAAACTAATTAAACGAAATGGATTAGGAGCCGATGTTGTCTCAAAAGGTGAATTAATGATTGCGCTTAAAGCAGGAATAACTTCCAAAAAGATTGTTTTTTCTGGAGTGGGTAAAACTAGATCAGAATTGATTTATGCAATAGATAAAAATATTTTATTGATTAATTGTGAGTCAAAAAGTGAAATATTAGAAATAGAAAGTATAGCAAAATCTAAAAATAAAAAGGTAGATATTGGAATTAGATTAAATCCAAATACAGATGCAAAAACAATTAAACAAATTTCAACCGGTAAAAAAGAAAATAAATTTGGCGTTAATGAAAAGACATTTATTGAAATTTCTAAATATATAAAAAATTCAAAATTTTTAAATTTAAAGTGTTTAAGTGTACATATTGGTAGTCAAATCCTAGATTACAAACCTTATCAAAAAACGCTCAATGTCCTAGATAAATTAATAAAAAAAATTAGCTTTAATTTTGAGTTTATAGATCTTGGTGGTGGTATGGGTATTGACTATAGCAAGGACAGTAAAAAATTTAATTACAAAAAATATAACCAAATTATTAAAAAATTTTTAAACAAGCATAAATCAAAAATTATTTTTGAACCAGGTAGATCAATTATAGGCGATACTGCAATTTTAATTTCACAAATTATTTATATAAAAGTAAATTCTAAAAAAGATTTTATTATCGTAGATGCGGCTATGAATGATTTTATGAGACCTGCGTTATATGGGGCTAAGCATAAAATAATTCCATTAAAAAAAACCAATAAAATGACTAATAAAAGTTATGATTTTGTAGGTCCGATTTGCGAAACGACAGATAAATTCTTAACGACAAATAAATTTCAAAGGTTAAATGAGAAAGATTATATTATTATTTGTGATGTAGGAGCATATGGTTCATCGTTATCTTCAAATTATAACATTAGACCTAAACCTGCTGAAATATTAATTAAAGGTTCAAAAATAAATATAATTAAAAAAAGACAAAAACTAAAAGATATAATTTAGTTTTTGACAAAAATGATAAGAAAACCTCTATTTTTATTTTTTTTCTTTCTGGGCATATCTATAATTTCAATAATATTCCTTCCATCATTAATAATGCCAACTAAAATAGTTTTATTTGGTGGAAAAATGATGGGAAAATGGGCAGAACTTTGTCTTCAGATTTTTTTACAAACAAAAATTATTATTAAAGGTAGAGAAAATATTATTAAAAGTGAAAAGTTTTTTATTGCCTGTTCTCATCAATCTATGTTTGAAACTTTTTACTTACAAACAATTTTTAATTCACCAATATTTATTTTAAAATATGAATTAATCAAAATTCCTATATTTGGTTGGTATTTAAAAAAGATAGGATCAATTTCAATAAATAGAAATAAAATTAGTAAAGATAATTTAGGTTTAATTGATAAAATAAAAAATGCTGTAAGAAATTCAGAAAGGCCATTAATTATATTCCCGCAAGGAACTAGAGTTTTACCAAATGAAACAGTTCCCTTTAAAAAGGGAGTTGGTAGAATTTATGAAGAATTAGAAATAAATTGCCAACCTGTAGCTATAAATTCTGGAAATGTTTGGCCAAAAAATGGAAAAATTACCTCAAAAAAAACAATAATAATTTCAGTTCTCCCTGCGGTAAAACCTGGAATGAAGTCATCGGATTTTACAAATTATATTGAAAGTAAAATATATAATGAATTAGATCAAATGAATTAGCCCTTCATTGGCATTACAACATATACACTGTCATAATCAGCTGGGTCTCTAATTAAGGCTGGTGAACCTGTATCTTTTAAATAAATCTCAATGTTATCTCCGTCGAGTTGGGAAGCAACATCAATTAAA
>CACAEM010000017.1 GCA_902531455.1 uncultured Pelagibacteraceae bacterium | reverse complement strand
GATATGTCAGTTCTTGTAAAAGCCAGAAAAGGCGGAGCAAATTATATTTATTCTGTCTTAATGGGCTATGATGAGCCACCCGCAGGTATGGAACTAGATGATGGTGTTTATTACAACAAATATATGTATGGTAACAAAATTAAAATGTCATCTCCTTTGGATGATGACATTGTAGAGTATGCTGATGGAACAAAAGCAACAGTAGATCAAATGGCTATGGATGTAACAACATTTTTACAATGGACTGCAGAACCTCACTTAGAAACAAGACACAAACTAGGTTTTAGAGTAATAATATATTTATCTGTTTTAACAATTTTAGTTTATTTCAGTATGAAAAAAATCTGGTCACGTATTGAAACGAAAGTTTAAAATATCTCCGTCTTTAACAATATATTCTTTTCCTTCCAATCTCATTTTTCCAGCTTCTTTAGATTTTAACCACCCTTGATTATTTAAAAAATCTTCATAAGCAATTGTTTCAGCTCTAATAAATCCTTTCTCAAAGTCGGTATGAATTTCGCCTGCAGCATTTGGTGCTGTAGATTGCTTTTTAATAGTCCAAGCTCTAGTCTCTTCTGGTCCAGATGTAAAAAAGGTTTGTAATGATAAAAGTTCGTATCCTTTTCTTATTAATGAATTAAGTCCTGTCTCTGACATATTGATCATTTTCATATAATTTTTTTTTTCATTTTCATCCTCTAATTGGTTTATTTGATTTTCTATATCTGCAGAAATTACCAATGTATTTTTTTCTTCAAATTTTTTTATAAAGTCCTCAGTATATTTGTTACCTGACTTAATACTTTCCTCATCTACATTGCACACATATAGTTTTGGTTTAGTACTGAGAAGTCCACTATTTTTTAAAAGTTTTTGATCAAATTCATTTGTGATCAATGTTAAATCACTGTCCTCATCGATTATCTTTTGAACTTCCTCTAATAATTTAAGCTCTTCAATATCAACATTTTTTTTATTTTTTTTATCAAGTCTCTTTTGAATTGACTCTAAATCAGCTAACTTCATTTCAGTTTCTATAATTTCTAAATCTCTGACAGGATCAACGGTTGGGTTAACATTTTGAATATCATCCGAGTCAAAACATCTGATCATATGAATAATGGCATCAACTTCTCTAATATGAGATAAGAATTTATTGCCTAATCCTTCCCCTTTAGAGGCTCCTTTAACAAGACCTGCGATATCAACAAATGAAATTGTTGTGTTTATTTTTTTTTTTGAAGTCGAAATTTCAGCTAGTTTATCAAGTCTTTCATCCGGAACTGCTACAATACCAATATTTGGATCAATTGTGCAAAAGGGAAAATTTTCTGCTTGTGCTTTATTAGAGTTTGTTAAAGCGTTAAACAAAGTAGATTTACCAACATTTGGCAATCCAACGATTCCACATTTAAAACCCATTTAATTGTTGTTAACAGTGCTAGAAAATAAATCTAATTTTTTATCAATCAATATAGTTAAAGACTCAATTATATTACTTGTTATTGAATCTAAATGAACTTGTTCATCCTCATTAAAGTCGTTTAGCACATAATCAGAAACAGATATTTTATTTTCTGGCTTTCCTATGCCAATACGAACTCTTGAATATTCCTTGCCTATAAATTTGTCAATTGATGCTATTCCATTGTGACCTGCACTTGATCCACCAAACTTTGCTTTAATTTTTCCAAATTCAATATCTAGATCATCATGAAATACAATCACATTTTCTGCATCTATTTTGAAGTATTCAAGTAGCTCTCTAATACAAATTCCTGAATTATTCATAAATGTGAGAGGTTTAATTGCATATATTTTCTTATCACCAATATTTCCAGTAGTTAATAATCCCTTAAACTTTGGTTTTTGCTTAGACAGTCCAAATTTTTGGTTAATTGCATCCACAATCTTAAAACCAATGTTGTGTCTATTATTTTGACTATTAGGAGTCGGATTTCCTAAACCTACAAGTAACAACATATCAAATTAAATCTGGAAAAAAAATTTCACTATTTATTATTTTTTATCTGATGAAGATTTGTCTTCTTCTTTAGCTTTTTCACCCTCAGCCTTATCACCATCAGTTGAAGTTTTATCACCACTTTCTGCAGCTGCCTCAACTCCTTCGGTAGCCTCACCTTCTGCTGCCTCTGCTGGTTTTTCTGGCTCTTTAACTACAGTAGGTGCAGCAACTGTTGCAATTACAAAGTCTCTCCCTTGTATCGTAGGGGTTACATTTTCAGGCAAATTAATTGATGAAATTTTTATACTTGTACCAATATCTAAGCCTTCTAAATCTACAACAAGCTCAGTTGGAATATTTTCTGCTGGACACCTTAGTTCTACCTTACGTCTTACTATATTTAGTACACCTCCACGTTTAAGTCCTGGTGATAGTTCATTGTTTATAAATTTCACAGGTATCTCTAAAATAATTTTTCCACCTTTAACAATTCTCATTAAGTCGAAATGAATAGGCTCATCAGTGACAGTGTCAAAAGCAATATTTCTTGTTAAAACCTTTTGTTCTTTCCCATCTAAATTAATAGAAATTACATTAGACAAAAAATTTTCTTTATTTATTAAATTTTTCAACTCTTTGGTTGTAATTGAGATTTTTTCATTTGGCTGTTCTCCACCATAAACTATACCTGGAACATTACCTTTACTTCTTAGTTCGTTCACTTGGCCTTTAGTTTTTGTTTCTCTAATTGTAGCTTGTATTGTGCTCATAAAAAGCTGGTTTTTAACCGAAGTTTGCTAATTTTACAAGTTTTATTTAAATAGATCTGAAACAGATGTTGAATTAGAAATCCTTTTTATAGCTTCAGCCAACAATATTGATATTGATAATACTTCAATATTTCTTACTTTTTTTAATTTGTCTGAACTGTCTATACTATCTGTAATAACTAAATTTTTAATTTTTGAATTCTTTATTTTTTTTACTGCATCACCACTAAAAACACCATGGGTTGCATATACATGAACTTCTTTTGCACCTCTTTTTAATAAAGCATCCGCAGCATTAACAATTGTTCCTCCAGAATCAATTATATCATCAGTTAAAATACAAATTTTGTTTTTAACATTTCCAATGACATTCATAACTTGTGACTTTCCAGGACTAGGTCTCCTTTTGTCAACTATTGCTAAACCGACATCTAATTTTTTTCCTAAAGCTCTTGCTCTTTCAACTCCTCCAACGTCAGGTGCAACGCAAATTATATTATTACTTTTAATTTTCCTTTTAATATGCTTTGCAAAGATTGGGGTAGCAAAAAGATTATCAACTGGTATATCAAAAAAACCTTGAATTTGTCCTGCGTGTAAATCTACTGTCACTACTCTATCAGCTCCTGCATTTGTAATTAAGTTAGAGACTAATTTTGCAGAAATAGAAGTTCTTGGTACAACCTTACGATCTTGTCTGGCATAGCCAAAATAGGGTATTACAGTAGTAATATTTTTTGCAGATGATCTTTTAAGCGCATCTATACAAAGAAGCAACTCCATTAAATTATCATTTGCAGGTGAGGACACTGATTGGATTATAAAAATACTATTACCTCGTATATTTTCATTAATTTCAATATAGATCTCACCATCCGCAAATTTTCTAATACTGGTATTTACTAATTTATTTTTTAGATTTTTTGAAATTTTATTACTTAGCTGTTTATTGCTATTTCCAGTGAGAATCTTCATTTTTTGAGAATATTTTATTTAATCATAATTACAGAAATATTTCTACCATAATCATTTAATTTATTTTTAATTGATCTCCTAGCACTAAAAAAGTTGTTACTTAATAAAAATGTATCTTTCTTAATAATTTCAATGTTTTTAACCCCAAATTTCACAAGTTGGTCTTTTATATAATCTATTAAACTGAAATATATTTTATTTCTTTTGGTTTTAAAAAATTTTTTATTAGATCTTTTTTGTTTAATAAATTTATCCAAGAAATCACTTCTTACCTCATAGTTATTTTTTCCTATACAAGGTCCAATTACAACTATTAAATCATTAAAATTACTACCACTTGACTTAAATTTTCTTAATGTAGTGGATACTATTTTTTTGTATGCTCCCTTCCATCCTGCATGTATTGCACTAATTAAATTGTTAACTGGGTCATATATAAATACAGGAGCACAATCAGCTGTCAAAATTCCTAAAGCGATCCCTTTTTTATTTGTTACTAATGAGTCACCTTTTAATTTTTTCTTTGGAATTTTGCTTATTTTATAAACATTATTACTATGAATTTGATTTAATAATACAAGATTATTTTTATTACAGCCAATTTTTTGGCAAACTTTTTCTATATTTTTCTCAACATCACTAATTTTATCATCAGATCCTAGACCACAATTTAAACCTTTATAAATACCTTTTGAGACACCTCCAAATCGATTAAAAAAACCATGTTTTATAATCTTAAATTTAGAAAGTTTTTTTGATTTAAACATTATTCAAAACCAAAAAAATTATTATTTTTATTTTTGTATCCAAAAATTACCTTAAAGAGGCTACCCATTTGTTTTTCTTCTAGTAGCCGAGACAAAGTTTCTTTCATATATTTCTGCTCTTTATTAGTCCTTTTTTTCTGTAAAATCTGTGCTCTTTCAATTATACCCATTCTTTCTAGAAAAAACCTTTGAGTGACTACTTTTTTTACTTTAAGATTATTTTTAAGAAAATACTCTTTTAATAAATTAAAATTTACTAGTGAAGTTATATCTGCTTTACCAAGATTTTTTAACATTGTCTCAGCTGAAATTTTTTTATTACCCATCACTGCTTGAATGGTATTTGAGTTATTACTATTCAAATAACCATAATCTATAAGTAAAATACCACCAGAAAGTTTATTAATTTTCTTTATTATTGGATTTAACTCTAATAATCCCTTTTTAGGAAATTCAATAAATTTAAGTTTTTTTAATGTCCCAAAAGTCATAATTTGTGCAACATCTTTTTTATTACTTTTTATAAACTTTTCAATAATTTCAATATTATTTTTTACTGAATAATATTTTTCAAATAACTCATTATTTATATTCGAAAACTGTTTAATTGGTATTGCATCAAAAAATTCGTTACCAAAAAAAATAACTGGTCCATTTTTTATTGAGTTAAAGTTTTTGATCCATTTAATTTTTTTATTATCTATATTTTGCTTTTGTAATTTTTTTAAAAATAAACTTTTCTCATATAAGTAAATTTTTATAGCTTTATTTAATTCTGGAAAATTTTTTAAGCTACTAATTATAACTTTAGTTAAACTTCCATTTCCTGGTCCAAGTTCTACAAAATTAAATACTTTAGGTTTACCCATTTTTTCCCAGGTAGAAATCAGCCATATGCCTATAATCTCTGAGAATAGATTTGAAATAGTGGGGGATGTTATAAAATCTCCATTTTTGCCAAATGGATCTTTACTAGAATAATAACCTATCTCAGGTTCGTATAGAATTTTTTCAATAAAATCATCAACAGGTATAGGTTTTCTTGATGTAATTTTAAATTTTTTGAGATTTGGTTTCATCATTTCTTTTAAAATAAATTATAAACCCAATTAAAATCATTATGGCACTTAAAAGTATTCCCATACTAACATGTCCAAATAAATATCCAATTTGTATATCTGGCTCTCTAAAAATTTCAGAGGTAATTCTAAAACTTCCATAAAGTATTAAAAACATGAATGAGCAGTTTCCAATTTTATAATTTTTATTAAAAAAAATTAAATTCATCAAAATAAATAAAATGATACCTTCTAAAAATGCTTCATATAATTGAGAAGGATGTCTTAATTTATCATCGTAGTTTGGAAAAAAAACTCCCCAATCAGAATTTGTAACTTTTCCAACTAATTCTCCATTTATAAAATTTGAAATCCTTCCAAATAAAATACCTATTGGTGCTGAAATAGATACTAAATCTAAAAAAATAAAAACATCTTTCTTATTCTTTTTTGAAAATAAATAACTAGCTATAATTATACCAATTAACCCTCCATGAAACGACATACCTCCGTTCCATATCATAAAAATTTCAATTGGATTATTCAGAAAATAGGAAAAATTATAAAAAATTACATATCCCAGCCTTCCTCCAATGATAATACCTATTATTAAATACGAAATATAATCTTCAAGTAATTTTCGAATTATATCATCTTTAATTAGAATTTTTTTACAATATAGCCAGCCAAAAATAATCCCAAAAATGTATGCTAGTGAATACCACCTGACGCTTAAAGAGAATATTTCAAAAGCTACTGGGTCAAAATTATTAGTAAACATTTGTAAAATTTATTATAAATTATTAAATATATTTTTAGTAAATAATTATTATGTCAAAATCAAGATTCGTATTCGATAAATTTGCAAAACTAATTGAACAAGGTCTGATTAATTACAAAGATGTATCTGATGAAGTAATTTCAATACTAAAATCAAAGCGAGATGAAATTGTATTTAAAATGAAACTAGCAAGTAAAGAAGAAGTAGATATTTTGAATAAGAGAATTAGCAATCTTGAAAAAAAACTAGAAGAAAAAAAGAAAAGAAAAAAAACTAGTAAGGTAAAGAAATAGTTACTTTCAAACCTCCTAATTTTGACTTATTAAAGTTAATATCTCCACCATGAGACTTTATAATATCAGATGATATAGATAATCCTAAACCAACACTTGATTTTGACTCAGATCTACTTTTATCAATTTTATAGAATGGTTTGGTAATATTTTGAAATTCTGATTTTTTTATTCCAGGGCCGTCGTCATCAATTGATATGAGAATAGTTGAACTTTTTTTTTCTAAATTTACTGATATTTTTTCTGCATACTTAATTGAATTATCTATTAAATTATTGATACACCTCGTGATTAAATTTCTTCTTCCATTGAAATATGTGTTTTGCTTTATTTTTTTCAGAATATTTTCATTATCATACTTAAGAATAATTTCATCCAAAAGTTCTGAGATATTAAAAGTTTCGGTTTTATCTTTAGCACCTATACTTGCAAACTGAAGGTATTCATTTAGCATTTTTTCCATTTCATCAACATCCTTTGATATTTTTTCTGAAAGATTTTTGTCCTTAATAACAGCAAGTTGTAGTTTAATTCTTGTAAGAGGTGTTCTCAAATCATGACTTATTCCAGATAGCATCTCAGATCTTTGATTTAAATGTCTTAGAATTCTTTTTCTCATCTTTTCAAATTCCAGACCTGCTTTTCTTATTTCCAAAGCTCCTGATGGCCTAAATTCCTCAACATCTTCACCTCTACCAAACCTCTCTGATGCTTGAGCTAATTTAGTTATAGGTCTTGTTTGATTTTTTAAGAAAATCATAGCCACCGCTATCATCAAAATTGCAGGAACGGTTATCCAAAAAGCAAATATTCTAATAGAGGATGCTTGTATTCTTTCTTTTGGAAAAAAAATTTGCAAAACTCCATCTCTAAATTTAATTCTTAAATCAACAACTTCTTTATATGAAATAGTATTAAACCAATGTTGGCCAATTTTAGGTTTTAATTCTCTCCTTAATGTTCTATCCATTGGACTAAACCATCTTTCAACTTTTATATCCGGTAATTTTTCATTTTCTAAAAACCTTACGGAAAAGCTAAAATTTTTATTGTAAAGGTCGGTAACTATTTTTTTATTATATTCATTTTCATTGTCATAAATGTCAATAATAGTAACTATTTCACTCACCAGCGCTTTTGTTAAACCTTTATTAGTTTTAATCCATAAACTATCAAAAAAAACTAAAGAGATTGTAATTTGTAAAATTAATATAGGGACAGCAACAATTAGTAATCCTCTATAAAATAGTCTTTTAGGCAAGATGTTCTTAAAAATTCTATTCAATCCAAAGGACATACCCTTCTCCTCTTATGGTTTGCAAGTATTTTGGACTTTTAGGAGTTTCTTCAATTTTCTTTCTTAATCTTGTTACTATTACATCGATTGATCTCTCTTTATTTAAATCTATTATACTAGCAATTTCCTCCCTTTTAAATATTTTACCAGGGGAATTTATCATTTTTTCTAAAATTATTTTTTCAGTGTTATTTATTTTTAGTCTTTGTTCATTTTTGTAAATAAATAATTTCTTAAGATCTATTTTTATATTACCAAATTCGATTATTCTTTTTATTTCTAATGATTTAGTTTTATTTAAAATATTGTTTATTCTTAAAATTAGTTCCTTAGGTTCAAATGGTTTTGTCAAATAATCATCAGCACCAACTTCTAATCCTTCAATCCTTTCCGAAGGCTCTCCTTTTGCAGTCAACAACAAAATTGGTGTATTAATTTTTTTTTTATATTCTTGAGTAAATTCTAATCCAGTTTTTCCTGGCATCATTATATCTAGCACTATTAAGTCAAATTTAACAATTTTAGTCTTTTCAAAAGCGTCATTTGAGTCTTTAGCAGTTGAAACCAGATAATTATTTTGATTTAAATACTCTCTAACTAAATCTCTAATTCTATCATCATCATCTACAATTAATATATGCGCTTTAAAGTTTTTCATTAATAATTTTTTTAAGTACTTTATCAAAACTTATAACATCGTTAGACTCAGAACTTAAAAATGCATCATAAATTCTTTTTTTTTGAGCAGAAAAAATTTCATCAAATATTTTTCTCCCTTGTTCTGTTAAGTATACATGTTTAACTCTTGTATCTATTTCGTCTCTTTTAAATTCTATAGCCCTAATCTCTACCAAATCATTAAGAACCCTATTTAAACTTTGTTTCGTAACCTTAAGCTTTCTTAATAAGCTTGAGATAGTTATGCCTTCATACAAAGATATAAGATGAATTACTTTATTGTGAGCAGTGCCCAAGGAATGTTTGTCTAAAACCTTTTTAGCATCAGCGACAGTTTCCCTATATCCATTGAATATTTTTTCGATATATTCTTTTAATTGATGATCTTTTAGATATAAAAGTTTTTTCATAATGGTAAGTTATATTGACATATTATATATACAAAGATATTTTTTTTGAAAAATAAATCAAATGATACCATACGATAAAAGAGACGGAAAAATCTGGTACAATGGTGATCTTGTTGAATGGCAGGATGCAAAACTTCATGTCATAAGTCATGGACTTCATTACGCAAGTTTAGTATTTGAGGGAGTAAGGGTATATGATGGTGAAATTTTTAAGTTACAAGAACATACAGATAGATTGTATCATTCAGCGAAAAGAATGGATATTAAAATTCCCTTCTCGAAAGAAGAAATTAATAAAGCTTGTAATCTAATAATAAAAATTCAAAATGTACAGAATGGTTATCTAAGACCTTTTGCTTGGAGAGGTAGTGAAATGATGGGTGTATCTGCTCAAAAAACAAAAATAAATGTAGCTGTAGCTACTTGGGAGTGGGGTGACTATTTCGATCCTAAGTTGAAAATTGAAGGTATTAAATTGAATATTTCTAATTGGAGAAGACCAGCTCCAAATACTATACCATGGGATAGCAAAGCTGCAGGATTGTACATGATTTGTACACTTTCCAAACATGAGGCTGAAAGACAAGGATATAGCGAGTCATTAATGTTAGATCACGAAGATAATGTTGCGGAATCAACGAGTGCAAACATATTTTTTAAAGATAAAAATGGTGAACTTCATACTCCTATTCCAGATTCATTCTTAAATGGTATCACAAGGCAAACTGTTATTGAATTAGCAAAATCAAAAAATATAAAAGTTCATGAAAGGAAAATTAAACCAGATGAATTAAATAATTTTG
The DNA here is from genome assembly GCA_902531455.1 of uncultured Pelagibacteraceae bacterium. The sequence continues at coordinate 1,001 of CACAEM010000017.1, read as the reverse complement.
AAGGATGCTTTTTAACGGGGACAGCTGCTGAGATAACACCAATTTCTCAAATTGCTGAAAATAAATATAAAGTTTGTGATCTTATTTTAGATTTATCAGCAAGCTATGGCAAATTAGTAAGAAAAAAAAGGGCTGCTTAATCTTTATTATCTTCGGATATCGCATGGTCTATACCTTTCCTTAAATATTCATACCCAGTATATAAAGTAAGAAAAGCAGACAGCCATAATAAAATTATTCCAATTGTTTGAGCATTATAGTCTTGGAAATTTATAATTTTATTTCCAGTTTCTCCAGTGAGCAAAACAGAAATACAAAACATTTGAAGAAATGTTTTTACTTTTGCTAGACTTGAAACTGGAAGTTTAACACTACCTTTTGCTAAAAATTCTCTTAAACCAGAAATTAATACCTCTCTAGTAAGTATTATTATTGCAGCAATAACTTCATAGTTTTTAATAGTGCCATCCATAACAAGTAATATTAGTGCAGTAGCTACTATAATTTTATCAGCAATTGGGTCTAATAATTCACCAAGTTTGGATTCCTCCTTAAACATTCTTGCTAATAATCCATCTAAGAAGTCAGTAAATGAAGCAATTACAAACAGTGCAAAAGGAATTACATCTCCATAAAACCCTGGCAAATAAAACGCGAAAACAAATATAGGAACAATTATAATTCTACCAATAGTTAGATAATTTGGAATTTTCATATATTACTCGTGGAAGTAATTATATATCTTTTTCGCTACTTTTTCCTCAACTCCTTCGACTGTTTTTATCTCATCTAAGCTTGCAGATTCAACTGCTCTGGCTGAGCCAAAATGATTTAAAAGTGCTCTTTTTCTAATAGATCCAATTCCATCAATTTGATCAAGTAAAGACTTGCTAATACCTTTTTTTCTCTTTGCTCTGTGTGCACTTATTGCAAATCTATGAGACTCGTCTCTTAATCTTTGCAAGAAAAAGAGGGTAGGGTCATTTTTTTCAAACTTAAAT
>CACAEM010000016.1 GCA_902531455.1 uncultured Pelagibacteraceae bacterium | reverse complement strand
AAACTTAAGAAGAAGCTTGAAATTAAAGATGATACCATCGAAGGATTTAATGTTGGATCAAATTCTGGCAAAACTGCAGGACAATCAATTAATCATTGTCACATTCATCTGATTCCAAGAAGATCAGGAGACGTTGATAATCCCCAAGGTGGTGTTAGAAGCGTAATTGCCACGAAACAACATTATGTGCGTAAAAACAAATAATAAATATGTTTATAAGCTGTTGAAATGTCATTATATCGCGGTTGATCTATTTAAATAAGTGTACTAAAAATCTTATGCGGAAGGAACAAATTCACAATGATATCAACTAATCCATTTTTAACACTAGCAGAGATTGTACCACCGTTTTTGATGCAATCTTTTGTTATTTTAATGGGTTTATTAATTTTAGTTGGAACTGTTATGGACATTATTCATAAAAAAAATGTGAAGTATTTCTTTAACAATGCAAAAAAAGCAAAATTATCAGCTACGAAAACCTTATCAACAGGAGAGAGAATATCTGTAATTTCAAAAACTATAGCAAGCGACATTGCTACTACATCGGAACTTGGTGCAGGCAAAAGAAGAGTGGCGCATGTAATGGGCATGTACGGGACAATACTTTTTTGGGTAGGTTCAGTTGTAATGATATTCTTTTATACATCCCCAGGATCTACTACTCCAACAGTGTGGCCAATGATATGGCATATTGGAGCAGCACTAACTGTATTAGGGGGATCTTGGTTTTGGTTCTTTTTAAGAGTTGATGTTTATTCTGAGGCACAACCTTGGTTTAGAGTGATTAAAGCTGACTTATTTGTTTTAGCATTAATAGCATCATCTTTATTTGGTTTGATATGGTCTTATCTTCAATCACTAAATCTTGTTGGAAGATATGATGATATGGTTTTCCTAGCATTATTTATTGCAGCAAATTTGGTTTTATTTGGCGGAGTATATTGGTCAAAATTTGCTCATATGTTTTATAAACCTGGTGCAGCACTCCAAAAAAATTTAGCAGAAGCTGATGGTTCTAGAGATAATCTACCACCAGAAGCAGATGCACCTGAGCAATTTGGCTTAGGTATAAAAAGAGAAGAGCCAAAACACTATTAATATGATAAAAATTAAAAAGGAGAAAAATTAAATTATGTCAACTTTTGTATACATGACCCGTTGTGATGGCTGTGGTCACTGCGTAGATATTTGTCCATCGGATATAATGCATATCGATGAAACAATAAGAAGAGCAAAGAATATTGAACCAAATTTTTGCTGGGAGTGCTATTCATGTGTTAAAGCATGCCCTAATCATGCAATCGATGTAAGAGGTTATGCAGATTTTGCACCAATGGGACACAGCGTAAGAGTTAGACGAGAAGAAGAAAAAGGAACTATCTCATGGAAAATCAAATTTAGAAACGGAACTACAAAAGATTTTGTATCTCCAATCACAACTAAACCTTGGGGAAAGTTTATTCCAAAACTTGCAGAAGGAGACAAACCAAATCAAGGAGAGATAAATTCTCAAAGATTATATACTGAGCCAGAAGGTTTAAATATTGATGGGGAACTACCATCAGTTCCTAAAGAAACTTTCAAAAAGGGAGTTTATTATTAATGGCTAAACATAAAACGCATTACGAAGATTGTGACGTTCTAGTAGTTGGAGGTGGAATGGCTGGAACAGGTGCAGCTTTTGAAGCAAGGCACTGGGGAAGAGATTTGAAAATTGTTTGTGTTGAAAAAGCAAACATAGATAGAAGTGGTGCGGTTGCCCAAGGATTGTACGCAATTAACTGCTACATGGGTATGCAATGGGGTGAAAACCAACCGGAAGACCATGTTAGATATGCACGTAATGATTTAATGGGAATGGTAAGAGAAGATTTAGGTTATGACATGGCGCGTCACGTAGACTCAACAGTTCACATGTTTGATGAGTGGGGCCTACCAATGATGAAAAATGAAAAAACTGGTCGTTACCTTAGAGAAGGTAAATGGCAAATCATGATTCATGGTGAAAGCTACAAGCCAATAGTTGCTGAAGCTGCTAAGAAATCAGCTGACAAAATTTATAATAGAATAATGGTCACTCATCTTTTAATGGATGAAGAAAAAGAAAATAGAGTTGGTGGAGCCGTTGGGTTTAATATGAGAACTGGAGACTTTCATGTATTTAGAGCAAAAACAGTTATTGTTGCTGCTGGTGGAGCATCTCACATATTTAAGCCTAGAGCAGTTGGAGAAGGTATGGGAAGAACTTGGTATGCTCCTTGGAGTAATGGCTCAGCTTATGCACTTCCTATTGCAGCTGGAGCCAAAATGACTCAAATGGAAAATAGAATTGTATTATGTAGATTTAAAGATGGATATGGCCCTGTTGGAGCATATTTCTTACATTTAAAAACTTATACTCAAAATGCTAATGGAGAAAACTATGAGAAGAAATGGTATGAGCAAACTAAAGAATTAGTCGGCGAATATATAGATCATCACCCAACTCCTACATGTTTAAGAAACCATGCATTTATTCAAGAAACAATATCAGGTGGAGGTCCAATTCATATGGTAACTACAGAGGCTTTCCAAGATCCACATCTAGAAACTGTTGGGTGGGAAAATTTCCTAGGAATGACAGTTGGTCAAGCTGTTGTTTGGGCATCACAAAATATTGATCCAAAATACACAAATCCAGAACTTACTACATCTGAGCCCTACGTTATGGGTTCTCATGCTACATGTTCTGGCGCATGGGTAAGCGGACCAGAAGATCTATCACCACCAGAATATTTCTGGGGTTATAACAGGATGTTAACAATCGAAGGACTTTTTGGAGCCGGAGATACTGTCGGTGGAAGTGCGCATAAATTTTCTTCAGGTTCATTTACAGAAGGTCGTTTAGCAGCAAAAGCAGCAGTCAAATACATTGAAGACCAAAAAGCTAATGATATTAAAGTTAGCGATAAACAATGTGAAGATTTCAAAACAGCTGTTTATAAACCACTTGAAAATTATACTGTTGGAAGAAATGAGATAACTGGAGGAACCGTTTCTCCTAGTTATATCTCTCCAATTCAGGGACTTCAAAGACTTCAAAGAATTATGGACGAGTACGTTGGAGGAATAGCAACAAATTATATGACTAACGCAAATATGCTTAAAAAAGGTCTAGAATTACTTAAATGGCTTGAAGAGGATCTAGAAAATGTTGGAGCAGAGGACTATCATCAGTTAATGAGAGCTTGGGAACTTAAGCATAGAGCTTTGACATCTCAGTGTGTAACAGAACATACAATGTTCAGAGAAGAAACTAGATGGCCAGGCTACTATTACAGAGGTGACCATATGAAACTTGATGATGATAATTGGCACTGTCTGACGGTTTCTAGACGTGATCCTAAAACTGGCAAGTTTTCAATGGAAAAGGTGCCCGTATATCATATCGTTGATGAGAACGAGAAGAAAAAAGAAGCTTCTTAATTGAAACAATTCAGAAATGGCTCTTTTAGATAAATCCGACGAGGAAATTGTTAAAATTGCAGAACCAATGTGGGCTAACTTGGTTAAGTCCTCAAACATTAAAGATTATGGTGGCTTTACTAGAGATTTGTCCTCCCAAATGATGTATGGAGCTAATGAAGTCGAACTTGGCAAGCAATGGGCAAATAATGAGTTGATTTCAAGTTTAACTGAAGGATGTAAAGCCATAGGGTGCCTAAGAAGAGGTCTTTACATAACAGTCTTATATAAACAGACTAGCACAAAGATCCCTGGTGACTTTTTGGGAAGACTAGTTCTCGGAGAAGAGGGAGATGAAGTCAAAGTCTTCGGCGCAACAATTTTCTAAATATTTATAAATAATATTTGCATTTGTTACAACTTGTGGTATTCCGCGATTATGCTTCAAATAATAAATAATAATTTAAAAAAACTTCCTTTATTCTTTGAAAACCAACTAAGTAAAATAATTAAATCATTTTTATATCTATTTATCTTCTTTGCTTGGGGCGTAATTCTTCTTAGTACTGCTCAGAATTTTATTTAAAAATACTCATATTTATTGACTTTGTATTCCTAGAGGAATAATTACTTTAAATGGAATATATTCTTCCAATCGCGCAAGTCGAAATAAATTTACTTTTCATTTTTGGTCTTAGTTTAGTCGTAGGAATTCTATCTGGCTTGTTTGGAGTTGGTGGCGGATTTTTGATGACACCTTTTTTAATTTTTTTAGGCGTACCTCCTATCTATGCTGTTCCTAATGAAGCTAGTAATATTTTAGGAACTTCAGTCTCTGGATCTACAACTCATTATCTTAAAGGAACACTTGATTACAAAATGGGACTAATGATTGTCATTGGAGGAACTGTCGGAACCATACTTGGAATTATAACTTTTTCATATTTCAAAGATATTGGTAAAATTAATGTAGTCATTTCTTTAGCCTATATGTACATCCTTGCAATTTTAGGAACCTTTATGCTTATTCAAGGTGTGTCAGAAATTGATAAAGCAAGAAAAAAAATTACTGAGAGAAAAAAATTACATAAACATTATTGGATACATGGACTGCCTTTAAGAATGCGTTTTAAAAAGTCTCAACTTTATGAAAGTGTGTTTACTCCAATAATAATTGGCTTGATAGTTGGTTTCATTGCCGCAATAATGGGGATAGGTGGTGCTTTTATTTTAGTCCCAGCAATGATCTATATTATTGGAATGCCAACAAGGTTAATTCCAGGAACTTCCCTTTTTGTAACTATATTTATAAGTGCGATTGTAACAATCTTACATGCTTTAAATTATGGAACTATAGATTTAATTTTAGTTACAGTATTAATTTTAGGTTCGATAATCGGTGTACAATTTGGACAAAAAATCGGAGAAAAAATTGATAGCTCAGAATTTAAAACTATTTTAGCAATATTATTATTATTAGTTGGTATAGCAATTGCTTATGATACTTTTATTAAAGATGAAAAGACAATAAACACTTTTATTGATGGCAATAATAATTTAGGAACATTAAGTGAATTTATATTAAACTTTTCTAAAGATATGCCGGTGTTTTATGGTCTAACCTCAGTACTTCTCGCAGTAGTACTCGGAGTTGGGGCTGCAATGATTAGAAGAATTTACTCTAATTGGGACGATAAAAGACTAGCTAAATTAAAAAAATAATTAAGCGCTTCTATATAATTTTGTCATAACAAACTCTTTATGACCTAGAGCTTCAGCGCAAGTTAATCTTCCATTTGCAACTCTTAAAGTTGATTTAATTAACTCATCCCCAGCTTGACTTAAATTCATTTCTCTAGATAATATTTTTGAAACATCAACATCAATATGTTCGCTCATTGTTTTCGCGGTAAGAGGATTTGCAGTTAATTTAATTACAGGTTCAATAGGATTTCCTATGATATTACCCTGTCCTGTTGGAAATAGATGAATGTTAAATCCACCTGCAGCTTGCAAAGTAACGCATTCAGCTGCAGCTGAAGATGTATCCATAAAATACAATCCTGCACCTTTTGTTGGCTCCTCAGCTGGTTCTAGAACATCAATAAATTGACATCCTCCAATTTTCTGAAAATTACCAAACGCTTTTTCTTCAATGGTAGTTAACCCTCCTGCAATATTTCCTGCAGTAGGTTGGCTTTCTGATAAATCATCTGTTGCTTCTTTAAGAATGAAATCATTATAATCATTCCATGTCTTTTTAAACTTTTCTTGAGCTTCAGGCGTCTTACCTCTTTTTTCACAAACTGTTTCAGCACCTGTAAGTTCTGAAGTTTCACCAAAACATAAGTGAACACCTAAAGGTTCCAATTTATCCATTAGATTTCCAACTGTTGGATTTGATGCTAATCCTGATGTTGTATCAGATTCACCACATTTTACGGAAATCCATAAATCACTCATGGGACACTCCTCTCTTTGTTTTTCTGATGCCCACATTGAAAACTCCTGTGCTTTTTTTGAAACTTTTGCAATAGTATCTATATCTCCAACGCCTTCTATACTAAATCCTTCAACTGGTTTTCCGGTAGTGGCTATTGCATCTACTATTCTTTTTGTCCATTTAGGTTCAATACCTACAACTACAACGGCAGCAACATTTGGATTCTTCCCTGTTCCAATCATTGTTCTAAAATGAAGCTCTAAGTCTGCACCAAATTGAAGCCGTCCATAAGAGTGAGGTAGTGCTATTGTACCTTTAATGTTATTTGCTACGGCTTCTGCACATGCATTTGAAATATCGTCCACAGGAAGAATAATAACGTGATTACGTGTTCCAGCACGACCATTTTCTCTTTTATATCCTAAAAAACTTTTTGGAATTTCCATTGATTACCACTTTTTTGTTTTTACATTATGAACATGCACATGTTCGCCTTTTTTAATATTTTTAACTACTTTTCCAATATCATGACCATATTTCAAAATAGTATCACCTTCATTTAGATCTGCCATTGCAATCTTATGACCCAAAGGTATTTCATCTTTTGATTGAATAGAAATAGACTTGTCATTTTCCATTATCCAGCAATTGCAATCCATATCAGGGGTTATTTTTTCAATAACAACTACCCCAACGTTGTCTTTTTCTTCATGTATTATTATATCAGTATCTGACATTGTGACGATTTCTTTATTTGAAATTCGCTCAATCTTATATATTAATCAATCACTTTGACAATTAAAAAAAAGAATTAGAAAGGCTGAACCATGACTAAAATGACAACTGAAGAAGCGTTTATAAAAGTTCTTCAAATGCATGGAATTGAGCACTCGTTTGGAATAATAGGATCTGCTTTTATGGCAATATCTGATTTGTTTCCTAAAGCAGGAATTACTTTTTGGGATGTTGCTCATGAGACTAACGGTGGTTTAATTGCTGATGGATACACAAGAGCAACTGGAAAAATGTCAATGGTTATTGCTCAGAATGGGCCAGGAATAACCGGATTAGTTACACCAATTAAAACAGCTTATTGGAACCATACACCATTATTATTAGTTACTCCTCAAGCAGCAAATAAAACTATGGGTCAAGGTGGTTTTCAAGAAGTAGAACAGATGAATTTATTTAAAGATATGGTTTGTTATCAGGAAGAAGTGAGAGATCCTTCGAGGATGGCAGAAGTATTAAATAGAGTGATTGAAAAAGCATTTAGGGGATCAGCACCAGCACAAATAAATGTACCAAGAGATTATTGGACACAAATAATAGATATTGAATTACCACCAATTGTAAGATTTGAAAGACAAGGTGGAGGAAAAGAGGCAATTGAAAAGGCTGCAAAGCTTTTATCTGATGCTAAATTCCCAGTTATATTATCCGGAGCAGGTGTAGTAATTGGTAATGCAATTGATGAATGTAAAAAGTTAGCTGAGAAATTAGATGCTCCAGTATGCAATGGGTATCAACATAATGATAGTTTTCCAGGAAGTCATCCTTTGGCAGTTGGACCATTAGGATACAATGGATCTAAAGCTGGTATGGAATTAATTTCAAAAGCAGATGTAGTTTTAGCATTGGGAACAAGATTAAATCCTTTTTCAACTTTACCTGGATATGGAATCGATTATTGGCCAAAAGATGCAACTATTATTCAAGTAGACATGAATCCAGACAGAATTGGACTTACAAAAAAAGTAACAGTAGGTATTTGTGGAGATGCTAAGATGGTTTCAAAACAGATCTTAGAAAAACTTTTACCAACAGCTGGCGATAATGGAAGAGATGAGAGAAAAAATTTAATTCATCAAACAAAATCTGCATGGCTTCAAACTCTTACCAGTTTAGATCATGAAGATGATGATCCAGGAACAGTTTGGAATAAAGAAGCTAGAGAAAGAGATTCTGATAGAATGTCACCAAGACAAGCCTGGAGAGCAATACAGGCTGGAATGCCAGATGATGTAATTATATCTAGTGATATTGGAAATAATTGTGCGATTGGTAATGCATATCCAACTTTTGAAAAACCAAGAAAATATTTAGCACCAGGTTTATTTGGACCCTGCGGTTATGGTTTTCCATCTATACTTGGAGCAAAAATAGGATGTCCAGATACACCAGTAATTGGTTTTGCAGGTGACGGTGCTTTTGGAATAAGTATGAATGAAATGAGTTCCTGTGCAAGGGAAGAATGGCCTGCAATTACAATGGTAATATTTAGAAATTACCAATGGGGAGCGGAAAAGAGAAACTCTATTTTATGGTTTGATGATAATTTTATTGGAACAGAATTAGATCCTGAACTTAGCTATGCCAAAGTTGCTAACGCTTGTGGTTTAAAAGGTGTTGCTGTTAAAACAATGGAAGAAACAACCAAAGCAATTAAGCAATCGTGCGAAGATCAAAAAAAAGGAATTACAACATTTATAGAGGTAATTTTAAACCAAGAATTAGGTGAACCATTTAGAAGAGATGCTATGAAGAAACCAGTGGAAGTAGCAGGAATTGAAAAAGGTGATATGAAGCCTCAAAAATCATTGGTAGGTTAAATAAATATATGTATGATGCTTGCTCATACTGTAATTTATGGACGTTAAATTAGAAAAGTGGTTCAGACCAAATATTGATAAAGAAGTCTTAAGAGAACTCACAAAAAAATCTGACATCAAAGGATTAATACATGTAAGTGTTTATTTCAGCTTACTAAGCATTGTTGGATATTTAGCATATTTAACTTGGGGTACCTTGTGGTCAGTATTTTGGTTTTATGTTTATGGAAATATCTTTTGTTTTTGTAACCCAATTTGGCATGAAACAGGTCATAAAACAGCGTTCAAGACTAAATTTTTAAATGAAATATTTTATTACATCTCATGTTTCATGGCGTACTTTGAACCCACTCGATGGAGATTTACACATTTTGTTCACCATGGAAATACTTATTCAACAAAAAATCCTTATGATCATGAAATTGAGTACGATAATAATTTAAAAGATACTCCTAAAAAATTAATAATGAATTTAATTCCTTTTGGTGAATTATTATTTTTCAAAAAAAGCATAGCTTTTGAAGTCATAAAACATGCTTTTGGCATACAAACTAAAGTTATGATTGATAGTATTCCTGAAAATGCAAGACCAAGAGCTATTTTGATATCAAGAATTTATGTTGGTATATGGTTTTCTATAATTGCATGGTCCTTATTAATATCTTCATGGTTACCAGCGTTATATCTTTTATTACCTCATTATTATGGAAAAGGATTACACAAGTTTGTTGCCTTTACTCAACACGCTGGTTTAGCAAGAGATGTAAAAGATCATAGACTATCAGCTAGGGATATGAAATTAAATCCAATTTTAAGCTTTTTGTATTGGAAGATGGAGTATCATTGTGTACATCATATGTTTCCAACTGTTCCAGCTTATAATTTAGAAAAATTACACTATCATTTAAAAGATCAGTTACCTGAAATTAAAAATGGATTGATTGACACCTATAAAGAAATAATACCAGCACTTAAAAAGCAAAGAGATGAACCTGATTACCATTTAGATATTTCTTTACCAGAGAAACAAGCTTCTTAATGTATAAAAACTATAAATTATTTTTGTTCTTAGGTGCAGCAATTATTTTTCTTTATTTTAGCGTAGGAAAATATGAGGAATTTAGTCTTCAAAAATCTATATCAGCATGTGTTATTGCAAAAAGTAAACTAATGAAAGAAACTGAACCAGAACAAGCAAGAAAAATCTGTGAAAAAGAAATTAGACAAAGCAAATAATATTTACTTTTATACAATTTTATTTTTTTTATTAATTATAACAAGTGCATCTTCTGAAACAAGATTTGAAAAAGATTTAAGAAAAGTTTCCAAATTAAATTCCTTTGTAGATAATAAAGGCAATCCTTATGACTTGGATGAAAATATTGACAAAGATAAAACTATTATTTTAATTTATACCCATGGTCAGTGGGGTGGTAATCAAAAATTAAATGGTTGTAATAGACCATGGAGTAAAATACCTCCCGTAATATATCAATTAGATGGAACTCAAATAAAAGATTTAACTATAAAAACATATCAATTGTGCTCTGGTGTAAAAGGCTGGACTCAAAATGACCAAGATAAATTTTGGGAAATGTACAATAAAAATAATCAAGATGTAAATAGCGTATTAGATCTTAAAGATAAAAATGGAATTCTTTTAATTAATAAACATAAAGACAATCTAAAACATAAAGTAATGAAGTTAAAAATTGATGAGTTTAAAAAAAAAGGTTTCAATAATATTGTATTATCTGGACATTCTGCGGGTGCATATGGTTCTTTTGTATTAAAATCAAATTTTCCTGAACTTATAAATGGGGTGATTTCTCTTCATGTAGGTTTTTCTGGAAAATTTGCAAAAGCAAAAAATCCAGACCAGGGTTGGATAAATTGGAGAAACTATAAAAAATCTCTTATTAATTGGTCTCAATTAGGTGAGGTTATATTATTTACTCATGATAAAGATTGGGCAGACACAAGAAAGACTTTAAGTTTTTTGACAGAGTTTGAAAATATCAAATTTTTTGATTTAAGTGATACAAACTGCAAAAAGAAAAAATTATTAGGTGACTACCATGGAATTGCATTAACAAAATGTTTTGCAATCGAAGATCCAAGAAGTAAAGAAGTAATTGGATATTTAGAAAAACTGTTTTAAAGAAGACTTGGCAACCAAGTTGAAAATACAGGAAATAATATCATTAATATTCCATAAATTATTCCTACTATTGTAAATAATGGGACTTCTTTAAATGCATTAGCAGGGTTTTCTTTTATTACGCCAGCAGCTGTATATATGCCTACACAAACTGGTGGAGTTATCATTCCTATTCCAGCAAAAGCTACAAAAACCACGTATAAATGGAGTAAGCTTTGATCAAAAGATAGTGTTAATGCTGCAAATATTGGAACAGTTAAATAAAATACTGGTACTATTTCAATAAAGGTTCCTAAAATTAAACAAATAATTCCTAACATTATCCAAAATAAATTCACACTTACGCCCATATCTGTGAAGTAAGTTATAATTTTCTGAGGTGCTTGAGTGTAAGTAAGTACCACACTTAAAAAAGTTGCTGTAGCAATGATAGAAAATATAACAGCAGTAATTATTGCCGTATCTTTTAAGCAACTTAGTAAAGATGAAAAAGTTAATTCTCTATAAATTAAAAATCCTATTGTAACTGCATAAACTCCTGCGATAGCTGCAGACTCTGATGGAGTTAAAAAACCTGCATATATTCCACCCAATATTATAACTGGAGTTATCAATGCTGGAAGTGCTGCAATAAAAGAACTTAATCTTTCTTTAAATGTAGCTTTTTTGTCAGCTCTAATATGTCTACATTTAAACAAAACTAATAGAACCATTAAAATTAAAAGTATAACTCCTGGTATTACACCTGCAGCAAATGTTTTGGAGACAGGAACATATGTCAGTGCACTAAATAAAATAGCGGCATTTGATGGAGGTATTAAAGCTTCAAGAAGTGCAGCAGATGCTGCAAGAACAACAACAAACGGAGTAGGGTAACCTTGTTCAATCATTTTGGGCATCATGATTGTTCCTACTGCAGTAATTGCGGCTAATATAGATCCACAAAATGCTGCAAAGAATCCCATCGCAATAACCATTGCAACACCTAGACCTCCAGGCCAATGTCCAACCAAAGTCGTTGCAAATCTTACAAGTCTAAGTGCTGCTCCACCTTTAAGCATTGCCATCCCACTAAAAATAAATAATGGTACAGCTATTAGCACATGCTTTGTTAAAGCCCCAAAAGATACTTGAATTAAAACAGACCAA
>CACAEM010000015.1 GCA_902531455.1 uncultured Pelagibacteraceae bacterium | reverse complement strand
ACCTGTGTATTTTCCAGCGCCTTTTGTTGGTAAAATATGGTTTGTTCCAGAACATTTATCTCCATAAGCAACTGTAGTTTCTTCTCCAATAAATAATGATCCGTAGTTTTTTAATCGATCATGAAACCATTGAAGGTTTTTAGTTTGTATCTCTAAATGTTCGGGAGCATATTCATCACTGATTTTAGCCATTTCTTCGTCTGTATCGCATAAAATAACTTCTCCATAGTCTTTCCAAGCTGCACCAGAGTTTTCTCTTGGTAAGTCTGGTAAATCAGCAATTAATTCTGGTACTCTTTTCATTACATATTCACCTAATGATTTACTAGTAGTAAATAACCATGCAGGAGAGTTGTAACCATGCTCTGCTTGTCCAACTAAATCGAAAGCAACTAATTCTGGATCAGCTGTTTCATCTGCTATAACTGCAATTTCTGTAGGACCTGCAAATAGATCAATTCCTACTTTGCCAAATAAAATTCTTTTTGACTCTGCAACAAATTGGTTTCCGGGACCAACAAGCATATCTGCAGGAGCATTTCCAAATAGGCCATAAGTCATTGCAGCAATAGCTTGAACCCCACCCAAATTCATTATTACATCTGCTCCACATAAGTCAGCGGTATAAACAATGGCAGGATGAACTCCAACTCCAGGTTTTGGTGAGCTGCAAACAATAATATTTTTAACACCAGCAACTTTAGCTGTAGTAACACTCATTACTGCAGAAGCAATATGAGCATATCTTCCTGCAGGTACATAACATCCAGCCGTATTAACTGGAATTAATTTTTGTCCAGCAAACAATCCATCTGATAACTCTACCTCAAAATCTTGGCCATAATTTTTTAATTGTGCTTCAGCAAACTTCCTTACTCTTTCATGAGAGAATTGAATGTCGTCTTTTGTTTTAGGATCTAAATTTTTTTTAATCTGTTCAATTTTTTCTCTTGTTACTACTACTTCGCCTTCATATTTATCAAATTTCTTTGATAACTCGATACATCCCTCTTCTTTTGTTTTCTCTATATCTTTTAGAATATTTTCTACAATCTCTCTTGTTTTTGTATCATCAGTAGAAGATGTCTTTGGTGATTTTTTTAAATAGTTTATTGCCATTCTTAAATCTTAATTTAATTATTTTTTTTTTCAATATTCATTTAATCCAAAGCTACCACAGCTGCCGCAATAGATGCTAGCCTTGCTGTCGCATCATCTGATCTACTAGTAATTACCACTGGAACTTTTCCTCCTATAACCACTCCTGCCGCACACGCTCCCATAAAATAAATCATCATTTTAACCAGAGCGTTACCTGTTTCAACATTTGGAACTAATAATACATCTGCATCTCCTGCAACTATGTTTTTTATACCTTTTATATCTGCGGATTTTTTTGATACACTATTATCAAATGCTAGAGGTCCAAAAATATCTGCATTAAGACTCTTTTTTTCAGCTAATTCACATATTTCTTTAGCATCAAGTGAACTTTGCATGCTATCCAAAACTTCTTCTGTTGCAGAAAGAATTGAGACTTTTGGTCTTGCTATTTTTATTCTATGACAAAAATCTATAACATTTTTTAAAATATGCATTTTTGTTTTAACATTTGGATTAACATTTAGAGCACCATCAGTTATTATTAATGGTTTATCCTCTTTATCTAAAGTCATATGCCAAATATGACTCAATCTTGTTTTACCAATCAAATTATATTTTCGTAACAGAACTTCTTTCATTAAAATGTCAGTGTGTATATGACCTTTAACAATTATTTTTACTTTTCCATCACCAGCAAGCTTTGCCGCTATTTTGGCAGTGTTATTTTCAACTGGCTCATTTATTATTTCATATTCAGAGATATCGAATTTTAACTCTTCAGCAGTTTTTTTAATTTCTATTTCATCACCTATAAAAACAGGAACAATCAATTTTTCTTTTACACAGTCCATTATAGAAAGCATTGGAAGTCTTTTGCCTGAATTCACGATTGCTGCTTTGACTCCTCTTTTTTGGTGAGCAATATCTAGTAAATTGAATGGACAGACTGTTGATTTATCTGAAAGCATTTGAATTTATATATACTAAATTAATAAAAAAACTAATATAGTATTATTGATATAAGGATAAATAGTGGAAGTAGTTACTAAAATAGCTCCGATCGCTCTAGCTCTTATAATGTTAGGTCTTGGATTAGGATTAACGGGACGTGATTTTTTAAGAGTAATCAATAATCCTAAAGATTTTATAATTGGCTTTATATGTCAATTGATACTTTTACCAATAGTTGCATTTATAGTTGTATTAATATTAGATTTGCCAATTGAAATTGCTGTAGGTGTTATGATTATTGCTGCAGCTCCTGGCGGAGTAACATCAAATGTAATGACAAAATTTGCAAATGGAGATGTTGCATTATCAATCTCTTTAACTGCTATAATAAGTCTGATTAGTATTATTTCTGTTCCTTATATTATTTTTAAATCAGCAGATTTATTGGGAGTTACAGAAATATCTTCTGATATCACCATGACTGGCATTGCATTAAAAATGGCTCTAGTTGTTACAGTGCCTGTTATTTTAGGAATGATTATAAGGAAATTTGCAGAAAATTTTGTTTCTTCAAATATTTCTATAATAGAGAAAATCACAACTGTTTTATTTGTAATTGTTTTTGCAACAATATGGATTGAAGAAAGAGAGAATATATTCAATTACTTAAAACAAGCGGGTTTTGCTGTTCTTGTGCTTAATATTGTCATGATGGTACTTGCATATTACATAGCCAAGTTATTAGCCACTGGTATAAAGCAAAGAAAGTGTATTTCAATTGAGTGTGGGCTTCAAAATGGCACATTAGCAATATTTGTAGCTACACAAATATTTAGTGACATTAGTTATATTATACCGACAGCAGCATATGCTCTTATTATGTATTTAACTGGCTTTATAATGATTTTTATTCTTAGAAGATCTACCTAATATTTATTTGCCCGAATATCTTAAAGATTAGATGAGAAAGCGAGTGTACATTTTTCTCCTGCAGTTTAACAGTATCAGTTAATGTTTTGTCTTGAATGTTAATATTAAAGAGCTTTTTTTTATTAACACTTATATATTTATTTTTAAGCAAATAATTTAATTTTCTAACAACAGTCGGTCTTGGAATATGAGTTATTTCTGAAATTGACATGGTATTCACACCAGTTTCAGGAATTATTACTTTATTCTTTTTCCACTTTGAAAAGTTCAATCTATTAGCTTCATAAGATTTTGTAACAAGTGAATGCCACATTATAACCATTCCAACTGAAAATATTTCAAGATCTCCTACTTGTTTTTTCCATCTATTTGTAAAAATAAAAATAAACTCTAAAAAAAAATACCAACAATATGTGAAATTATTTTTAATTTCATTTGAGATTTCATCAAATTGCTTAGATTGATTTATCAATTTATTTTTTTCACATACCTCAGCAATCTTTGAAAGTAATGCGCATAAATTTCTAAGAGTATTTTTAGGTTGAACCAGTCTAAAAGCTGATCTATCAATATAAATCTTTTTACCAATTTTTTTTAGTACACCAAATTCTTCTAAGCGAAGAATTTTTCTTCTAGCACTTTCTTTGGGAATAATTAAATTTTTTGATATTTCAATCATATTTATTCTGTCTAGCTCTAATGATTTATCATACAAGAAAAAAGTATCATAACTTTCTACAAGTCCATTTTGGATATAATAATCAAAATCTTTATTTATAAGATAAAGAATTATTAAATACTTATCTATGTCTTGAAATGTTTCATATGATGAATTAGTCCACTCAGATAATAACTTGTAGTAAAAGGGAGCTATTTCATCAAAATTTTCTTTAATAACTTTTTGAATTTCTTTTTCACTTAATTGTGATGAGTTTTTAATCATTTTTCACAAACCCATTTTAGTCTTTTGACCCCATTTTGGATATCAATAAAAATTTTAATAACCCATTTCGGACACTTGGGAAATAGCATCAAAATTTATATATGTTTTAATAGTATTTATATGAGTTTGAATAGTCTAAAAAGAGCATCTAATATTGAAATTTCTTCTCAATTAACAGGTGACGTAAATATTGATACCCCTCAAAAAGTAAATGTAGATGCTCTTAAACTCAAAATGATTAAACAAGAAAAAAAAGAAAATTTTATAAATAAAGCTATCGTCGTATCACTATTTTTTGGATTAGGAGTAGTTGGATATTTTGTATCTATTTAACTTTTATAATCAAAGAAATAATCTAAAAATTTAGGCATTCTCAACAATTATCAGTTATTGTAATAAATAATAATTAGTAAATAATAAAGATATGAAACCATTTGCAGGATATTTAATTTTAGCTTTAGGAATTACTACAGGTATAGCGGCAAACAGTTTTGCTAAAATTTCAGATGGCTTTACAAAACTAACACCAACTATTGCTTGCTTACTTTTAATGAGTGTTACAATGTTTTCTCTGGCTAAAGCAATGTCAGTGATACCTGTCGCATTTAGTTACTCAACTTATAGCGGATTAACAGTTGCGGGTGTAGTTTTGTTTGGGATATTAAAATATAATCAAGTTCCTAATCTTTATGGATTGATTGGTATTTGCTTAATTGTAACTGGGGTTATTATGGTAAATTATCTAGGACGAGCTGGTTAACAATTTAATCTATTTCAATAGAACACGAATATCCTCCATGATATTATCTGGAATTTTAATCTCAGATTTGTAATTTTTTTTAAATCTTCTTAACTTGTTTTCTCCTGGATATAATATTTCTTTAAGTCCTTTTAATTTAGGAAGTTTTTTAATTCTTTTTATGTTTTCTTTTATTCTTTTTTTATAATTAGATTGAAATAAGTTTGCTTTCATCACAATAAATAAATGACCAATATTTTGTGGGCCAGAAAAATCATCAAAAGGATCTTTAACTTTCCCACCGTGATTACCTCCTGTGTAAACACCACTTAATATATCGACCATCCATGCAAGTCCCGATCCTCTAAATCCAGCTATAGGAAGTTGAACACCTTTAAGTGCTTTTTTAGCATCTGTTGTTGGATTACCAAATTTATCCAAAGCAACTCCTTCAGGAATTTTTGAATTTGATCTTGATGCAACTCTAATTTTTCCTCTATTAATCATAGAGACAGATGTATCCAATATAAATGGAACTTTAGAACCAGTTGGCGATCCAAAGCAAATAGGGTTTGTGCCAAACAAAGATTTTATAGCACCATGTGGAGCAATAGCAGGCGGTGCATTAGTGAATATTAAAGCTATCATGTTTTTTTTTACAGCTTGTTCAGCGTAATATCCCGACATTCCGTAATGGCCACTGTTTTTTACTGCGACCAATCCTATCCCTGTTTTCTTAGCATTTTTTATGGCTTTTTTTATAGCTGAATCTGCAGCAACGAAACCAATGCTGTCATCGGCATTTATATGGGTAACAGATTGGGAAATATTTTTTAGTTTGATTTTAGGTTTTGGGTTAATCAGTTTTTTTTTAATACGATCACAATACATTTTTAATCTTGATAATCCATGGGTTGGGGCACCTACTAACTCTGCATTAATTATTGCTTCAGCACATATTTGTGAATGTTTTTTTGAAAGTTTATGTTTTTTAAATATTTCAATTATTATTTTTTTAAGTTTGTTTTTGTGCATTTAAAGTTTGTTTAAATCTTTATTGAAAAATGAACTTATATCTTTGACTAAAATATTAGGTTCCTCCAAGGCTGCAAAATGACCACCGTTTGAAAATTTATTCCATCTTTTTACATTAAAAATTCTACTTACATACGATTTTGGCGGCCATTCTAACATTTCTTTTGGAAAAATTGCTATTGCAGTAGGGACTTTTATTTTTTTAAAATTTTTAGGAAAAGATCTTCCACCTTCTTTTCTTCTTCCAAAATATATCCAAGAAGCAGTATTAAAACTTTTGGTTATTATATAAATCATTATATTTGATAATAGTTCATCTTTTGAAAATGTTTTTTCAATCTTACCCATTTTTAAATCTGACCAACCATGAAATTTTTCCAGAATCCATGCTGCTGTTCCTACAGGACTATCTATCATTGCATAAGATAAGGTTTGAGGTTTAGTAGCTTGTTGAGTTCTATATCCCTCTTGCATAATTTGATCAAAATTAAATTTTTTTTCCCATTTTTTCTCTTTTATATTTTTTGTTCCTTTTGGATGCCTAAGGGGTAAGCAATTAATATGTATTCCTTTACAATTCTTTGAACTATCAAGACCAATCCATCCGGCAATAGTTGCTCCCCAATCGCCACCTTGTACTAAATAATTTTTAAATCCTAAGTTTTTAACCATAAATTTATTTAATATTTTTCCTATTTTTCTTGGGCCTAAGGCCTTTTTGATTTGTGACGAAAATCCAAATCCTGGTAAAGAGGGAACAATTACATCAAATCCATCTTCAATTTTTCCTCCAAATTTTTCTGGGTGGGCAAGTCTTGGAATGATATCTAAAAATTCAGTTATGCTTCCTGGCCATCCATGTAATAGTAATAATGGTTTAGAATTAGGATTTTTACTTTTTTCAAAAATAAAATGTAAGTTTATATCTTCAACTTTTGTTTTATAATTATTAAATGAATTGATTTTATTTTCAAATTTTTTCCAATTATACTTTGTAATCCAGTATTTAGATATGCTCTTAAGATAATTTAAGTTGGTTCCATATTCCCAACCATTCATATTTTGAGTAGCGCTCCAAGGAAAGTTTCTTACTTTTTTATAAATTTCATTAAGTGTGCCTTTAGGCACACTTATTTTATATTTTTTGATCATTAATTAGTTATGACTTATCCAGATTGTTTTTGTTTGAAGAAACGAATTTAGAGCCTCAGTACCTTGATCTCTACTCAGAGAACCTGATTGCTTGTAACCTCCAAATGGAGTTTTAATATCTCCCTCAGAAAAAGTGTTTACTGATACCGTTCCACAAGGCAAACTTTTAGCTAAATGAAATGCTCTGTTAATATCTTGAGTAAAAACACTAGCGTGTAATCCATATTTCGAATTACTTGCAATTTTTAAAGCCTCTTCATCATTTTTAACTGTTAAAACACCAAGCACCGGTCCAAAAATTTCCTCTTGAGCGATGGTCATATTTTCTTTTAATCCATCAAATAGTGTTGGTTTTGCATAAAACCCTTTTTGCTTTTTACTTGAAACTCCTCCAGATAAAAGTTTTGCTCCTTCATCTATTCCTTTTTGGATATATCCATCAACGGTTTGCAAATGTCCTTTTGAAATCATAGATCCCATATTTGATTTTAAATTTAATGGATCTCCTACTTTCAGCTTTTTAACTTTTTTAATTATTTTGTCTAAAAATTCATCTTTAACTTTTTTATGAACTATCTGTCTCATATTTGCTGAGCAGTTTTGTCCACCATTCCAAAATGCAGAATTCATAGCATTATCAATTAAATCATCTGTAATTTTAGCATCTTCTAAAACTATAAACGGACTTTTCCCCCCCATCTCTAATGCAACAGGTTTTAAATTACTTTCGCTTGAGTATTTTAAAAAATAACCACCAACTTCCGTTGAACCTGTGAAAGAAACTGCATCAACATCTTTGTGTCGACCTAGAGCCTCGCCAACATCACCATAACCAGGTAGAACATTCAAAACTCCATCTGGTATTCCAGCCTCTTTTCCAATTTGAGCAACTCTAATTGCTGTAAGAGGCGTATCTTCTGCTGGTTTAATTATAACTGAGCAACCAGCTGCAAGAGCTGGCGCCATTTTCCATACTGCCATCATTAAAGGAAAGTTCCAGGGTACAATTCCAGCAACTACTCCGATCGGTTCTTTAACAATTAAACTAGTTATGGATGGTTCTGTTGGACCAACTTTTCCAAATACTTTATCAATTAATTCTCCATACCACTGAAAATGCATTGGCGCATCATTTGCAACTTCATTAATACAGTCAGCGATAAGTTTACCTGTATCTATACATTCTAAAACTGAATTTTCATCACCATGTTTTCTAAGTAATTCGGCAAATTTCAACAAAACATCTTTTCTATGTTCAGGTGAACTTTTAGACCAAACTCCACTATTAAAAGCTTTTCTTGAAACTTTTACTGCCA
This sequence comes from uncultured Pelagibacteraceae bacterium, assembly GCA_902531455.1. The sequence continues at coordinate 4,638 of CACAEM010000015.1, read as the reverse complement.
AATCAACATCTTTATGATTACATCTTGCAACAGCACATAACTTTTTACCGGTCGCTGGATTGATTGTTTCAAACTTTTTACCATCAATAGCATTTACATATTTACCATTAATGAATGCTCTTCCCTCAAATTTAAGTTTACTTGATATTGTTTTATATTTGTTTTCTGAGCTCATAAATTTCTTTCTATAAATTATGTTTTATTAAATTTCTAAATTTTAAATCTAAGGCACCTTTAGACTAAAATAAATAGATTAACTAACAATTATTAGTACAACTTTTGATTGCAAACCCATTTTGATAATAAAATTTTCTTTTTTGTTTTACTTCCTGCTAAATTTGAATTTAAATATTAATAATTCAATTAATTAAAAGGAAATTTTATGTTTATTAAAAAAATTTGTAAGTCACTACTTACATTGATTGCGGTCGCTTTCTTTGCCCAAGCTGCTTATGCAGAGATAACTCTTAAGCTTGGGACAACTGGTAGATTAGGGATGCCAATTGGAGATGCTATAGACCAAGCGCTTATACCAGCTATGGAAAAAGCATCTGGTGGTAAAATGAAAATCGAGCCGCATTATCAAAGAAGCCTATGTGCAGAGCAAAAATGTGGTGAACAAGCCAACCAAGGACTTATAGCTCTATGGACTAGTTCTACTGCAAACTACGGTAACTTTGGACCAGAGTTAGCAATTTTTGATTTGCCTTTCATTTTCAAATCACTGGAAGATGCAAAAAGAATATCTGATGAATGGTTAGCCGAAAGACAGTGTAAACTTGCACTTGAAAATGCCGGTCATATTTGCCTTTCTGTATATTCAAGTGGTGGGTTTAGACAACTTGGAAATGCAACTAAACCAGTTCATGAACCTGATGATATGAAGGGACTGAAATGGCGTACTACAAAAAGTCCAGTTGAGTTCATGCTAGTTAAAAATTGGGGTGCAACACCAACCCCTTATGACTGGAGCCAATTATATCAAGGTCTACAGTCGGGTGTAGTTGAAGGCCAGTATGTAGCATCGCCTTGGCAGCATGTAGCAAAACTTCATGAAGTTGCTAAGTATTTCACAGAGATTGGAGGAATGTGGTCAGGAAACATTCTGGCGATGGATGCAAAACAATATAATACATTGTCTGATCAACAGAGAAAATGGTTACACAAGGCAGCTGATGCTTATGGAGAAAAAGTAAACGAGTTGGACAACGCCTGGATTAAGAATGGTGAAGATGCAATTAAAGCTTCTGCTAAAGAATGGTATGTACCAACAGAGGCGGAAATGACTAAGTGGAGAGCAGGTGCTATTGGTGCCTGGTTAGACGCTAAAGGTACTTTTGAACCAGAAGTAGCCAAAAGAGTTCTTATGGAACAAGGCATGGATGGATTTGTAGCTCAGTTAGAGGCAGCTGGAGCTTTGTAAATCGTTCAAAAAAAATAGTGTAAAGATCATTTAGCTAAATTATTAGAGCTAGATGATCTTTACCTAAAACACATCATAACTTATAAATATTTATGGAAAGTATTATTTTACTCGTAGTACTCCTTTTTTTAATTTTATTAGGAGCTCCTATTGGCTTTATATTAATACTAATACCATTTGTTTATATTCTATTAACTGATGCTGTTCCTCTTGTTTTAATTCCTAGTCAAATGTTTACCGCTATTGACTCAGTTCCATTGACTGCAATTGCATTTTTTATGTTGACGGGTGAATTAATGACAAGTGCCACTATTACAGACCGTTTAGTTGCTTTGAGTAGGGCATTAATTGGACGTATACGAGGAGGGTTGGCTCAAGTAAATGTACTTGTGAGTATGTTTTTTGCTGGTATGAATGGTTCTGTCGTAGCAGATACCGCTACAGTAGGAGCATTAGTTTTACCAGCAATGAAGAAGGCAGGATATCCTGCTGCCTTTTCAGCTGCAGTTACAGGAGTAAGTTCCACTATAGGAGGGATCATTCCACCTAGTATCATGATGATTGTCCTTGCTAACGCAACTGAGATTTCGATTGCATCTTTATTTGCTGCAGGGATTGTTCCAGGTATCTTGATTGGAGTTGTGATAATGGTAATCAATCATTACTTCGCAGTTAAATATAACTTCGAGCGTAGTGATCAACCATTCTCGGTAAGTAGAGCTGGTAAAGAATTATATCGATCTTCATTCGCCCTTTTAATTCCTTTAGTTTTAGTGGGTTCAGTAATGGGAGGTGTAGCATCAGTTGTTGAGGCTGGAGCCATCACTGCATTGGTTGCTCTATTTACAGGTGTATTTGTTTATCGAACTATCAAATGGAAAGATTGTACTGGCGCTTTTCGTCGGGCATTCCGTAATTCAGCAATGGTTTTTATTATTATAGCCGCTTCGGGACCTTTCAGCTGGTTGCTTACTTCTCTTGGTGCAATTGGTGATCTCGAAACCTGGCTTTTAGGATTAGCAGACTCACCTATATTATTTATTTTAGCTTTGATATTATTCATCTTTCTTCTTGGTACGGTAATGGACTCAGCAGTTAATATTATTATAGTTGGCCCAGTGCTTGTGAATGTTATGTCTCAAGCTGGTTTTCCAGAGGTGCAAGCAGCTATGGTTGTAATAGTTGGTTTCTTAATAGGATCAGTAACTCCACCAGTTGGTGTTGCTTATTTTACGTCTGCAACAATAGCACAAGTCCGTCTTGAAAAGGTTGCTATCGCATTAATTCCTTATCTGATTGGATTGTTTTTACTTTTATTTTTTATTCTTGTTGTACCAGAATTAACAATGTTTCTTCCAAACTTATTGAGCAATTAATAAAATGTTAAAATTTTTAAACAATATTGACCGTTTTATCCATCGTATGTTAGAAGCTATGTGCTCACTTTTGTTGGCTGCTATGGTTGGTTTCACTCTTTACAATGTTACAATGAGATATGTTTTTAATAACCCTCCAGTCTGGGGTGATTTGCTAACAGTATTAAGTAATATTTGGTTAATGTTTATAGCTCTTTCTCTGACAGCTAGAGATAACGAACACGTAGCTTTAAATTTAATTTACGAAAAATTACCAGAAAGAGTTTCTTTATACATACGCCAGTTCTGGAAAATTATGATTATGATAATTGGTGTAGTCTTAATTATTTATGGAATTGAACTTGTAGAGGGTATGCGAGGTAAGTATTGGGAGATGTGGTATTTTGAAATTAGTATGCAAGGTATTGAGTTCAAAGAGAATTATATGCCAAAAAAATACGCAGTTGCAATCTTGCCGTTAGCTGGATTTTTAACTACAGTTGGAGCTGCTTTAAGTTTTTTGAAAAAAGTCTAAAAAAATAAATTAATTTTTCATTACAACTTACACTTTAATATCAATTTTTTTTCTTGAAAAATAATGATTCCAATTACTTTAATTAATATGTCTTTATGTTACAACTTGTCACAGGAGTATATAAATGAGATATACAATACTTGGTACGAAATTAATCTTCAAGTTCATAAATTTATTATTATTAATTTTTTTTATTAATTTAACATCATTACAGGCAGATGAAAAAAAAGATAAAGATGAAAAAGATTGTCTCTATTGCAAAAAATTTGAAACTTTAAAAGAATGGCCTGAAAGCGAAAGACCAGAGGCTTTTATTTACGAGGAAATCAAATACCCAGAAAAAATGTTTCACGAGTCAATGACTACAAGTAAATTAAGACAAAAAGAGGCTGGTAGAATGGTGTACAAAAGATTTGTAAAAGGAAAGAGTTCTTTGAACAAATATCAACATCTTATGATTAGAGATATGGCTTATTTTGAGGCTTTATTTAATGAAATGTTAAATGATAAAAAAGCAAAAGTTGAAACTTTAGAAGGTATAAAAAAAGGAAGAGAGGCAATGAGAATGAGTTTGAATATTTCTCCAAAAGCAAAGTCCTCTGAAGCAGTGTTAAAATTTTGGGCTACTGGAAAAATGCTAAAGGCAGCTCATAAAAAAAATAAAAAGAAAAAGAAAAAAAAAGCTAAAATTGATCCTGAAATTTCAGAGAGAGCGGCAGTTCTTGCAAATTTAAAAAAACAAATAGCCACAGCAAAAGTAAATGCACAGAGAGCAGCAACTATACAAGCTCAAAAAAAAATTGAGGAAACAAAATAATGAGATGTCAATTTTTTTTTAAATTTCTTTTATTATTTTTTTTATTTTTAAAAACAATTGCTTATGCAAATGATATTTCTTCAATGTCAAATATTTCTGAAGCGGCAGGTAGTTCAGCAAAAGCCGCAGCTGACCAATTAGCATCAGATGCGGATAAAGTAGTGAAAAATATTGCTGGTGCAACTGATGCACTCGGTACTGCAAAATCGGAAATAGGTAAAGTATTAGACGTATCAATACAACAAGCGGAGACGGCTATGAAATTTGCAGCTGAAAGCATAGAAAAGGGTGACATAACTTCTGCAGTCCAGGCAATGTCTCTTGTTGAGGGTGTCACTGATATGGCACTAGGTGCAATACCCGATCCTAATGCGCTTGATATGACAGGAATTGATTTTGGTAAAGATTTTTCACCTGAAGAAATGGCAGCTTTATCAGGTATAGCAGGTCAAATGGGAGCTGGTAAAGTTATAGCAATGCAAAAAATGGCTGGCCAAATGAATGCACT